>JBELAC010000144.1:0-12153 GCA_049509215.1 Terriglobales bacterium
GGAGCAGTTTCTTTACGAGCGCGAGCATTTGATCATGGGGCTCAGCTTCGCGTTGGCGAAGAGCGCCCGGGCTGGGCGTTCGCTCGACGGGCGTCCGCTGACCGACCGTGATCTGATCTCGGCGCTTACTGCGCTGGCGCAGAGTTACCAGACTCTGGTGCAGTCCAGCCTCATCTACGAGCCGCCAACCAACAACCTGGCGCACCAGCAAATTGCGCACGAAGTCGCGACCATGGTGAAGGAGTTTCGTGAAGAGGAGGAAAAGCACGTGGGATATTCGCGGCTGCGGGATTCAGAGGTGCTGAAAGCGCTCGTCTTCCTGTTGCGGATGGGATTGCAACGGACTTCGGGCCGGCCGAAGTCGCACGCGTTTGTGGACTTTCTCTTTGCGCAGTTCCCTGAGAGCCCGTCGGCAATTGCGACTCCCGGAGCGGCGAGCAGCCGGATAGTGATTCCCTAACAGGCTGCTGAAAAACTCTTTTTGCGCCCGCGATGCAGCCCCGGCGGCTGAAGCCGCGATTGATTTTGCTGCACTTACGGCGCGGCTTGAAGCCGCGCCCCTTCAAAACAGAGTCGCCGTTTGAGTTTTTCAGCAGCCTGCTAGGCCTCCGACTCTCGGCTCAGTTAAATCCAGCTGCTACTTCACTCGCCGGATTGGCCCAAGCGCCGAACTGTCTGTCCCGGACCGAGGGCCGCCAGAAGTTCTTGCGCCGTTTTCTTAAGTACGGGATGGAACGCTTCGGGAGCGATTTCCACGAGAGGTTCCAGTACGAAGCGACGCTCGTGCATTGCAGGATGGGGGATTTGGAGGCCGGGTTCGTCCAGGACGGAATCCGCAAAAATGAGAATGTCGATATCGATGTTGCGCGGGCCTTTGTCGCGGAACCGCAGGCGTCCCATCGCGGATTCAATGGACAATACGGATGTCAGCAGCGCGCGCGGCGTCTTGCTGGTCTCAATGGCCACTACGCAATTCAAAAACCAGGGTTGGTTTAACACGTCGACCGGCTGAGTTTCATAAAGGGAGGAAACCGCCAACAACGATTCCGCCTGGCGCAGTTGCGCAGTTGCCGTGCGCAGGTTGGCGGCGCGATCTCCAGTATTTGACCCCAGCGACAGATAGGCGACTTGCCGCATCTTGGTAGTGTCGGTGCGAACGGCATCGAAAGCTACAAGAAACTGACCCCGGAGCAGTATCACCCTTAATTTCCCCGGTTGGCGATCGTCGATTTTCGGCTACTTTGCCGCCCAGAAAGGCGACAAACGACAGGATTCAGTACCTGTTTTGGCCGGTACCTCAGTTACTTTCGCCAACCGCAGGCGACCGCTACTATCTGGATACGATGAAACTGGAGTCTTTGCTCATCAGCGGCGACGCGGCCCTCCTTGGAGTGCTGCGGCCGGCGTTGGAGAAAATTTCGGTTGACGTCGAAGTCTGTCCGGAGGGAAGGCGAGGCGTCACTCTGCTCGCCAAGCGCAAGTTCGATGCCGTGATCATCGATTGCGACGATATGGACGGCGGGGTGAAAGTTCTCAGCGACCTGCGCACGACCCAGAGCAACTCCAAGTCGGTCGCGTTTGCCGTACTCAATGGCAGGACCACTACGCAGCAGGCATTCCAGTATGGCGCCAACTTCGTGCTGCAAAAACCGCTCTCGCCGCTGCACGCGACACGCTGTTTTAATGCGGCGCTGAACTTCATGGTCCGCGAGCGGCGCCGCTACTTCCGCTTTCCGGTGGAGATGCCGGTGTACCTCAAGACGGCGCAGAATCCGGACATCAGTACCACATCCACCAACCTCAGCGAAGGCGGGATCGCGGTTCGCACGACTGTCCAATTCGCGAAAGACTCGGCCGCGCAATTGCGATTCACACTGCCCGCCAGCAACATTTCGCTCGAACTGAAGGGTCAGGTGGCATGGACGGACGGGACGGGACACGCGGGCATTCGCTTTGTCGAGGTTCCTCAGAGTTCGCAGTATCAGCTGGACAAGTGGTTAACCGATCGCCTGCAGACTGAAATGCCTGACCATCCGGTCGCACACTGATTACCTCATCAGCCTCAACCCAAGGCGCATTTCATCACCTTTCCCGTATCCAGCTTGTGACTTGCGCTTGCGCGCGCGGGTGGGCAGTCTGTAAGGAACCAGCCATGATCACATTGGAAGAAAGAATCGCCCGCATGGAGCGGCTGCTGCGCCGGTTGGAAGAAGACCAGCCTTATCTGCGCGTGCGGCTATCGCCGCTTGGCAAAGAGCATCGCGAAAGCTCATACGCATTTGCAGATCGCATACGGGCCGAGGCCGAGGCGGAACTCCACCGATTGCTGGGCGAAAGAGTCCCACCTTTGGAATCGATTGCGCCCCAGCCGGCGGATGAGCCGCGAGGGGAATCTCCCCAGCCGCCAACCAATTGAAGGCTGAGAGTACTTTTTAGACGCTGAGGATGGCGGCGGAGGCCAGTTCGGCGACGCTCGCTGCGTCGTCAATGGTAGTTTCTTCCCAGTAGGAGCGGTCGCGCAAAATCCGGGAAACCAGAGCCGTATGCATGGCATGTCCGGCGCGGTCGGCCACAACTGCACCCAGAATCTGCTTACCGATCAGTGCCAGGTCACCGATCAGGTCGAGTACTTTGTGCCGCACAAATTCGTCCGGGAAACGCAGCGGGGGATTCAGCACTTCCTCGCGGTTCATGACGATGGCGTTGTCTGTGGATGCTCCGCGGATCAGCCCCTGCTGGCGCATGGCGTCGGCTTCATGCAGAAATCCAAAGGTGCGCGCGGGAGCAATCTGCTTCAGATAGCTACCATTGGTCAGGCGCACGCAAAAGCTCTGCTTGCCGATCAGCGGATGGGGGAAGTTGATGGTGTAGGAAACGGAGTAGATGTCGGAAGGATAAACGGCGATAAACTTGTCGCCTTCGCGCAACTCGATCTCGCGCACGATTCGCAGGTAGGTTCGCGACTTGCGCTGCTGGCGTATCCCAGCCTTCTGAATCATGTCCACAAACGGCCGCGCGCTGCCATCGAGGATGGGCAGCTCAAGGTTGTCGAGCTCTACGATTGCGTTGTCGATTCCGGCTCCGATAAAGGCCGAGAGGAGATGCTCGGTGGTGGAGATCAGGACACCTTTTTTCATCAGGCTGGTGGCATAGCTGACGCGGGCCACGTTGCGACCGCTGGCTTCGATGGCGAATCCGTCAAGGTCGGTGCGATGAAATACGATGCCGGTTCCCGCCGATGCTGGGAGGATACGCAGATTGACGGGAGCCCCGCTGTGCAGACCAACGCCGGAGCAGTTCACAGCAGCACGAATTGTTTGTTCGTGAGTCAAACCGTGGCACGGCAAAACAAGAAAAGCTGTAAGTCTTTGGCTGCGCAATAGCTTACAGCGCCAACGCATTTGCCGTCTGTGGCAAAAAAGCCACACTTCGTGGTTCAAAGCTGGGGGCTGGCGGCTAACTCCTTCTGGCTGTGGCAGATGGTGATGGGGTTACGAACGGTGAACGCCGTTGGTTTGGGGTGGTTTTTGCGGGATTTACCGGTGTTTCAAAGGCGCTTTGGGGTCGTAGGTGACATTCGCGTCGAACATCGTGTCGGGCAGGTTCAGGTTATATTTGGCCGTGAAGATGAAGCGCTGCTGGGAAGTTTCTCCATTGAAGTAGCGCGTGATCGAGTGGGGAGTCATGATGCCCTCCTCCGGCTTGTAGTGGTCGTAGACCTCTTCCTCAATATTTTTCTGTTTGTCTTTGGGATCGCGCCAGGAATAGCTGATCTTGATGGGATAGTGGCTGGTCTGGTCGATCCAGACGCTGACGGAATCGTCATGGCTGTTGAGCAGCGTCACGCCCTCGGCTGGCTTGCTGTCGACGACGTCGAGACTGTCATAGAACAGCGCCACGGTAGGGTCGGTGAGCCACTTGCGGAAAATCCACTCGATCGAATGCGAGCGGCGGCGCAGGTAATTCTGGAGGTCAATCTTGTCCTGCGCGGCCGTTCCCTTGTAGCTTACCTCGAAACCCTGGTCGCCATTGTGAATCAGGACCAGATCCTTATGGCCGGATTTTACCCCTCCGATGTCAATGGTGCCGGGGATGATGTGAAGGTCCTTAAGAGTGAGAACCTCGAAACGGTCCTTGTCGGGGTATTCGACATAGTAGTTATAGGGAAGGCCGGTGCTGTCGGTGCGGCCATGGTGCAGCGGATAATAGCGGCCGGACTCACTGCGGTTGGCGTAAGTGAGGTACGCATGGCCGCCGAGGGCCTCTATGGTCTGATCGAGGAGCGCCCGTGCCTTATGGGCGCTTTCCGAGTCGTTCATGTTGACGGATGTGGAGGGCGACGCCGGAGGCAAAGGTACGCGCGCAGGAGGCTCGGTGCCGGTCTGGGCAGAGGCCAGGCCGGAGAGTAGTAATAACAGAGCGAATCGATTCATGGTCTCTTGGGATTAGAAGCCTAAAAGACCATTTTAGCTGTATTGGCCGCCGACCGACCCTCGGCCCTTTCATCTCCGAAGACGATATGCGCTGGGATGTCTTAAAACACGGCGCTGATCGAGGTTTCCACGTTCCCGGGTTGGCCGTTAAGGCTTTCATCCCACCAACACCGCGCCACCATTCACGTTGAAGATTTCGCCGGTGATGAAGCCGGCGTGCGGTGTGCACAGAAACAAAATTGGCCCGGCGATTTCTTCCGGGGTTCCGACTCGTCCGAGCGGAATCGTCCCAAAGACTTTCGCGCGAGTGGGCGGATCGTTGAGCGCGGCCTCGGACATATCTGTGGCGACCCATCCCGGAGCCACGCAATTGACGCGGATGCCGTCGCGCGCAAGCTCGGTGGAGAGGCCTTTGACCATGCTGATCAGCGCGCCCTTGCTGGCGGCGTAGTCGCAATGGAACGCTTCGCCGCGCTGTCCGGCGGTCGAACCCACGAGAACGATGTGGCCGGAGGGACTTGGCGGCGTGCTGGCTTTGCCACTCAAAGTCGGTTGAGCGCTCTGCTCACTCTGCACAGCGTGAACGCGCTGCCCCTTCATCTGCGCGACCGAATGCTTGATGAGTCCAAATACGCTGTCGAGATTGACTGCGATGGTGCGATGCCACTGTTCGTCGGTCATGCAATCGATGGGCGCATCTTCGGGCGGCCAGATGCCATGATTGGCAACCAGAATGTCGAGCCGGCCGAAGGCCTTGACCGCCGCCGCGACCAATTGTTCGGCGGCCTTGGGAGTCGAAAGATCGGACTGGACGGCCTGGCAATTTGAGGCGCCGCATTCGCGTACCAGTTGATCCGCCTGCGCCTTGGCTGACTGATAGTTGAACACAACCTTCGCGCCCGCCTCGACGAACAGACGCACGGTAGCCGCGCCAATGCCCCGCGATCCTCCGGTGATAAGGGCGACTTTCGAGTCCAGTGACAGTTTCATGGTCTTTGAAAGTATCTCAGGAAATCGGGACGGCTCGCATTTCGTTTTTTCAACCACGGCGCAACAGGCCAAAGGAAAAAAACGGACGGCCAAAGGCCGCCCTGAAAAATACGTACTGGCAATTGAAAAACTCTTCTAAGCCGTCGCCGGGCGCTCGCCGCTCTTAGCTGGAGTGCGTTCCGGCTTGAGCACCTGCTGCACGCTTTCGTCTGTCTTCGGCGGCAGCGGCTTCAACGGAGGCAGATCCTGGCCCTCGACGAGCAACTTGATCTCGGCGGCGTCGAGCACTTCACGCTCGATCAAGCTCTTCGCGATCTTTTCCAGCGTGTCGCGATTCTCGGACAAAATCGCTTTTGCTGTGCTGTAGCCGGTGCTCACCATCTTCTTGACTTCTTCGTCAATCTGGATGGCGGTCGCTTCCGAGTAATCGCGATGCTGCGCGATTTCGCGGCCCAGGAAAATCTGCTCTTCTTTCTTGCCGAAGGTCAACGGGCCGAGATTGCTCATGCCCCACTCGCAAACCATTTTGCGCGCGAGTTCGGTGGCACGCTCAATATCATTGCCGGCGCCGGTTGACATCTGGTTCAGGAAAATCTCTTCGGCAATTCGCCCGCCCATCAGGATGGCGATCTGCGTGTCGAGATAATTCTTGTAGTAGTTGTGGCGATCATCCACGGGCAGTTGCATGGTCAAGCCAAGCGCCATGCCACGCGGAATGATTGTAACTTTGTGGACAGGATCGGCGTGCGGCAGTTTCGCCGCAACCAGCGCGTGCCCAGCCTCGTGATAGGCGGTGTTCTTCTTTTCCTCATCGGTCAAAAGGAGCGACTTGCGCTCCACGCCCATGAGGACTTTGTCCTTGGCCACTTCGAAGTCGTATTGCAAAACGGCTTTGCGGTTTTGGCGAGCGGCGGCTAAGGCAGCTTCGTTCACCATATTGGCGAGATCAGCGCCCGAAAATCCAGGTGTGCCGCGGGCGAGAACGGAGAGATCAACATCGTCAGCCAATGGAATCTTGCGGGTGTGTACACGAAGGATCTCTTCGCGTCCGCGAACATCGGGTCGATTGACAACTACGCGGCGGTCGAATCGGCCAGGGCGAAGCAGCGCAGGATCGAGCACATCGGGACGGTTGGTGGCGGCCATCAGGATGACGCCATCATTCGATTCGAAACCGTCCATTTCGACCAGCAACTGGTTGAGAGTCTGTTCGCGCTCGTCGTGTCCACCACCGAGACCGGCGCCGCGATGACGTCCGACGGCGTCAATTTCGTCGATGAAGATGATGCAGGGAGCGTTCTTCTTGCCCTGCTCAAACAGATCGCGCACGCGGCTCGCGCCGACGCCTACGAACATCTCAACGAAGTCGGAACCGGAAATCGAGAAAAACGGAACGTTCGCCTCGCCAGCGACTGCGCGGGCGAGCAGGGTCTTGCCGGTGCCCGGAGGGCCTACGAGCAGAACGCCTTTCGGAATGCGTCCACCGAGCTTCTGGAATTTCTGCGCCTCGCGCAGGAATTCGATGATTTCACGCAGCTCCTCTTTGGCTTCGTCAACACCGGCAACATCCTTAAATGTGATCTTCTTCTGCTGCATGGAGAGCAGGCGGGCGCGGCTCTTGCCGAACGACAGGGCTTTATTGCCGCCGGTCTGCATCTGCCGGATCATGAAGAACCAGAGCGCTCCGAGCAGGACCAGGGGCGCAAGGTTGAGGAGCCAGCTGGGCCACGATCCGCCGCTGATGTCCTTGACGCTGTAAGGCACACCCTTATCGCGCAAGGTCTTGTACATATCGGGATAGTTGGCGGGCGCGATGCTATGGAAGGTGGTGTCGTTCTTCAGCTTGCCGCGGACTTCCTGGCCGATAAAGATCGCGTCGTGGACATTGCCCGAGTCCACTTCCGAAAGGAACTCAGAAAAGCCAATTTCCTTCTCTTTCTGGCCCGTACTGCCGGTACGAACGACCTGCCAAAGCAGGACGGCCGACACAATGATTACCGCCCAAAAAAGTACCGTCTTGATTGTCGAATTCACCTGAAACTCCTCAAAATACAGACCTTCCCCTGCGCCAGAAAGAAGCCGCTCGCGGACCAACTCGATTAGATGCGCGAGGCAGAAATTCGATTGGCGAAAGCCTGCTGCCCCATTCTAGACCTTTTCGGAGAAAAACGGGGTGATGGCGGGGGGTGACATAGGTCACAGCCTTGTATGGAAACGAACACCGGGACCCATGTTTCTATCCTTCTCCGAAGGTGACTTAACTCGCGGCTGCCAAATAGGGCAGATTGCGTTCTGTCTGTTCTGGACTTCCCAGTCCATAGCCACAGAGGAATGCATCGTCCACCAAGAATCCGAAATAGTCGGGCTGCAAGGGCACGCGCCGGGCGGATTGGCGATCGAGCAGTGTTGCCAGCTTGACCGAGGCCGCGCCGCGCCCGCGCAGATCGCTCATGAGGAACTCGCTGGTTACACCCGAATGCACCAGGCCTTCGACCAGAAGCACGTGCTTGTCTTTGATCGCCAGTTCGTGGCTGAAAAAAATCTCGAGCACGGGCGCTTCGCCGCGGCTGGACTGCTTGTAGCTCGGCTTAATGAACGTGCAGATCGTGGGCACATCGAGGGCGCGCACGAGATCCGCCATAAAGATAAAGCTGTTCTCCAGGATGCCGAGGGCGACGACTTTTTGACCGCGATAATCGTCGGAAATCTGGCGCGCGAGCTCGCGAACCCGTTTCTGGATTTGGTCAGCTGAGATGACCTGACGCAGGCCGGAATGGAATGGAGTAGTCATGAGCGGACGGCGCCTCCGCAAGATAAAGATAGTACAGGAGTCGCTAGGGCGCCGTCTGTAGGTCAGCGGTGCCATAGAGCACAAAGTCCGAAAAGTACCGACCCATTGGATTCATCACTTTTTCGGTGTAACCGGGTCACAGTGCAGGGTCGCGGGAACCGATAGGCTGAGGCAGAGGGACAGTGCAATGGCCGTTGCGGACAAGATCAAGATTCTGATGGATCGATGCGGATTGCAATCCATCTCGCTCCCTTTGGTAAACGGGCTGGCAAGGATGCAGGGGCATGGGGTCCGGCGGATATTTCTGGACGACGGAATCTGGATGCATCAGACTTCGTGCGGTTACTTTGCCTATCATCAGCCCTACGTTCGACTGGACCTTTCGCGGATCGACGAGATTGCGCGCAAATGCTTCTTCTGGGGATACCTTCCCAAACCGGGCGACGTTGTGATCGATGTGGGGGCGGGCGTGGGTGAGGAAACGCTGACTTTTTCCCGTGCCATTGGAGAGACCGGCAAGCTCATTTGCATCGAGGCCCATCCTCGGACCTTCCGCTGCCTGGAGAAGCTGGTGCGGCATAATTGCCTGACCAACGTGATCCCCATTCACACGGCGGCGAGCGAGCCCGGATGTTCGAAGGTCATGATCGAGGATTCGGAAGAATATCTGGCCAATCGCTCAGACGCGGCGGCGGGAATTTCCGTTCCAGCGACCACGATCGACGAAATCCACCAGCAGATGGGGTTGGCACGCGTGCATTTTCTGAAGATGAATATCGAGGGTGCGGAGCGATTCGCCATTCGCGGCATGGCTGAGACTTTGAGGCAGACCGAGGTCGTATGCGTGTCCTGTCACGACTTTCTGGCAAAGACCGCCAGCGATGTGGGATTGCGAACCAAAACCACAGTGCGGAATTTTCTGCGGCGGGCGGGGCTGATGGTGGTGGAACGCTCCGAACCGAGCCTTCCGCCTTACGTTCGCGACCAGGTGTGGGGTTATAACCAGGAACTCTTGCGCGCGAGTTAAGTTATTCCAACGGAATCTCACGAATGCGAATCGCTCTCGTTGCGCGCGGCCGGAATGCTTCCGGAACTTGAAATCCTCGCATCCAGATGAGGCTGCCACGGTCCATCTCCTGGATGACAGGCCAGGTTTTTTTCCCCGTGCCCGTGGCATGGCGGTCGCTCAGAAGCTCTTTGACCTTCTTTTCCGCTTTGGTATGGCTCGGCCAATAGCGGTCGCCCGCACGCCAGTTCCGGATGGCGAGGCTGGTCCCGATACTTTCAGGATCAAGTAATTGTTGCCGCTCTGTCTCGGGAACGCTTTCCACTTCGACGATCTTCGCTTCGATCCACATCCCCAGTTCTGGGACTGCGACGGCGCCCGGCACCGCAAGCTCGTATCGATAATCGCCCACTGCGCCGTTGGCTTCCGATTCGAGAAGGAGCTCTTGCCGCCCTCGGCGGACAGTCTTGCCGCAAGTGTGATTTAATCTGGAGCCCTCGGCGGCGGATCCCTGGGGCAGATTAACCCTCTTGCCGGCAGGACTGCGCGCGAGTTCAAGAAGCTGTTCGATCAGTCGAAACGAAACAGCCGCTTCCGGGGCATTGTCTTCGATCCAGGAGCGGACGAGCCTTCGCGACGCCGCAAGGGGAAGAGCTAGCAATTGCTCTACATCGAGCGTGGCGCCAGTCCACGCGACGCCCGAAAATTTGTCTGCGACCTGGGCTGCCGGAAATCGTTCCCCTGCCGCAGACTGGGTACTGGGTACCAGGTACTGGGTACTGATGGCCCATTCTTCTTCCGCACGCGCAATCTCGGCCAGTTCTGCCAGGTGTTCGATGGCGGCGTCTCCGAATTCTTCCGTAATCAATGGCAGGAGTTTTTGTCGCAGCGAATTTCTTAAGAACGCGGGATCCTGATTCGAGGAGTCTTCGCGCCAAGCCTGACGGCGCTCCAGCAGGTAGCCGCGCAGTTCCGCGCGCCGGAAGTCGAGTAGGGGCCGCACGACCTCGCCCACCACGCGATCATCTTCGCTCAAAAGAATACGCGGATGCACGCCCGCCAGCCCACGAATCCCTGTGCCTCGGAAGATGCGAAGCAGGACGGTCTCAGCCTGGTCGTCGAGCGTATGCGCTGTGGCAATCTTTGTGGCACGCCCCTGCCGGGCCAATTCGCGGAAGAACTCATAGCGCAGTTTGCGAGCCGCGGCCTCAACACCTGACTTTGCCGGGATGTTCTGAAGGCTATCCGGTCGCGCTCCACGACTTTCGATTGGCGCACTCACCGAGTGGAGTTCCAATCCGTGCGCCGCCGTCAGTTCCGCCACAAAGTGCTCGTCTTCGTCGGACTCGGCGCCGCGCAGCTTGTGATTGACGTGCGCAACCGACAGCACGATTCCTAACTCTGCGCGAATCTCTTCCAGCAGATACAGCAATGCAACCGAGTCTGCTCCACCCGAGACCGCGACGGCCACGCGCTCACCGGGGCGCAAAAACTCATGCTTGCGAATTGTCCGAAGCAACCTGTTCGCCAGATCGTGCATTGGGTGAAATGGTACAGGAAGAATCAGTAGCTGGTACCCAGTTGCAAGAGCCGTTCGACACGGACTGCAGATGGCTGCTATCATCGCGGCCATCTGATTTGGAGCTTAATCCGTACTTGATGTGGGCCGTAACAACGTAACCATCATGCAACGCTGGACAGCCAGATTGCTGTTGCTCGTCATGCTCGTCCCGGCCGTTGGGCCGGTGGCGCTGGCGCGCGTCGCTCCAGCGGAAGGCATGCACTGCATGCGGCGGCCTCTTCCAGAGGCTCCGGAAGCCCAACCGGTTATGCACTGCCATCACGCGGCAGCCCAAAGCGCGGCGCGGCAGGATACAGCGCCGCAAGGCTCCGGCTCTGCTGACGCTTCAGTCCGTTCGCTGGATTGTTGCTGCAATCACGACTGTTGCGGACGGACGGTGAAGACGTCGGAATGGGCGCAGCCGGCTGCCAACCATCTTTCGTTTGTCAGCTTGCTGATTGAGCCATCCCGTCCGGCACACATTGACACCCGCGCTTCTGCCACTCTCGCCGGCCCCGACTCGGCCCGCGCTCCTCCTCGCCCGTAGCTCCCATCTGAATCAGTCAACTCTGCGGCATCTGCGTGTGTACTTTTGTCAGCTGCATGCTCTTGTAATGCAGGCAGACGCAATGCCGTAGTGACGCTTTGCGGTCAAGGTTTGTTGCCATTTGAGTCCTACGAGCGCCCGGCGAAAAGTCGGCGCTGTTTTGTCGAGGAGAAAATGATTCGCTTCCGGCTCATCTTGATTTCTGCAGTTTTGCTCACTGTGCTCATTCCATGCAGCGCATTTGCCACGATCTTCGGCTCCGTTCGCGGCGTCGTACACGATCCCCAGCACCGTCCTATTCAGGACGGTATGGTCATGCTGAAATCCAAATCGTCGGATTGGACGCACAGCGCGACCACCCGATCCAATGGGCAGTTCGATTTCACTTCGGTGCCAATCGGCGATTACACGGTCACCGTCGTGTCAAAAGGCTTCCAGCAGGTTCAACAAGATGTAATTGTGAAGTCCGATACCAGCCCGGTTCTGCACTTTGAGTTAGCGATTGCGGGCGTGAAGGAAACCGTCGTTGTCTCCGAAAATCCCGTGGATGCGAACACTGAAAGTGTGACGCCGACGACCACTTTGAACCGTATCGACATTCAGCAGACGCCCGGCGCGGACCGCACCAATGGCATGGAGATGATAACGGACTACGTGCCAGCAGCCTACGTGACGCACGATATGCTGCACATGCGCGGAGGTCACCAGGTGGAGTGGCTGATTGACGGCGTGCCGATCCCAAACACGAACATCGCGACGAATCTCGGGCCGCAGATCGATCCCAAGGACATCGATTATCTCGAAGTCCAGCGAGGCAGCTATGAC
>JBELAC010000145.1:0-12131 GCA_049509215.1 Terriglobales bacterium
CGTTGAAGGACGCATGCAGGGCATGGGTGAAATCGGAGGAATCGCGCACCGGTTGGCCGTTGATCTTTACAACCACATCGCCGGCGCGGAAGCCTGCTTTCTCGCCGCGGCTACCTTTTTCGACCGAGCGCACCAGCACGCCATTGCCGCCTTTAAGGCCAAAGAAATCTCCCAGCTGAGGCGTGATATTTTCGACCATCAGACCGGCACGAGTCGAGGAGTGCCCAATGAAGTTCGGCATATCGATGTCCGGAATACTGATTTCGGGCATCTGGAACTTGAACTCCTGTGTGTCCGGCGACCAGCTCATCGACTTGTGCCGGTCGGCCAGCTGAACTTTGACCGTTTGTGGCTGCCCGTCGCGGCTGATGCCGAGCGAGACGACACGGCCGGGCGGGAGCTCCTTAATGATTCGCCGCAATTGCGCGGCGCTTTCCACAGGCGAACCGTTCAAGCTTAGAATGACGTCGTGCTCACGCAGACCGGCTTTTCCGGCGGGAGCGTCCTGATCCACCATGGTGATTTCCGCGCCGTGCTCTTCTTTCAGCTTCAACTCAGAGAGGCGTTCAGCGGTGACGTCGGTGATGTCGACGCCCATGTAAGAGGATCCATTTCCGCCTTCGTCGGAACTGAAGCTCCAGCTGTCGGCGGTCTCATCGGTCGTTTTTTCGGCAGGTTGTGCGCTTGCGAAAAGCGACAGGAACAACAGGCCAAGCACCAGGCGATGCATCATAGGTCCCCCGTGAATCGAAGCGCCTCCGCTAGTGACTTACGCGCAGGAAGCTGATGTTTCCAGAACTTGTCCGAACCTTTAAGGTCGGGCCGCCACCGTTCAACAGTCCTTCTGCCGTCACGGTTCGCGGACCGGGCCAGCCTCCGTTTTCGTCGGATATATGGATATCGTTGAACTCGCTGCGAATCTTGTGTCCACCCGCCATCTCGATCGCCGCGCGTATCGTGATGGGCAAATCATTCGCGAGATAAACAGTGATGTCGCCGGCGGTGGTTTCCAGCGTGGAATTGGTGCGGGCATCGGAGGAAGACAACAGCTTTACGACGATGCCGCCCGCGGCAGTCTCGGCTCTTACCGAGGTCGCTCCATTGAGTTGGATACTGCCGCCGCCGGTCTCGGCTTCAACGCGCCCTTTCGCCGACAACAGGCGGATGCTGCCTGCACCGGATTGCATTTCGACCGGACCACCGATGTCTCCCAGATCAATGCTGCCGCCGCCCGTCGTCGCTTTCACGCGGCCACTGCACTTATCGAGCCGGATGCTGCCCCCGCCAGTCTCGAGCACGGCGCCTTGCAGGCCGGAAAGAACGACGACGTTGCCGCCGCCCGTCTCCGCTTTAATGTCGCCCTTAGCCGAGCTGATCTTGATATTTCCACCGCCCGTGTTGACCGTCACATTGCCGCCCACGCTGCCGATTTCGATTGTGCCGCCGCCCGTCTCAGCTACGACTTCGCCACCGATGTCATCGACGCGGATGGTGCCGCCACCAGTTGTAACTTCGACGCGTCCAGTGAGCGCAGTCGCCTTCACGTCGCCGCCGCCGGTTTCAAGCTTCGCCCCGTCGAGGTTTCGCGGCACATTCACGACTACGTCATCGGAACACTTGTGATCTTTTCCTCCCGCACGCTCTGCCACCAGCCACGCGGTATCTCCTTTGATCATTGCGGTGAGGTGAGTGGATTCGAATTCGTGGCGGGCCTGCTGCTCGGAAGAGGTATATGCGCGACGATGAATGACGTATGTGATGCCTGCTTGCGATCCGCCCTGAACCCGCACCGATCCCGCGTCCAGCTTCACCCGCAGATTTTTCGCTGCGCTCAATTGACCCGAAACTTCCTGGACCCAGTTGCTGCCTTCCCGATAAATGCGGCCATCCTGGCCGAAAGCCAGCGAAGCCAGCGCGATGATCGAGGCTGCCAAGCGGGCGAATTTGAATGCGTGTTTCAATGAATGTCCTCCTGAATACGCTTTTCGCTGTTCGTCGTTCGCTGTTCGCGAAGCCAACCCTCGCATCGCTTCGCGAACAGCGAACAGCGACGAGCGAACAGCGTCTTTCAATCCATCTCCGGGGTCTGCGCCAGCATGGTGCGCGCCTGCGACCGGATCGAAACGTTCTGTTCCGTTTGCGCAAGCCTGGTCAATACTGCGCGCACGTTGCTGTCAGCCTTCATCGGTTCGACCAGGCGCAAGGCCTGCAATCGGACACCAGTGCTCTCGTCACCGATCAGCG
The DNA here is from genome assembly GCA_049509215.1 of Terriglobales bacterium. Classification (GTDB taxonomy): domain Bacteria; phylum Acidobacteriota; class Terriglobia; order Terriglobales; family Acidobacteriaceae; genus Acidiflorens. The sequence goes on from JBELAC010000145.1 coordinate 2,245, forward strand.
TCCGCAATACCGCATCCCGAACCTGGCTATCCTGCGGGACGAAACCACTGAGCCCATCCAGCGCCTTCAACCGCACACCGGGATTGGTATCGTTCTGCAACGAATACATCAACGCCTCGCGCACTCGCGTGTCGTTCGGCGCCTGGGTCAGGACGTCCACCGAGTCCATGCGCACGCCCGAGTTGTAATTGTTGCGGGCCGCAAACAAAAGCAATTGCTGGATGCGCTGGTCGTTCAGCGAACCCTGCGCCTCCTGGGTGGAAATCGTGTCGTACTTGATGCTGACCTGGTTCGATCCCGGCTCCTGTGTGACGGAACGGATGCCGGTGATGGCGGAGGCTTCGACGGGTTGCGCAGCATCAGGCTGCTGATGGTTCACGACGGCCGCGATATCCGGACGTGCTGAAAGGAAGTTGTAGGTAGCCCCAATCCCGCCACCGAATCCGACAATAAAGATCGCCGCTGCCAGCGCCGGAGACATGCGAATCTGCCGCAGCCAGGCACCGGGCTCGAAAATCATGCGCCGCCAGAAGCCGCCCTGGGTGGTCGACTCGAGCGCTTCCTGCAGCCGCATGCGCGAGGCAGCCAGAAGGTTGGGAGTCGGCTCCTCCACGGGGGCCTGTGACATGGTCGAGTGAAACTTACGCGCCACCTTCAACTCGCTCGCGCATTCCGGACAGCGGGCCAGGTGCTGCTCCACTTCATAGCGAGCATCGTCTTCGAGCTCGTTATAAACGTAGAAAAGAATGTTTTGTTGTACCCAATCACATTTCATTTGCGTGCCCCTTCACGGGGAAGAATTTCGCGGCAGTCGCCGCCGGGGCTAAAGCCCCGAATTGTGTTGATTGCGACGGCACGGCTAAAGCCGTGCCCTTCCACAAAACCCTGCACAAAACCGCCGGGTGCCTTGCACAAAACCATCACGAAGCCGTGCGCAGGACCGTGTTGCACAAAACCATCGGCGAAAGCGGCGCGTGTAGGGCCGTCTTCCACAAAACCGTTTATGACATCGGTGTTCTTCATCGCATCTCCGCCAGCGCGCTGCGCAGCTTCTGGGTGGCGCGGAACAACGTATTCTTGGCCGTCTCTTCGGTCGTATGGAGCATCTCGCCTACCGTGCGCAATTTCAGGCCGTGGTAGTGCTTGAGCTCGAACACCATGCGCTCGCGCGGAGTCAGGCGCGACAAAGCCGCTCCGATCTTCTTTCCCAGTTCGCGCCGCATCAGATCGCGTTCCGGATTGGCTCCCGCCCGCGCGTCGGCAAATTGCTCGAGTACGCTGAACTCTTCGCCTGAAGAATCCGTTATGACCGGAGACTCTTCCTTGCGCACATTTCGCTTGCGCAGATGATCGAGGCAGAGATTGGTGACGATCCGGTAGATCCACGTGTAGAAAGAACATTCAAACCGGAAGCTGCCCAAATTTTTGTAAGCCTTGAGAAAGGCTTCCTGATACACATCCTGGGCGTCGGATTCGGAGCCGGTCAGGTGGAGAGCGAGCCGCAACACGGATTGATCGTAATGGCGCACCAGTACCTCGAAGGCGGCGCGGTTGCCCTGCTGCGCCTCGCGGATCAAACTGGTATCGTCAATGCGGTTGCTCTGCGCTGCCAATGAGCCCCTCACGGTGGGGTTCCGGGTGCCGCTGTCTTGCGCCGCCCGTCTTGCGCCGCTTACTCCGCCAACCGGAATTGCTACTGTGTAGGAATCGGCCGGCATTTTCTGTCTCTGTCCTCTACAAGGAATCCAACCTCGTCTTGCACAGAGATAGACGGCGTACTACGCCGAACGTTAGCAGATTATCGGAAATGGCCCTTGGTTTGCTTGACAAAAACAGCTGCCAACATTGAGTTGAAAAGCCTGCGGTGAGTGGCTAGGGCCGGTCAAATTTCAGCCGCATTTCATTGGTAGCGGTAAAGCCCAGAGATTCATAAAGCTGTCGGCCTTCGGCGCTGGCGTGCAGATTGACGCCGCGCAGGCCGTAGCCTTTAATCCAAGCCAGAATTGCCGCCATCACCTCACGCGCCACGCCACGGCGGCGGAATTCCTGCTCGGTGTAGAGGTTAAGAATCACAGCGCGCTCGGTGCAAGGATCATGCGGATTGGCCGGCCAGGGCGAGAGCAGAACGCCTCCGCCGCCAGCCACGCGGCCTGAGTCGGCGAGCGCGAGCCAATGACGGTAGGAGCCATCGGCGAGCGCCTGCGCCAGCCAGGGACGCGCTACTTCCAACATCCGGTCCAGTTCTTCAACTGTTCCCTCGTTCATGTCGCGAAACATCGACCGGCGGTGATGCAGGATGATTTCGATTTCTTCCGGCCGCGCCTCTCGAATTGTGATTGCAGGTTTCGTCATGAGTTCGTCAGGAATCTCCGGTCGGGGCGAACAATCGTCGCACACCGTGCATTCAAAGGTACAATAATGCAGGGAAACCCTAAGGTTTTTCGCGGCCGATCAGAATTTTCGGGCCGAGGGGACAAGGATTCCATGTACGAAGTAACGGTTGAAGACACGTTCGCCGCCGGGCACTATCTCCGCAACTACAAGGGGAAGTGCGAGAACCCGCACGGCCATAATTACAAGATCCGCGTGACGCTCGCCGGCGCTGAACTCGACAAGGCGGGCCTGCTGCTCGATTTCAAAGACCTGAAAGAGGTCATGAAGCACGTCATCGACCGGCTCGATCACCGGATGATCAATGACATTGAGCCGTTTACGGTCGTGAATCCCTCCGCCGAAAATCTGTCGAAATATTTTTACGACGAGACCAATGTGCGCCTGAAAAACGTGACGAATGGGCGGGTGCGCGTGAAAGACGTGACGGTGTTTGAGACCGATACTACGACCGCGCGGTATTCCGAGTAAGAAATATCGGGTGATCGGGCCATCGCGTTGATCGGGTCATCTGCAAACAACATCAGAATCAGTAGCACTTTCTGCTCACCATGCAGATTTCCGAAATCTATAAGTCGTTGCAGGGCGAATCCACCTATGCTGGACTTGCTTGCGTGTTCGTCCGCCTGACCGGATGCAACCTGCGCTGCGACTGGTGCGATAGCGAGTTCAGTTTCACCGGCGGCCGCAAGATGACCGTCGAAGAGGTGGTGGCGGAAGTGGTTCGGCTAAGTCCGTGTGGGGCGGGCGTCCCCGCCCGCGGAGCCTTGATCGAAATCACCGGAGGCGAGCCGATGCTGCAGGAGCGCGAGGTTGTTGCGCTGATGGAGCAGTTGCTTGCGTCAGGCTACAAAGTCCTGCTTGAGACCAGCGGCGAGCGTCCTCTGGCGAGCGTTCCGAAGCAAGTCATCAAGATTGTGGACGTGAAGTGCCCTCACTCTGGCGAGCCGGACACGTTCGACCTCACAAACCTGACGGCCCTGCAAGCGCACGACGAACTCAAATTTGTGTTGAGTGATCGCGCGGACTATGAATTTGCACGCGACTTTGTCGTAGAACGTAATTTATTCGATCGCGTTCATGCCATTCTTTTTTCGCCGGCATTCCGAAAAAACGCGAGCGGGTTGCGCGACACATCTCACTGCCTGATCGATCCGGAAGAACTCGCCCAATGGATTCTGGCCGACAATGTACCGGTCCGTTTGAGCCTGCAAATCCACAAGCTGATCTGGAACCCCGCGGCCAAGGGCGTGTGACGTCGCCTCGATGACCCAACCTGCTCGACTGGCATAGAATTACAGGTTGCTCGCTTGGCCGACCATGTCTGCTGACTCTCGAACGCGCGTCGTGGTTCTTCTCAGCGGGGGCATGGATTCCTGCGTCTGCGCGGCACTGGCGGCGCGCGATCAGGCAGCGGCTGCCGTTCACGTGAGCTATGGCCAGCGTACTGAAGCGCGTGAGTTGCGGGCGTTTCAGGGAATCTGCGACCGGCTTGGCATGCGGGATCGACTGGTCGTGCGGAATGAAGCGCTGCGCGCCATCGGAGGCTCCGCTCTTACCGATTCGAGCATCAGTGTCCCTGAAGCTCACGAAATCGGGGTAGGCGTTCCCGTCACCTACGTGCCCTTCCGCAACGCTCATTTTCTGTCGGTTGCCGTCAGTTGGGCGGAGGTTCTGGGCGCGGAGAAGGTCTACATCGGGGCCGTGGAGCCGGACAGTTCGGGCTATCCCGACTGCCGTCCGGAGTATTATCGGGCCTTCAACGATGTGGTGCGGGCGGGCACGAAAGACGGTTCGATTCAGGTCGTTACGCCGCTCATTGCCATGCGAAAAGCAGAGATTGTGAGGCTTGGCCTTGAACTGAATGCGCCGTTCGATTTAACGTGGTCATGCTACCAGCGCGAGGACCGCGCCTGCGGCATTTGCGATAGTTGCGTTCTTCGCCTGCGCGCGTTTCGCGAAGCGGGCGCGGACGACCCGATTCCGTATGCAGACGCGGCGGTCCGAACTGGTTAACCAAGTTCTTTATGCGGGAAGAAAACGCAGGGTGCCGCGGTGCTCAGGAAGAATTCGCGAATCATGGACAAATCCACGATTGGCAAAATTTAAGGAAGCAGTTTTGAGAAAAACGACCTTACGAGGTCAGTTCAGCAAATATCAACGTTTTATGCCGGGAGGCTCATCATGAGGAAATACTTCATTGTTCCCGTTCTGGTTGTGCTCGCCGTTGGGTTGTTGGCTCCGATCGCGTTTTCGCAAACCACAGGCACCGTGCGAGGCGTTTGCAAAGATGCCGAGGGAAAACCCATTGTCGGGGCGACAGTGCTATGGGTGGGAGTTGAAAGCGGTCACACTTATACCCTCAAAACCGACAAGAAGGGCGAGTACCTTCAGATTGGCGTGGTGCCTGGGAAGTACAACCTTAAACTCAACGGCGCAGATGGCAAGCAAATTTGGAGCATCAGCAACATCCCGGTTGGCTTGGACGAAACGACCCAGGATATCGACCTGAAAAAAGAACAGGTCAAAGCCGCGGAGGAAAAGGGCATGACGCCCGAGCAAGCTGCCGCGCAGGCAGCTCAGCGCGAGAAAGCCGCCAAAGAGGGAAATACGGTCAAAACCCTCAATGAAAAAATCAGGGAAGCTGGCGCTTTCTCTGATGCCGGCGATTATGACAAGGCAATCGCGAGCCTGAACGAGGCGAACGCGCTCGATAACACGCGCGACCCGATCTGGGCGAAGTTGGGCGATGTCTACACGTCATCGGCGAAGAAGCAGACGGACCCGGACGAGAAAAAGAAGCGCTACGATGAGGCGGCCGTGGATTTCCAGAAAGCCATCGATCTGCGAAAGGGCTCGGACCAGGCCCAGAAGGATCCCCAGAATAGCGTCATTCTCGCCAACTACTACAACAATCTGGCGAATGCGTACTCCAAGAACAACAAAGTGGACGATGCGATAGCCAACTACAACCTGGCCGCGCAACTCGACGCAGCGCACCCCGCCATGTACTACTTCAATGAAGGCGCAGTGCTCACCAATGCCGGCAAAGCAGATGAAGCGATTGCGGCTTTCGATAAGGTCATAGCCGCCGATCCGACGAAGGCGGCGGCTTATTACTACAAGGGCATAAACCTGATCGGGAAGGCGACCCTGAAGGGCGACAAGATGGTTGCGCCCGACGGCACGGCGGAAGCTTTCCAGAAATACATTGAGCTTGATCCGAACGGACCGATGGCACAAACCGCCAAGGACATGCTGGCCCAGATCGGTGCAACCGTGGAGACCGGCTTCGGAACCAAGAAGAAACCGGCACCGAAAAAGCAGTAGGATTCAATTCCGCAACTCACGAAGAGCAGCCTTCATCGGCTGCTCTTTTGTTTTTGCCACGGGCATTCTGTCCGGAGGTTATCCCCAGTTACGATGGTCGATGACCTACTTGTTCTTCGCTGTCCGGCGCAATCGCGTTACAGTCAAGTCATAGGTTTAGCCGGCTTCGGCCGCGTCTCCCCCTGTGGAATCAATCTGCGATAGCAGGAGTGTTTTTCATGGCAGCGCCGGGGAGTGCCTCGATTGCGGTTTCGTTGGAGGGCGCAAGCAAAGCAGGGTCGATACCGACTCCAGTTCTGCTCGCCGGAATGCTGCGTGCCTCCGAGAAAGTCAGCGACCTGATTTTTTCGCCCGGACGGCCGCCGCAAGTTGAAATTCATGGCCAACTCACGGGAGTCGAAATACCGGGTGTCGGACACCTGTCGGCCGATGACACGCGCCGGATCGCAGCCGACCTGATTGGCAACAACAAGCAAGCCATCAACATGCTGCGCGAGCAGGGCTCGTGCGATGTTTCTTACGGATTGTCAGGGACGGCACGGTTCCGCGTGAATGTCTTCATCCAGCGCGGGAGCTGCGCGGTTGTTATGCGCGTGATCCCGACCGTGATTCCCAGCTTTGGGTCGCTGCGGCTACCGGCGCAACTGGAAAATGCGGCGCACGTGAGAAACGGCATAATTTTTGTTACGGGCGGAAGCGGATCGGGCAAGTCCTCCACGCTCGCTGCCTTGATCGACCGCATTAACAGCGAGCATTGCTATCACATACTGACGGTCGAAGACCCCCTCGAATTTCTCCACAAACACAAGAAATCGACCGTGCACCAGCGCGAATTGCACAGTGACGCGCCCAGTTTTGCGCTCGCGTTGAGGGCCGCGTTGCGGCAAGCGCCTCACGTAATCATGGTAGGAGAGATTCGCGACCGGGAGACTCTGGAACTTCTGCTCGAGGCGGCGGAAAACGGACACCTCGTCCTTTGCGGCATGCACACTGTGGATGCCTCGAAAACCGTGGAGCGCATTGTCGGTTCGTTCACGTCTGCCGAACAGCAATCTGTGCGCGAGCGGCTCGCCAAGACTTTCCGATACATCATTGCCCAACGGCTGATCCCGCAGGCCAATGGGGCGGAACGCATTGCGGTCGTCGAGATCCTGAAATCCAATTCCCGGTCCCGCGATTGCGTCGAACAGGGCGAGCGCCCAGGGCGCACGATCCTCGATTGCCTGAAAGCCAGCGAACGCGAAGGCATGCAGCACTTCGATGCCGAGATCGCAAAACTGGTTCATTCCGGCGTGGTGGACGCGGAAACCGCACTCTGCTTTGCAAGCAATGCGACGGTGCTGGGGCAGGAGTTGGCGAGGTAGAAGCAGGTCTTAGCTCTCAGGTCTCAGCTCTCACTCTCAGCTCTCCGGGAAACCCTGGAACTCCTTTCACGGCGTATCATTTCCTGAATGTCTTCCACAACTTCGGTGACCGGGGTCGTCAGCTTTGAGGAAGCACGGCAGATTGTGGAGGAGCATGCGGCTCGCGTTCTCGCTGCGCGGTTTGATCTGGTTGCGACCGAGAACCTGGACCTTCTGGCCGCGCGCGGACGGGTTCTGGCGGAAGCGATCGTCGCTGACCGCGACTTCCCTCCGTTTGCGCGGGCGACGCGTGATGGCTATGCGGTGCGTGCCGCCGACGTGGAGCAGGTTCCGGCGCGGCTGGAAGTCGTCGGAGAGATTAAGGCGGGCGATCGGGCCGGGAAGATTTCGGTTGATCGCGGACAAGCCGTGTCGATCATGACGGGAGCCCCGTTGCCGGCCGGTGCGGACGCGGTCGTGATGGTGGAATACACAGCCGATGTTTCCCGCCCTGACGGCGCACCCAACGCGACGTCAGGATGGGGCACCCTCGGTCATAGCAGTGTCGCCAGCAGAGAGAACCCGTTCGGCGCGCCGCATGAGCACGAAATTAGGGTCATTGAAGTTCAGCGCAGCGTTCAAAGCGGCGAGAATTTTGTTCCACGTGCAACTGAGGCGCGGGCCGGACAACTGCTGGTGGATCAAGGACGGCGGCTGGATCACGCGCTCATCGCGATGGCGGCGGCGGCGGGCAAGAGCCGGGTGCAGGTGTTCCGGAAGCCGCGTGTGGCCGTGCTTTCGACGGGCGATGAACTGGTGGAGATCGGCGTCACTCCCGGGCCGTCGCAGATTCGAAATTCGAATTCGTATTCGCTGGCAGCGCAGATTGAGGAAGCAGGCGGCGAGCCGGTGCGGCTGGCCATCGCTCCAGATGAGCCGGCGCGGTTGCGCGCGCTGATTGAAGAGGGCTTGGAGTGCGACATGCTTCTGCTGACCGGTGGAGTTTCGATGGGGAAATACGACCTCGTCGAGCAGGTTCTGGGCGAGTTGAAGGCGGAGTTCTACTTCACCGGGGCGAAGATTCAACCGGGGAAGCCGGTGGTATTTGGATCGTGTGGCGCGTGCGCCCTCGCCCGCGTCCCGGCAGAGGAAGCGCAGCCGGCGCGGACAAAGCCTGCTCTGAGCGACCCCGAGTTCCGCGAGGGCGAGTCGAAGGGAGTGTCCGCGCCGCACTATTTTCTTGGGTTGCCGGGGAATCCGGTTTCCACAATGGTGACGTTCCGCCTTTTCGCGCAGCCGATAATTGCGGCTTTGGCCGGAGCGCGTCCGGAGCCGCTGATTTTTCTTAAGGCCCGATTGAAGGCCGAGGTTCGAACGAAGACCGGGTTGACGCGATTTCTTCCGGCAGTGCTTTCGGGACAGTTTGATGGCGCCGAGGTAGAACTCGCCGCGTGGCAGGGATCGGGCGACATTGCGGCGCTGGCGCGCGCGAATTGTTATCTCGTCGTTCCTCCAGACCGGGAGCGGATTGAAGTTGGCGAGTCGGTCTCGGTGCTCCTGCCCTGAAGAGCGGCCTCTGGCAAGAAAGAGCAGATTCCTCGCTTCGCTCGGAATGACAAGGAAAGCTGTGACAATGGACTCCCCGATAAAGAACTTGTAGAAACGGCTGGTAAGTGGCGGAATGCGATAACCTGTCTTGAGATGCCGAAAACAAAGAAGCTTTCGCACTACGACTCCGAGGGACGGGCGCGCATGGTGGATGTGTCGGCGAAGGCTCGCACGGCGCGTGAGGCGGAGGCGAGTGCGCTGGTTGTAATGTCGGCGAAGGTGCTGCGGGCGCTGCCGGCGAATCCGAAAGGCGATCCGCTGGAAGTCGCGCGAACCGCGGGAATCATGGCGGCCAAGCGCACATCGGAGCTGATTCCGATGTGCCATCCCGTGCCGCTCACGCACATTGCTGTGACCTTACGCGTGTGCGAGAATGGCGTGGCCATCCACTCAAAAGTAAAGACCACGGCGGAGACCGGCGTGGAGATGGAAGCGCTGGTGGCAGCCAGTGTCGCGGCATTGACGGTGTACGACATGTGCAAGGCGCTCGATAAAGGGATTGAAATCCGCGAAGTGGTGCTGGAAAAAAAGTCGGGCGGGAAGAGCGGCGACTACCGGCGGAATTAGAATTCAGTAGCGCAAGGTCTCCTTCGGCAAGCTCAGGGCGAGATCTCGCAGTTCGCTTGTGCCTCCGCCGCTGCGCTCCGGTTGGATGACAAGGTAAGTACTATGGCGAGTAACGTAAAGATCTTGCTGGTGGACGACAACCCGATGGTGCTGGGCATGCTGCAGCAGGCGCTGGCTCCGCTGGCAGAAGTTACAACGGCCAATGATTCGGCGGACGCGCTGCTGAAAGCGGTAGAGGAACTCCCGGATCTGCTGATCAGCGACTATCGCATGCCGGGAATGGATGGACGGCAATTGCTGGAAAAATTGAAAGGCCGTCCGGCGACGGCGGGGATCGCGGTCATCCTGATGGCGAGTAAGGCAGACATCAGCGAGCGGCTGGCGCAGGATCCAGTGGAAGATCATCTGGAGAAGCCGTTTTTCCTGAAAGACGCAGTGCGGAGAATCAAGCGTGTTGTGGACCGGATCGCGCTGGAAAAATTGTCCAAGGCTCCGACGGCGGATGGCGTGCTGCGTGGCAGCCTGTCGCAAATGAATGTGATCGACCTGGTGCAGTCGCTGGAAATGGGGCGCAAGAGTTGCCTGCTGACGATGACCAACGGTGACGACCAGTGCGACATCTATTTCGCGCAGGGCCAGACGAAACAT
>JBELAC010000146.1:0-13349 GCA_049509215.1 Terriglobales bacterium
GAGGCTGGTGAGGGTGCGCTTCTTCAGTTCGGTGGCGGAAGCGTCGGGCGGGTTGAGCCAGGCGTCGCGCTTCTGGACGAGTTCACGGGCGGCAGCGGCGATGGCTTCAACGCGGGGGTCGTCTTTGGGTTCTTTGCCGGGCGGCCACGGGAAGGGGAAGGTTTCGAAGGTGCGTGAGGACGAATAACTCGGATCATTGCCGACACCAATCCACGAACATTGCGCCAGGGTCCAGACCTCATGGACACGCGACTGAAGAATCCCTAAGGCGTATTCGTCATCGCGGGCGATGACATGCAGTTTGTGGTCCGGTACTGTCTCAGTATTCATCCATGTGAAGATTCGGTGTTTCGAAACTTCCGGCGTTACAATACAGCGCTTCAGAGTCGAAAGTGCCCGTCTCAGGGCTGGTCTTGATCTGCCGTGAAGCCACCATTTCGTGCGCATCAGGGAGTCGCGCGCATTGTCGCGAGCCGGTTTAACGTTGGTCTTTACGTATTCGAAAGGTAGTTCGTACATGGCGGCTTCCGACTCGGACATTTGAATGAAGTCGATTATCCAGCCATCGCGCGGCCTGCCTACTACGTCTTGGCCGCCGAGCCTACGTTTGACAACGTCGGAATTCGGTTGGCCGTTAGGGTTTAGCGGCGATCCAAGCATCTTGTCGGCCGTCTTGGGATCGATGTCAAACGGGCCGCCCTTCATCATCCCAAGAAAGCACAGGTTGACATTTTCAGTCAGAGTTCGGGCGCTCGCCACATCAATGCCTGCGGTGAGATCCGGATTTATGTTGGGCACCAGACTTCCATCTAGAGCTCGATCCTTTTGGGTACCGTCGTCAAAACCGATCATCGACACACGAACGCTCGCCCCGTCCAAGACCCAAGGACGATCCGACCACGCCATAAAAATGTCGCCGGTCTCCTTAACTCTTTCCAGAACCTTGCGATTGGCAATCATGCTGATCGAGTTTGTCGCTAGAAGGCCCGCTCGTTTCGCTCGCCGGTTTTCGATTTGTTCACGTGCTCGTTCGTACCAGAAGGTGACCAAGTCGGCGCCACCGGGGACGCGACCCTCGTAGAGCTTTCGCAGATCATCTACGTACCTGTCGCCAAGCCCGTCGCGCATTTTCTTGTCGCCGAGGAACGGTGGATTGCCGATGATGACGTCGGCGTCGGGCCATTCTGGTTCCACTGGCCGACCGAGTTCGTTAAATGCAAGAACCGCATCCATGCGCTGAATGTTGTGCAGCGGGCGGAGGATGGGGTGGGAGCCGAAGTTGTATCCGTTGTCGTGTTGCCACTGGATGTAGCCGATCCAGACGACGACGGAGGCGAGTTCGTGGGCGTAGACGTTGGTCTCGATGCCGTAGAGCTGTTCGGGGCTGGTGCGAGGCAGGAGGCCGGAGAGTCCGTTGGAGGCGGCGAAACGTAGAGGAAGTTGCCGCTGCCGCAGGCGGGATCGAGCACGCGCACCTTCGACAGCTCGTCGGCGAAACCGTGGAGCAGTTCGGAGAGCGCTTTGCGGGATTTGGTTTGCGCGGCCTTCTGCTGGGTTTTCGATTTCTCGACAATGGCCTCGGCCTTCTGGCGGACTTCGTTCCAGCGGCGGCGAAGCGGGTCCATGAGAACGGGCTCGACGATGAGGCGGATATCGGCTTCGCTGGTGTAGTGGGCTCCGAGTTGCGAGCGCTTGTCGGGATCGAGGCTGCGTTCGAAGAGCGTGCCGAAGATGGCGGGCTCGATGCTGGACCAATCGAGTTGGGCGGCGAGGGCGAGAACGGCGAGATCGTCGCGGGTGAGATCGTAGGCTTCGTCGTCTAGGAAGAGGCCGCCATCGAAATAGGCGATGTCGTGCTCGCCAAAGGAGCCGTGCTCTCCGGACATGGCGGCGAAGAGCTGGCGGAGTTTCTTGGTGAAATCGGCTGGGCGCTGGAGGTTCGATTCAACGAGGCGGGAAAAGAGCTTGCCGGGAAGCAGGCCGATGTCTTCGGAGAAAAGGCAGAAGAGCAGGCGCATGAGAAAGTGCGCGGCACGTTCGGAGGGGACGCCGCGGTCGCGCAGGCTTTTGGCGAGGACGGAAAATTGTTCGGCTGCGCCCTTGGTGACATCTTCGGTGGTTTGGCCCGGTTTGAGGCGAGCGGGATCGGTAAAGACGGCGCGGAGGACATCGAGTGGCGGGAGTTGGCAGGTGGCCGTGGGCTGATTGGGAATTAAGTCGGCCAGGTTGAAGGCGTAGACCTGCTTCTGTGTATTCGTATAGTTGGTATGAACTTCGAAGCGGTCGAGGTCGCAGACGACTAAGAGCGGCGGATTTTCGAGGTCTTCGCGGTATTGCAGTAGTTGCTGGTAGGCGGCGTTGAGATCCTTGTGCTTGCCCTTATATTCCCAGGCGAAGCAGCTGCGCATCCACACATCGGCGAAGCCTTCACCGCCGGAGGTCTTTTGAACTCCTTTCTCGAAGGTGTAGCTGGTTCCTTCCTGATCGACGGCGGCGGGGGTCGGCTGATCGAGCACGTTGCATAAGTCGATGAAATGGGATTGGGAGCCGGCGCTCTCGGTAAGCGTGGCGCGCTGCCAGCGGGAAACGAATTCGGGGAGAGATAGAGAATTCATGTCCGGGATGACGAAATAGTGTAGTTGGCTGGACGCGGGTTGGATAGTGGCGGGGCGGAGCCCCGCCGCCACACAGCCATAGCGGTCATACTGGAGATCCGCCCTAACCTTTTCGATCCTTCGCCGCGTTGCGCCATCTATTTAAGGTAATCTGGATTTTCTGGCGGCATGGCGGGGCAGAGCCCCGGCACCACACAGCACCACACGGGTCATGGCTAATCACGAAGACGAGATTGTAGGTAAGGCGTATGACGGGCGGCTGATGCGGCGGCTGCTGGAGTATCTGCGTCCTTACAAGTGGCACGTTGTGGTGGCGCTGGCGGCGATTATTCTCAAGTCGATGGCCGATGTTCTGGGGCCATTTCTTACCAAGATTGCGATCGACAAATACCTGACGAAATCGGCGGACGGGCAGTCGTTTCCCCATTCGTGGATCGGTGATCACCTCAGCAATGTGCCGATGATAGGGATCGGGCAGATTGGCGGGGTTTATGTTGGGCTGCTGATTTTTACCTTCGTGCTCGAATTCATACAGACCTACCTGATGCAGTGGACGGGGCAGAAGGTGATGTTCGATCTGCGCAGCCAGATCTTCCGCCACTTGCAGCAGATGCATGTTGGGTTCTTCGATAAGAATCCGGTGGGGCGGCTGGTGACGCGCGTGACTACCGATGTGGATGCGCTGAACGAGATGTTCACGGCGGGCGTGGTCTCGATTTTTGAGGATGTGTTTGTGCTGACCTTCATCCTCGCGATCATGCTCGACATGAACTGGAAGCTGGCGCTGCTGACGTTTACGGTGCTGCCGCTGATTATTTATGCGACGGGCGTTTTTCGCGACAAGGTGCGGGATTCGTACCGGCGCATTCGAACGGCGATTGCGCGCATTAATTCATTTTTGCAGGAAGCGGTCTCGGGCATGCTGGTGCTGCAACTGTTCAACCGCGAAAAGCACGCGCATGACAAGTTCTCCGACATCAATGCTTCGCACATGGAAGCATACAAAGACGCGATCCTGGCGTATGCGATCTATTACCCCGTGGTGGAAATTCTGTCGGCGGTTGCGGTGGCGAGCATTATCTGGTTCGGGGGGAGCCAGATTCTCCACCACTTTACGGTAACGACCGTGGGCATTGGCTTTTCACGCAGCAGGCTGATCACGCTGAGCGTCGGGCAGAGTGTGATGACGATTGGCGTGCTGGTTGCGTTCATGCAATATGCGCAGCGATTTTTCCGCCCGATTCAGGATCTGAGCGAGAAATACAATATCCTGCAGTCGGCGATGGCGGCGGGAGAGCGTGTGTTCAAGTTGCTCGATACGAAGGTGGAGATTACTTCTCCGGCGGTCGTGAAGAAGGCGGTGGGGCCGGGGCGGATTGAGTTTGAGAATGTGTGGTTCGCGTACGGCAATAAAGCGGCGGCCGAGCAGCCTGCCGACTCTTCGAGTCGGCCTGGACGGGCGGGAACGCCCGTCCCCACACAAGCAATTACCCCAGAAGCGATGGAGCCGGACTGGGTTTTGCGCGACGTGAGCTTTGCGCTGGAAACGGGCGAGACGGTCGCGGTGGTGGGGCACACGGGCGCGGGCAAAACCACGCTGATTTCGCTGCTGATGCGGTTTTACGATGTACAGCGCGGGGCGATCCGGATGGACGGGGTCGATATTCGAGAAATGAATCTCGACGATCTGCGCGGGCGTTTTGGCGTGGTGCTGCAGGATCCGTTTCTGTTTACGGGCACGGTCGCGGGCAACATTCGGCTCGGCACTGCGCGCATTCAGGATGCGGACGTTGAGCAGGCCGCGGAAGACGTGAACCTGGCGGACTTCATACGCACGTTGCCGGGCGGATTTCAGGAGGAAGTGCGCGAACGCGGCTCGACGCTTTCGACCGGGCAGAAGCAGCTCATTTCATTTGCGCGCGCGCTGGCGCACGATCCGAAGATTCTGATTCTGGACGAAGCGACGTCGAGCGTGGATACGGAAACTGAGTTCCGAGTGCGCGATGCGCTCAGCCGGATGGTCGAAGGGCGCACGTCGTTGATTATTGCGCACAGGCTGTCGACGATTCAGCGCGCCGACAAGATCATCGTGATGCACAAAGGGCAGGTGCGCGAAATGGGAACGCATCAGCAGTTGCTGGCGAAACGCGGGATTTATTACAAGCTCTATCAGCTGCAATACAAAGATCAGGAAATTGCGGTTGGCGGTCCTCATCCGACACAAACGACGGTCAGCGCCGACGACTAGCGAGGCGAAATTCTTGCACATTAAACCCCGAATGGGCGCCGGATTTGGCGTGGTCGCTGAGATTCGTAACGGTCGATGTGAAAACAGATTCACACTACGGCTGAAAAGGCGCTCCCAGCGCGATTTCTCGTGCTTTTTTCTGGAAATCACGATATAAAACTAGTCGTGGTAGTAGCCCTTCCCATTTGCGTCGATCCCCTCGACGCATTCCGGCGGCGTTACAGGCAGTTGTGGATGAGCGGCACGCTACACGATGAGTGTGTCTAAACAAAACCAACATTGACGTTCCAACAAAATTGAATCGGACGACGCAAGCGAAATTTGAGGTCGACGTTTCGGTCACGGCTTCGAAAACAACGATGGCCGCGCAGCATTACTTCGTCTCAATCCCCAGTAGGTTTTTCCAGGAGAAATCAATGGTTCGAGTAGGAAATCTTGTTCGAGCTCTCATTCTATGTGGCCTGGCGCTATCGACGCTGGCCTTCGCTAAAACTAAAAACAAGACCAGCGTGACGTATCCGTCGGGCTTTGCGGTTTCGCAACGAGTGGCGGACTTGCCGATCGACGAACCGCTCGAAATCGGGGAAGAGATTCATGAACCGGGCCCCGGACCGCTGCGTACGAAGGCGGGCTCTGGGCCTTGGCAACAGGAAGAACCAATACTTCAGAAGGACGCTCAGCCCATGGTTCAGGCGATACAGGGCGTGAGCTTCAGCGGCATTCCATCGCCCGGATACGTACCTTCAGATTCCAACCTGGCGGTCGGTCCAAATGACATCGTGGAAGTGGTCAACATTCAATTCGCGGTCTACAACAAGAGCGGCGCGATTCTGGCGGGACCGACCAACATCCTGACCTTGTTTGGTGCGCTGGGCGGCGTATGCGGCAATACGGTGGGCGATCCGGTGGTGCTTTATGATCGTCCGGCCGACCGCTGGGTGATCAGCATGATCGGCGCCAGCAGCAGCCAGTATGGGGAATGCGTGGCAGTATCGAAGACCAACGATCCCACGGGCGCTTATTACCTGTATGGATATGCGTCTTTCGGATCGAATCTTAACGATTACCCGAAACTGAGCACCTGGGCCACGACCAGCAATAGCGCGTACCTGGCGACTTATAACATTTTCGGCGCCAGTTTTCTGGGGGCGGACATCTGCGGTTTCGACCGCACGAAGATGCAGGCGGGCGACTCGAGCGCAGCCCAACTCTGCCAGATGACACCGAGCAATGAATTCAGCTATATGCCTTCCGACATGGACGGGCCAACGCCGCCGGTCGATGGCACGCCTGGACTTTTTATTACGTGGCAAAACAACAACCCCGGCCAGTTGTATCTCCGGACGCTGACGCTGGATTTCGCAACGGCGACAGCGACGCTGTCTTCGCCAACCACCATCAGCGTGGCGAACACCAGCCTGGCCTGCGGCAATGGCGGCACCTGCGTACCGCAAGAAGGAACGACCCAGAAGTTGGACACGCTGGGCGATCGCCTGATGTACCGGTTTGCAGTCCGTCACTTCGCCGATCACGACCGCGCGGTGGTGAACCATGCGGTCGGCAACGGCTCTTCGGTCGCGGTCCACTGGTATGAACTGTATGACCCGGCGGGCGCGGTCGCACTGAATCAGCAAGGCACATTCGCCCCGGACAGCACCTTCCGGTGGATGGCGAGTCTGGCTGAGGATAAGTTGGGCGATATCGGCCTGGGCTACAGCGCGTCGAGCACGAGCATGTATCCGGCGATTCGCTTTACGGGCCGCGTTCCGAGCGATCCTGTGGGCTCGATGGAATCGGAAGCCACCATCCTGCAGGGAACGGGCGCGCAGACCGGTCAAGGCGTTTCACGCTGGGGAGACTACACGGCGATGCAAGTGGATCCCACCGACGACTGCACTTTCTGGTATGTGGATCAGTACCAGGCAGTGACGGGCGTATTTGACTGGTCCACCAACATTTCGTCGTTTGCGTTCCCAAGCTGCACTGGAGTGGCGACCTTCACGCTCAGCGCGAGTCCGAACAGCCTGACGGTCACGCAGGGCAGCCAGGGTACGAGCACGATCACGGTAACACCGATCAACGGCTTCAGCGGGAGCGCGACTTTGAGCGCGTCCGGCTTGCCGAGCGGGGTAACGGCTGGCTTCAGTCCGAATCCGGCAAACACGACCAGCACGCTGACCCTCACGGTCGGCAGCGGCGCGGCGGCGGGAACGTCTACGGTAACTGTCACCGGCGTGTCGGGAACGATCACACAGACAACCACTTTGAGCCTGACGGTGAACCCGACGGGACCGACTGCGGTTGTTACTCCGACTTCACTCACGTGGGGTAAGGTCCTGGTGGGCAAGAAGGCTGCTGCGAAGACGGTTACGGTCCAGAACACGGGCGGCTCGCCGCTTACCATCAGTGCGATCGCCACCACGGGAGACTTCGCGCTGGCGACCGTCGCCAAGACCAAGAAAGTCACTCCTTGCGTCAATGGCGTCACGGTTGCAGTGGGCGCCACCTGTGAAGCGAAGGTCACCTTTACACCTACGCAAACTGGACTCCGCACCGGAACGCTGTCGTTTACCGACAACGCCGGGGGCAGCCCGCAAGATGTGAGCCTGACGGGAACTGGCAAATAACTTGCAATGAATGGGGCGGGACTTCGGTCCCGCCTTTTTTTATTGCGCGGGAGTTTTGTTGCGCTGGAGTTGGCGAGAAATCTGGCTGCAATTACTTGGAGTTCTTGCGCAGAAATTCAAAAAGGATATAACCGATGAACGCGGCGCTCATCGCAATTGCAAAATTGGAAATGGTAAAAACGTCGCCGATGGCCCATACCACGCCCCTCTTCTGCCCCATTCCTGAGCGCTCAAACTCGCCCATCAGGAGATTGGCGTAGAAGAGGAAGACGATAAATCCGACTTCGATCACCGCTCTCCAGAGATTTTTCTTCATAAGGAATGGCCGTTTTATCGTCACCCGTGAGAATACTCGCGATGGGCGGCGCTAAACAATAAAGATCGGAATTGGGCAGGCGGAATTGCGCGCTCCCTTACAATTGCAGCGTGCAGATTCTGATCTCCGCTGGGGAAGCCTCGGGGGAAATGTATGGGGCGCAGTTGATTGAAGCTTTGCGCGCTCGTGTAGGGACAGAGGCTCGTGGGGAGACGGTGCAAAACCCCGCCCCCACACAAGCAAGTCAACCGATATTCTTTGGCGCGGGCGGCGAGCGCATGCGGACGGCCGGTTGCGACATCGTGGTGGATGCGAAGGACCTCGCCGTCGTCGGGATTACGGAGATCTTCAGTCATCTGCCGAAAATTCTTGGCCTGTACAAGAAACTGATTCGCGCTGCGGATGAACGACGGCCCGCACTCGCCATTGTCATCGACGCTCCGGCCTTCAACTGGCGCGTGGCGCGGCAGATGCGCAAGCGCGGGATTCCAGTGGTGTACTACGTTTGTCCGCAGTTTTGGGCTTGGCGGCAAGGGCGCGTGAAGCTTCTGCGCAAGTATGTGAATCAAGCTCTGGTCATCTTTCCGTTCGAAGAGAAGTTTTACCGCGATCGTGGAGTGGACGCGACGTTCGTGGGGCATCCGCTGGCCGATCTGCCTGCTCCGTCAATTACGCGCGAGGCTTATGCGGCGGAACATGGGCTCGACCTCGCCAAACCGTGGATCACGCTGATGCCCGGCAGCAGGCGCAAAGAAGTAGGGATGAATTTGCCTGCGATTCTGGAAGCGGCGGGGCAGATGGGGTCAGGTTATGAATTCCTGCTGCCGATCGCGCGGACGCTGGAGCCGGCATTTGTTGAGGGATTGATCGAGACGCAGCAAGCTGCGTCTCTACGGCAGGGGGCGCAGTCAGATACGAGAGCGCACGCAGGGACGGAAATCCGGTTGGTTCCGGAGGCTTTGGGTGCGCTTTATCATTCTCGCGCGGGGATTGTTGCCAGTGGAACGGCGACGGTCGAGGCGGCCATCATGGGCACGCCGTTCGTGATGGTGTACCGGGTCTCACCTTTGACCTATGCGCTCGGCAAGCCGCGGGTGAAGGTCGCGCATTTCGCGATGGTCAACCTGATTGCGGGAGAACAAGTCGTGCCGGAACTGGTGCAGAGCAAATTCACGAGCGCCAATATCGTGGCGGAACTGGGGAAGATCATTCCGGACGGCGAGCCTCGAACGCGTATGATTCAGGGTTTGGCGGCGGTTAGGGAGAAACTCAGGCACGGGAGCGATGGCGAACATCCGTCGGAGAAGGCGGCGGCGGTGATTGCAGGACTGCTGTGGTAAGTACCCCATGCTTTTCGCGGGCGAGGGCCCCTTCGGCTTTGCTCCGGGCAGGTCGGCGCCACACTGGCTTGGGGCGCGCGGCTGAGGAGTCAGACCTATGCTTGTCCGGACAGCATCTTTTGCGGGAAAATTAACATCATACTGATTGCGGCAACCTCCAGGAGACTTACTTGACGCTCTTCCACTCTCGGCCACCGTGTCGGGCGCGTTTTGTCTATCTTATTGTTCTGCTTTCAGTGCTCGCGGCCATTCCGGCGCCTGCGGCGGAAAAAGTGCGCATGCGCGTCGATGACTACCAGATCGCGGTCGAATTGCTACCGGAGTCTCATAAGCTTAGCGCGCGCGCAATGGTGAAGGTGACCGCCCTCGAGAACCTCAACGTTGCCAGTTTTCAATTGAATAATGCCCTGCGGATTACCCGGCTGGTTGATGCAAATGGCCAAGCACTCGCGCCGGAACGCAATACGCAAGAGTCAACCGTGCGGTTCTCGCTCAACAGCGATCTCCCGAAGAACACGTCGACGACTTTCACGTTCGACTATGAAGGAACGCTGGAAAACGCTGATGACAGTCCGGTACAGGGGTTGAAGCTTGCTTACGTCGGACCCGAGACCAGCTACCTGCTGTATTCGGGGCTCTGGTTCCCGGTCGCGGGCTATGGCGTGAACCGGTTCACTTCGACCATCAGCGTGACGGTCCCGTCGCACATGATCGCGATCGGCAGCGGGAAAGAAGGAGCACCGGCAAAGGCTGCGGAGAAGATGGAAGGCGAAAGTCCGGCGGCGGAAAAAGCAGCGGCGCAAAAAGCGGGCACGCGGAAAAAAACGGCGAAGGCCGCTGCCCCGCCTCCGAGCCCGGTCAACGACAGACCGTTCGGCAGCTCAACTCTTGCCAACTCGAAGACCTTCACCTTCACGTGGAGCAAGCCGAGCTTTCCGGGCACGATCATTGCGGGAACATTCCAGGAATTCAAGAGCGACGAAGCCGGTCTTGATCTGCACGTGTTCTTCAAGCCCGCACACCAGGATCAGGCGGCGGAATACGCTTCCACGGCAGTTAAGGAGTTCACGTATTTCCTGACGCAGTATGGGAATCCGCCTTCGAACCGGCTGCAGGTGGTTGAGATTCCCGATGACACGGTGCCGACGGCTTACGCGCCTGAAATTGCGGCGCTTGCGGGCAACCGAATCACTGGCAAAACGAACTACCGCTTGCTGGCCAATGCGATTGCGCACCAGTGGTGGGGAGTTTCGGTGAGCCCGGCGTCGAAAGCGGACTGGTGGATCAGCGACGGCTTTGCGCGCTACTCCGAGGCTCGCTATGTGGAGAGCGCGGCCGGCGAACTGGGGCTCGAGGAAATGGTGAAAGACATGTCGGTGGGCGCGCTGGCTTATGACAGCGTGCCGCTTTCAAGCTCCGACAAGCTGGATTACTTTTCACCGGAATTTCAAGCGCTGGTGACCGACAAGGCCGCAATGATCCTGCACATGCTGCGCTGGGTGCTCGGTGAGACCAAGTATCTGAAGGTGATGCGCGAGTTCGCGACCAAGTACGCGGGAAAGTCTGCGACTACGGATGACTTCCGTAAGATGGTCGAGCAGGTGGATGGCGAAAAACTTACGTGGTTCTTTTCGCAGTGGATGGATTCGACCAGCGCCCCGGAATTCAAGATGAAGTACACAGTCTACCGGCTGGGCAGTAACAAGGGATTCCGGGTGGTGGGCGCGATTCAGCAGGATTTAGACCTGTTCCGAATGCCAGTACGGCTGCGCATCGACACGGACGGCAAAACGGAAGAAAAGCGGATTGAGGTCGTGGGCACAGATTCGCCGTTTTCGGTGGAAACGTTCGGACGGCCGCGGCGAATTTCGATTGACCCCGACAATCACGTGCTGACCAACTCCAAGGACATCAAGCTGCGGTCGTCGATCGTGCGGGGGCAGGGACTGACGCAACAGGGCGATCTGGCGGGAGCGTTGAGCGAGTTCAACAAAGCGCTCGAAGTAAACAAGAACAGTTCCCTTGCGCATTACCGGATTGCGGAAGTGTTTTACCTGCAGAAAAATTATCAATCCTCGGCGAACGCTTATCGGGAATCGTTGAATGGCGACGGAGAGCCGCGCTGGACGGAAGTGTGGAGCCATTTGCAGCTGGGCAAGATTTTTGACATCACCGGCCAGCGCGAGCGCGCCGTGAACGAATACCGGCAAGCGCTCCAGACCAACGACAACACGCAGGGAGCGCTCGACGAAGCGCGCCGCTACATGCAGAAGCCGTTCGAACGCGAGGAAGGCAGCTAGTGTCCTGAGTCAGAAGTTCGTTCAGTAACGATGGCTGTGCTGCCAATTCCGGTTTTCGGCTCAGCTAAAGCCGAGCCCTTTCAAAGCGCATTCGCCTCGTCAACGAACTTCTGACTCAGGCAGCTAGACAATCCAAAAAATAAGGCCCGCACCGCCGGGCGATGGCGATACGGGCACAGGAGGAAACTAGTAGAGAGTAGAACGGCCTCCGAATAATGTCAAGTAATCTTATAGACATTATGGGATGGAGCTGGCGGCCGGTTCGGCGGCGTGTCCCCCCAATTCACGTGTCCACCAGCGGAAGCGGGCTTGTGGTAGGATATTGGTAGTATGAAAGAGAAGACTTCGATCACACTCTCGCGCGACGTGCTGGCGGACATCGATCGATTAGCTGGCTCGAAACTCTCCCGTTCGGCCGTCATCGAAGGCGTTCTCCGCCGCTATTTGCGTGAACGCATGCAGGCGAAGATCCAGGCACGCGATCTGGAGCTGCTCAACCAGCGGGCAAATGAGCTCAATGCAGAAGCGCTCGACGTTCTGGACTTCCAAACTGGGGACGGAGACCTCTAGACTGCGATGCGGCGAGGAGAGATTTACCGCGTTTACAAGCCGGGCGGCGATCCGGGAGATGCGAAGAATTTTCGCGTCTTCGTGATCGTGAGCCGGCAGGTGCTGCTTGATTCCAAATTTTCGACCGTAATCTGCGCGCCCGTTTTTTCCAATGGGCAGGATCTCTCCACGCAGGTTGCGATCGGCATCGAAGAAGGACTGAAACGCGCAAGTTGGATCATGTGTGACAATCTGGTTTCTTTGCGCAAGTCGGACCTCACGCAATTCATCGGCACACTACCTCGCACGAAGCTCTCGCAATTGAACCAGGCTCTGCATATGGCGCTCGCTTTCGACTAGCCGGCATGGCTGGCGGCGCTGAGCTTCTTCTCCAGCACGATGCATCCGGCCACGGCCAGCAGGATCAGGCCCCACACTTCCCCCTACGACTTCGGCCCGTGAAAGCCAAGGATGGATCATGAGAGATTGCCCGCCTTCGCGGCTCTCGTTTCGCCGCCAACAAACATTGTATCGGGCTACCCTTAGCAGGCGCGTCTTGACCGCTTATGGCACAGCGCGTAGAGTTTTCGCAGGGGTGAGGTGTTGTTTATGTCGAGCGAAACCAGCAAATATCTTAAATTCGGTTCTGTTACGGCCTTAATTCTGATGTCGCTCGCTTACCTTGCCTATACCGGGGTGCAGGACAGCAAGAGCTATTACGTCACAATCAAAGAATTGAACGGCATGGGCAACGAGGCCTATTCCAAGCGGCTGCGCGTCGCGGGGAATGTGGTGCCAGGGTCAATCAAACGCACGGGAACGCGCGTGGATTTCATGCTGAAGGAAAACGAACTGACGCTGCCGGTTTCGTATACGGGGACCGAAGCTCCTCCGGACACTTTCAAGGACGACTCGCAGGCCCTTGCCGATGGCAGCTTTGGGCACGATGGTGTTTTCCATGCCAAGCAACTGCAGGCGAAATGCGCGTCGAAGTACGCGACGCAGCCGGGCCAGCCAGGAGCGACTCCCGCTGCTGGCCCCGGGAAGAGCATGACGCAAAATCAAAATGCCCCTTCCGGCACCATGGCGAATTAGAATCAAAGCGATTGACTGACAACATCGCCGTTATCACCGTCCACAACCTGATCAAACAGTTTGGCCGCTTCGCAGCTTTGCGCGGAGTCACCGCTGAATTTGCGGGTGGGAAGTTCTACGCGATCCTGGGCGACAACGGCGCCGGCAAGACCACTCTGCTGCGCACGATGGCCGGGCTCAACCAGCCTTCCAGCGGCCAAATCACGATTCTGGGCGCGAGCAAATTTCACGACGTCTGTCGCCAGGTTGGCTATATGGC
>JBELAC010000147.1:0-12013 GCA_049509215.1 Terriglobales bacterium
ATCTCATCGGTGGCGGCATTGCCTCCCTCGCCGCCGCGGCTTTCCTCATCCGAGACGCAGATATCCCAGGCCACAACATTGTCATCCTGGAGCAACTCGACCGTTTGGGCGGCAGTCTCGACGGCGCCGGATCCGCGGAGGCCGGTTATGTGCTTCGCGGCGGGAGGATGATCGAGAGCAAGTACCTCTGCACCTATGGCCTGTTCTCATCGATTCCAACCCTGGATGGAAGCAAGACCGTCACCCAAGAGATCTTCGACTGGAACGAGACCATGAAGACCTCGTCGAAGTCCCGTCTCGTTCGCGGAGGAAAGAGAATCGACGGTCCCGAGTTTGGCTTGAGCGAAAAGCACATCCTCAATCTGGAACGTGTGGTGGCGGAACCGGAGGGAATGCTCGGCAGGAACACCATCGCCGACGAGTTCGATTCGTCATTCTTTCAGACGAATTTCTGGTTGATGTGGTGCACAACGTTCGCGTTCCAGCCCTGGCATAGCGCTGTCGAGTTCCGACGCTATCTGCTTCGGTTTACGCACATGGTCGCCGGATTCAACCATCTCAAGGGGATCATGCGCACGGTCCTCAACCAGTACGACTCCATGGTTCGTCCGCTCCAGAAATGGCTCGGGGAGCGCGGAGTGCGATTCGAGTTGAACACCCGCGTTACCGATTTTGTCCTTTCTGAGGAAGCTGACCGCAAGACAGTAGAGCGCATCGTCTGCACGCGGAACGGTGTCTCCTGCGAGATCGCGGTCGGCGAGAAGGACTTCGTGATCGTCACTCTGGGTTCGATGACTGAGGCTTCCAGCCTCGGATCCATGGATTTGGCTCCCGCCCTCAAGGGCAAAACCGACGGTGGCGCCTGGACGCTTTGGGAAAAGCTTGCCGCTGGAAGGCCCGCATTCGGCCAACCATCGGTCTTTGCCGATCACATCGAAGAATCAAAATGGGTGTCGTTCACCACTACTCAGCGAGATCCTACCTTCTTTCGTTTGGTTCGAGACCTCACGGGCAACGTGCCCGGAGAGGGCGGACTGATCACTTTCGCGGATTCCAGTTGGTTGACCTCGATCGTACTGCCGCATCAGCCCCACTTTACCGGACAACCTGAGGACGTGAATGTCTTCTGGGGGTACGGCCTATTTGTCGATAAGCCAGGCGACTTCGTGAAGAAACCGATGTCCGCGTGTACCGGCCGGGAAATCATGACCGAGATCCTGGGCCACCTGCACATCGACTCCGAAGCATCGCAGATATTGAAAACCTCAATCTGTATTCCCTGCATGATGCCCTTTATTACTAGCCAGTTCCTGCGGCGCGAAAAAGGTGATCGCCCGGAGGTTGTGCCCAAAGGATCGACAAACTTGGCCTTCACGGGCCAGTTCTGCGAGCTGCCCGACGACGTGGTCTTCACCGTCGAATACTCGATCCGCTCCGCGCAGACGGCCGTCTACGACTTGCTCGGGCTGAACCGAAAACCGCCGGCCGTCTACAAGGGCCAATACGACCCACGGGTTCTGTACAAAGCATTCACGACCCTGCACGACATGAAGGCGTGAGTCGAACAAGGAGGGATGGTGAGAGAGAAAATGAGGCACTTTACTACCGCGACAGTTAATGGAAGCCTACGCGAAGCCGACGTGCAGTCCGGTGACACGCAAGGTTTATCAAACGCCGAGCAGGCAAATAGTGAAAGCGTCGAAGAATTGGCAGCCGATGGGCAAGCTTTCGAAGCCGCAGCCGTGAGCGGCGTGGAAGACGCTGACGATCCTGATGTTCATGAAGTCAAAACCAGAGAAGTGCCTCAGGACGATGTGCCCCGCGAGTACGACGAACAATGAGCGGCGATTCCATCCCAAGTCTTCATCACCGGGACGACTAGGGTTTCCGCGACCCTAAGGTCATCGAGAATGCTGGCAAACAACAACGAACGACACCGCACATCACGCATCGGTTGGTTACGCGCGGCGGTGCTGGGCGCAAACGACGGAATTCTCTCAACATCTAGTCTGGTCTTGGGTGTCGCAGCTGCGCATGCGACCCACAGCAACGTGGTGGTCGCCGGCGTTGCCGGCCTCGTGGCCGGGGCCATGTCAATGGCGGCGGGTGAGTATGTGTCTGTCCACTCACAGGCGGACACCGAAAAAGCCGACCTCAAGCTTGAGCGTGCTGAACTCAGAACAGACGACAAGGGCGAACATAAGGAGCTGGCGGCAATCTATGTGGCTCGCGGACTCGACCCTGTGCTCGCGAAACAGGTCGCCCAACAGTTGATGGTTCACGACGCGATCGGCGCACATGCCCGCGACGAACTCGGCATCTCCGAAGCTTCCCGTGCACGTCCGATTCAAGCCGCGTTGGCATCAGCTGGCAGCTTCGCAATTGGGGCAGTCATGCCGCTTTTGGTCGCCACTTTGGCCTCGCCAGCCAGGGTTATACCTCTTGTCGCCGGAAGTTCGTTACTGTTCCTAGCGCTTCTTGGTGGATTGGCGGCACGCGCGGGTGGAGCAGGCGTGATGGTGGGCGCCTTGCGCGTCACATTCTGGGGAGCTCTCGCTATGGCGGTGACCGCGGGAGTCGGGTCGCTATTCGGAACAGTTGTGTGAGCCTAGCCTGCCGAAGCGGGACATGTCAGGGACTCCAACGCTGTGGGATGTGCAGTGGTCAATTTTGATCAGCCTCGTATCACTACCTGAACCATACTGGCTAAAGAACGGTTTCGGATCAGGTTAGTTCGTCACCGTCGTCGAAAGACCAAAACGAATGAAGTTTAAGCGAGTGCACAACTGTTCCTACAGATCTAAGAACGATCCGCTCATTAGCTTCCTTGCTTGGTCCCTTGTCTCGATCACAACATGAATAGAAGGAGCTGGCAATTATGGCAACGAAATTTACTCCACTGCATGACCGCATCCTGGTGCGCCGAGTAGAAGAGGCGGCCACCACGCGGGGAGGCCTCATCATTCCCGATTCTGCCAAAGATAAACCGCAGGAAGGCAAGGTCCTCTCTGTGGGGAAGGGCAAGACCAACGATGAAGGCAAATTGTTCCCACTGGCCGTGAAGGAAGGCGACAGCATTCTGTTCGGCAAGTACGCCGGCACCGAGATCAAACTTGATGGAGAAGATTTCCTCATTATGAAGGAGGAGGAAGTTCTAGGCATCGTTACGGGTACCGCCAAGAAAGAGACCGTCAGTGCTCACGAGACTGTCGGCGCTCGCAAGTAAGGATCGCTGTCTCCTGTTCTCTTGCGATGGCGCGGTCTCGACTGCGCGTGCTCGCGAGAGCCAATGCCTCCAGGCGCAAAGCGCGGAGCCTCAAGCAACAGACTCTAACGTCATCATTTTAAGGAGAAAGAATCATGGCAAAGC
Source organism: Terriglobales bacterium (assembly GCA_049509215.1). Classification (GTDB taxonomy): domain Bacteria; phylum Acidobacteriota; class Terriglobia; order Terriglobales; family Acidobacteriaceae; genus Acidiflorens. The sequence goes on from JBELAC010000147.1 coordinate 3,371, forward strand.
AAATCGTACACGGAGAAGAGTCGCGGCAAGCGATCTTGCGCGGCGTGAACTTGCTGGCGGACGCTGTGAAGGTAACTCTCGGCCCCAGAGGTCGCAACGTAGTCATCGAGAAAAAGTTCGGGTCTCCCACTATCACGAAGGACGGCGTCACGGTTGCAAAAGAGATCGAACTCCAGGACGGCCTTGAGAACATAGGCGCTCAGATGGTTCGCGAAGTCGCCAGCAAAACGTCCGACGTTGCCGGTGACGGTACGACAACCGCGACTGTTCTGGCTCAGGCCATCTATCGTGAAGGCGTCAGGACCGTTGCAGCCGGCGCCAATCCTATGGCGATGAAACGCGGGATTGAGAAAGCCATAGACGCGATTTGCGGCAACATCGATCCGAAGACCGGCGAGCGCAAGAACGGCGAACTCGACAAGTTTTCCAAACCAGTCACCGGCGACATGATCGCCCAAGTCGGCAGTATCTCCGCCAACAACGACGAGACCATTGGCCAAATCATCGCGGACGCTATGAAGAAGGTCGGCAAGGATGGCGTCATTACGGTCGAAGAGTCGAAGACCCTCGAAACTCAGCTAGAAGTTGTCGAAGGCATGCAGTTCGACCGCGGCTATCTTTCGCCCTATTTTGTCACCGATCCCGAGCGTATGGAGGTTGCATTCGAGAACGGCTACGTCCTTATCTACGAAAAAAAGATCAGTTCGATGAAGGACTTGCTGCCGCTGCTCGAACAGATCGCCAAGAGCGCCAAGCCGCTCGTCATCATCGCCGAAGATATCGAGGGCGAAGCGCTCGCTACTCTGGTCGTCAACAAACTGCGTGGAACACTGCAAGTTGCTGCCGTCAAGGCTCCCGGCTTCGGCGACAGGCGTAAGGCCATGTTGCAGGACATCGCAACCCTCACCGGCGGGAAAGCCATCACCGAAGATCTCGGCATCAAGCTGGAAAACGTGAAGATTGAGGATCTTGGACAGGCAAAAAAGATCACCATCGACAAAGGCAACACCACCATCATCGAAGGCAAAGGCAAGAAGGGTGACGTCGAGGGCCGCGTGAAGGAAATTCGCGGCCAGATTGAAAAGACAACGAGTGACTACGATCGCGAGAAGCTACAGGAGAGGTTAGCGAAACTCGTGGGTGGCGTGGCTGTAATTAAAGTGGGTGCGGCGACCGAGACCGAAATGAAAGAGACGAAAGCTCGCGTCGAAGACGCCATGCACGCAACGCGCGCTGCGGTGGAGGAAGGCATTGTCCCCGGCGGCGGAGTCGCTCTAGCGCGGTGTGCGACGGCTCTCAACAAGTTGAAACTGGAGGGTGACGAGCAGATCGGCGTCAACATTGTGAAACGCGCTCTGCAGGAACCGCTCCGCCAGATTGCCGAAAACGCCGGTGAAGAGGGCGCCATCGTGCTCGGCAAGGTGCTCGAATCGACGGACCAGAACTTCGGCTACAACGCCTTGACAGCAGAGTATGAAGACTTGGTCAAAGCCGGGGTACTCGATCCGACCAAGGTAGTGCGCACCGCTCTCACCAATGCCGGATCCATTGCGGCGCTCATGCTAACCACCGAAGCTCTAGTCGCCGACATTAAGGAAGAAACAACGGACGCCCCGGCCGGCGGCCGTGGCGGTATGGGAAATGGGTACTAAGAAGTAGCCCCAGACACCCTCAGTCGTTGAAGAGCAGTCTCTAGTTCGCGAATTTTAAGAGTCTTTATAACTTCAGGAGATCCCAAACATGGGTAAAACTATCGGCATTGATCTCGGTACTACGAATTCTGTTGTAGCGGTTATGGATGGCGGCGAAGCCAAGGTCATCCCAAACGAAGAAGGCAGTCGCACCACTCCCTCGGTCGTCGCTTTTACGAAGACTGGAGAGATACTCGTCGGACAAGTCGCAAGGCGCCAGGCCACTACCAATCCCGAAAATACAATTTATTCGATAAAACGTTTCATGGGCCGCCGCCATAACGAAGTTGGTGAAGAACTGAAAATGGTGCCCTACAAAGTTGAGGCCGACGGCGACCACGTGGTGATCGTCGCCCAGGGCAAAAAATATACTCCGCCACAGATCTCAGCCATGATTCTCCAGAAACTGAAAAAGGCAGCGGAAGACTACTTGGGCGAAAAAGTTACTGAAGCGGTGATCACAGTCCCTGCATACTTCAATGACGCGCAACGTCAGGCGACTAAAGATGCCGGGAAGATTGCCGGACTCGACGTGAAGCGCATTATCAACGAGCCTACGGCAGCCGCCCTTGCCTACGGCCTGGATAAGAAGAAAGACGAGACGATAGCTGTTTACGACTTCGGGGGCGGGACGTTTGACATTTCCATTCTGCACGTCGGAGAAGGTCTTATCGAGGTTGCGGCCACGAATGGGGACACGCATCTTGGCGGCGACAATATCGACCAGCGGTTGGTCGATTGGTTGATTGATGAGTTCAGAAAAGATGAAGGTCTCGATCTGCGAGCCAAGGGCAACGAGATGGCGCTGCAGAGACTGCGGGATGCAGCCGAGCGTGCCAAGATCGAACTCTCTTCCACCATGGAGACCGAAATCAACCTGCCCTTCATCACGGCCGATGCGAATGGACCCAAACATCTCGTCAAGAAACTGACGCGCGCAAAACTGGAGTCGATGGTTGAGGATCTTGTGCAGCGCTCCGTGCCGCCCTGCCAACAGTGCATGAAGGATGGCGGCGTAGATACCGGGAAGATCAATGAGGTCGTCCTAGTTGGGGGACAGACCCGCATGCCACGCATTCAGCGGCTGGTGAAAGAACTGTTCGGCAAAGAAGGCGACAAGAGCGTGAACCCTGATGAAGTGGTCGCCGTAGGTGCCGCACTTCAGGGAGGTGTGCTTAAAGGCGAGGTGAAGGATCTTCTACTTCTCGATGTGACCCCACTTACTCTCTCGATCGAAACCCAGGGCTCCGTATCGACGCCTATGATTCCACGCAATACGACGATTCCGACCCGCAAGACGGAAAAGTTCTCGACTGCCGCGGACAATCAGTCTTCGGTTGAAGTCCACGTTCTGCAAGGCGAGCGCACCATGGCCGACCAGAACCGCACACTTGGCAAGTTTCAGCTGACTGGGATTCCGCCCGCTCCGCGCGGAGTGCCTCAGATCGAGGTCACATTCGACGTCGATGCAAACGGCATCCTGAACGTAGCCGCGAAAGACATGGCGACCGGCAAGGACCAGAAGATCACCATCACCTCGTCCTCGGGCCTGAGCAAACAGGACATCGACCGCATGTCGAAGGAAGCCGAGTCGCACGCAACGGATGACAAAATCAGACGCGAACAGATCGAAGCGAAGAATCAACTGGACTCCATGGTTTACAACGTGGAGAAGATGCTGCGCGATCACGGCGACAAGATTTCGGGCTCGGAACGCGGCGAGGTTGAAAACTCGCTCGCCGATGCCAAGAGTGTCCTAGAGTCGAGCGACAAGCATCAGATGGATCAGGCCCGCGAGCGCCTGACGCAAGCATCGCACAAACTCGCGGAGCAGATGTACAGCAAAGCACAGCCCCAAAGCGCATCTGGCGCACGTCCGAGTGGCGGTGGCAATTCCGCAACCGGTGGCCAGCCCAGTCAAGACGAGGGCGTGATTGACGCTGAGTACACAGACGTTGAGGAGAAGAAATCCGCCTAGTTTTGGGCCAGCATTGTCGTAGAGCGCGGACCCAGGGCGTGCAGTGCGAGACTAGGGTTTTATTGTCATGTACAGAAGATGTCGCACTGTGGGCGTACCGCGGATATAGCTGTGTGCTCGCTCTTCAACTTCGCGATCCGCGCGGGTCACGCGCTCGTGCTGTCGCGCGTGTTCGGCCCAGGAATCCACCAGAAACGTTTCGACGTAGCGGTCCGGATTCTCGAGGTCCTGAAAGATCCCCCATCGGTAGGCACCGTCACGTCGCCGAATACGTCCATACTTATGCATTGCCTTGATGAACGGGACTTTCTGTTCAGGGTCGACATCATATTCAACCGTGACCAGAATCGGACCCGCGTCATCCGCAGCCGGGTCTCCTTTCAGTATGGTGGGCAACCGCCAATGAACCCAAGGCGTGAGATCGACGGTCGCGTCCGGCAGCTTCAGGAATAGCCCCAATGCAGTGGTCGCGATTGTTCCAACGCCAGCCCATACTAGCGCCACATGAATGTTCGTTCTCGTTGCCACAACACCCCATGTGGCGCTGCCGGCCGCCATTGCGCCTTGAAACACGAGCATTGACACCGCGAGGACGCGAGCGCGTACCCAATCGGGCGTGTGAGTAAGAATAAGTACATTGAAGAGTGAGATGAACAAGATCCAAGCTGCACCTCCGATCAGCACGCTTACGCCGAGCGTCGTCAAAAGACGAAGCACCCCGGCGGCCAGTGTCGCGAGTCCGAAGATCAAGACTCCGCCTGAGACTACTGCTTCGGTCGACCAGCGGGACCGAACCCGCTGCATGATAAGCGCGCCCAGCACTGCGCCAAAACCGAAGCATCCCAGCAAAAGGCCATAGCCAATCGGACTCTTGTTCGCGCTGTGAGCGACGGAAGGCAGCAACGCCAAAAGGCCGCTCGCGAAGAACATCACGATCCCCGACCGAACCAAGAGTGTACGAAGCGCAGGTGAGTAGCGAACGTATCGGATGGCGGCAGCGGTCGCACTGCCCAAGGTTTCAGGCGGCGCCGTCCGCTTCCGTACTTGCCGTTTCCATCGGGCGATGACGAGCACGACTCCAACAAAGGAGGCCGCATTGATCAGGAATGCGGTACTAACCCCCGCAATCGCAATGACGACACCGGCCAAGGCCGGTCCAATCGCGCGCGCAAAATTAAACTCGATACCGTTGAGCGCCGTTGCAGATGCCAGATCTTCCTTGGGGACGAGTTCGGGCAAGACAGCCCGCCACGTGGGGCTTTCGAAGGCATCTCCGGCGGAAAGAGCAAACGTCAGGAAAAGCAGCCATAGTGGAGAGATCCGTCCGGCCATGGTCACGCCCGCGAGCACAATGCCGACGCCGGCCATCCACATTTCAGTAAACAGAATCAGCTTGCGGCGATCTACGATGTCTCCGATGGCTCCGGCGGGCAGCGCAAAAACGAAGAATGGAAGAGCGCTTGCAGTCTGAGTGAGGGCCACGTAGAGAGGTCCAGCATTTAGCGAGACCATGATCCAGGCTGCTCCCACGCTCTGCATGAAGGTGCCCAGATCCGAAACAACGTCGGCAATCAGAAGATTGCGAAAAGTTGGCAGGCGTAGAGGTCGCCAGAGAGTTGGAGTTGCCCGCGGGTTTTGGCTGGGGAGGGTCAACCGTCTGCTCTAATCGACGTTAAAGATAATGCATTCGTAGTGTATCTGCTGGCGCAGAATATCCGATGCCAGGAGAGTCTCAACGCTTGAATTCCAATGGAATACTCTGCGGGGACCACCGCTGAAGTGTGCAATTGTGCACAGACACGACTGCGGGAATATTCTTACCCTTGCTTCGATTGGGAACCGAGCCTCTTGGGCTGGCTCTCCGCGAGGCTTCTTCGAGCGAAGCATCTTTTGACAGGTGCCACGTCAGACTCAGTATCAGAGGGATGCCATGAGCGAAAACATCAGTCTGACATCGCCCGCGGGTTCCGTAAGTAACTGGGAGCAGCTGTTTGAATGCGCTCTGGTGGAACCTGATCCTGTAGCGCGCGATCAGCGACTTCAAAATGCGAAAGATGCCATTATGGACCGAATCGAAGACTCCTTCGATACTGCTTCTGGTCAGGAGAACCGGTTGTTGCTTGCCGCCCTCAATACAATCAGTGAACTCCAGCGGGTCGCTAAGAACGATGATTTGCGCCGCCCCGGGCCGGCGCAAACCTTTGGCCATCCTGCATAGACGATCGAACGAGTTGCCTGGCACCTTTGTATGTACCGACGCCAATTTGAAAACCGTGCCTGGGTTGTAGAGGACAGTATGACAAAAACGGCAACTGGTCCATCTGAGAATCCAGATTCGACCCAGGAACTTGTTCGTGATATCGAGGAGAGCGGTTACCCTGTGGATGGCGCAACGGAGCAGTTTGTCCCGCAACCAGACGGCCTATCGGTGGAGACAGATGGGCCTGGATTCACTCCGGTACAGCCCGACAGTGCGCAAGCAATATCCACTACCCCAACCGAAAACAAAAACACAAGGCGTGGCGACGTCGACGAACAAGGCCATCGTGCAGACATTGCCTGAGCGGACTGACCACTCGCGGTGCCGCAGAATAAGGTGGCGATGCCACAGGGTACGTTTCTGAAAGAACCCTAGCCGGTTCATAGATGTACAGTTCCGAAAATAGCAAAGTTTACTGTCCCTCGGGTAGGCGGTTATAATGTATTGGGACGTGGGGTTAGAGAAGGTGCTTATGTCTCTGCTTCGCGAGTCCGAGGGTTCAACCAACATCGCCCGCCCAAAGCCGATTCGTCGGATATCCGCAGCAGCCCAAAATTCCACGCCAGTACGCCGTGTTTCGAAGAATGGCCGTGAGTTCGATCCGCATGCGTTCCTCGCTACCATCGGCGTGGGTAGGAAAACCATGATCTTCCCGAAGAAGCAAACCATCTTCGCGCAAGGAGATCGAGCAGACGCAGTGTTTTATCTGCAGACGGGCAAGGTCAAACTCACGGTTGTCTCCAAAACCGGCAAGGAAGCGACGATCGGCATATTGAGCGATGGGAGCTTTTTCGGCGAAGGTTCGCTCGCTGGCCAACCTCTTCGTATGGGTTCGGCAGCGGCAATGACAGATTGTGCCGTGATGCGAATCGACAAGAAAGCCATGGTGGATGTGCTTCATCGGGAACACGAGTTGTCCGACCTATTCGTAACGTATTTGCTCGCGCGCAATGTCCGTTACGAAGAGGATCTGGTCGACCAACTGTTTAATTCCAGTGAAAAGCGACTCGCCCGAGTGCTTCTTATGCTCGCTCATTTTGGCAAAGACGGTGTTCCAGAGACCGTGATTCCCAAGGTAAGCCAGGAGAGCCTAGCGGAAATGATCGGCACGACACGCTCGCGAGTTAGTTTTTTTATGAACCGGTTCAGGAAATTGGGATTTATCCACTACAACGGTGGGTTAGAAGTCCACAGCTCGCTTCTCAGTGTTGTTCTCCACGATTAGCTTCCGCCCGGCAAAACCAGAGCGCTTGCAAAATCCGGACACCACGTGCTCACCGGCCACCCGCGTCGATTTTCAGAACTGAGCAGTTTGGATCAGCCAAACCATTCTCTTCAAGCCCATTCTGTATCTGGCGGCTGAACTGTCGAAGCGAAAGGCAGATCAGGGCTTTCGGAAAGAAATGTGTAGATATGCCTCATATCAGCAATAAGCCGACACCCAAACTGCGTAAAGCTCCCCAACCGCCGTTGTCGCACCCCGGGGCTCCCGCTGATTCGGACCGTGCCAAGAAGCCACCGCTGGTCGAACCTTCCGGCACTGGCCAAGAATTGAGTCCCGGAGATCGCGTCGAGGGATTGGGCGACTTCGGAATACCGACGGGAGAATTCGGCACATTTCGGCAAGTTAACGAGGATGACGCGGTCGTCAAATGGGATGACGACGGTCGTATAAGAGTTCACCAACCGTCGCTCAAAAAAGTGTAGACATAAGCCGTCTCTCCGTTTGCGCAGTCCTTTCCCGGTCGCGAAGTGAGCCATTCTGCACAGTATTAAAAGAGCGATTCAGCGAAATTAGCTACGTGCGTAGAAGGGATTCAAAGTCATGAGAATTGTCGAACATGCCGCAGGATCACTAAGCCATCGCTTGGGCAGGCGGAGTTTCGTTCCTATATTGGGTGCAGTTCTGCTGCTCGCCGTTTGGCCGGGAACGTTGTCTGCCCAACAAGACCCGCAGGCTCCCCAGCAGCAACCTCAAGACCAGCAAGCGCAGGCGCAGTCGCAGGCAACATCGGCTCCGCCCTATTCGCAACAGAGTCCTGAGCAACTACAGCGGCTCGTCGCACCGATTGCGCTGTATCCGGATTCGTTGGTGGCGCAGATTTTGGCAGCGGCAACGTTTCCCGAGCAAGTGGTCGAGGCCGACCGCTGGGTGCAGGCGAATCCGGGCTTGGAGGGCGATGCCCTGGGTACAGCCGTGGACCAGCAACCGTGGGATCCCAGCGTGAAAGCGCTCACTGCGTTTCCGTCCGTGCTGGGAAACATGGACAAGAACCTCTCGTGGGCGTCATCGCTCGGCGATGCCTACTTCAATCAGCAACCTGATGTCATGAATGCAGTTCAGGTAATGCGTCATCGAGCCCAGTCTGCGGGCGATCTCAAGACCACGTCGCAGCAGACCGTGACCACCCAAGACGCGACGATTTCGGTTCAGCCTTCCGACCCGGAGATCGTCTATGTCCCGGCTTACAACCCTTGGTTGGCGTACGGAGATCCGATTATGGCGTGGCCTGGATGGTATCCGTATCCCGGAATCTGGTTCGGCGGTCCGTACCTGTCGTGGGGTGGCGGCTTCGGAATCGGCTGGTTCGGAGGTTATGGATGGGGCTGGAACCACTGGGGATTCAATTGGGGTGGCCGATACGCAATGTACGGCGGCGGCAGGTACTACTCTCGGAGCAACACGTTTTATAACCGCAGCAATTTCTACCGGG
>JBELAC010000148.1:0-11977 GCA_049509215.1 Terriglobales bacterium
GCGGAGATGGAATTTGGATCTGGGGCATATGTTAAAGATGCGGTGGTACTAGCCCGAGATTCACTCGATAATTCGACCTGCGAGATTCCTAGGAGCTCAGGCGAGGCCCGGCGGAGATTTACGACGTCTGCACTAATTAGCAATCAATATTCTGCCGATGATACCTATCAGGACATCAAGTGATGGGATCGAGCTCAGCGGTGAGAGGGCTGACGTGTGGACGCATCTGCGACGACCATGCACAGGAAGCAAAACTGATCCAATCGTCGCTCGTGCCGAGCCGGGGGTTGCGCAACGAGTCGGTTGAAATTGCCTTCCGCTTCACGCCCTTCCTGGAAGTCGGCGGTGACTTTGCCGATTTTTTTGCGCTGCCGAACGGCTTGGTCGGTATTTATCTGGGCGACGTAGTCGGAAAGGGATTGCCGGCAGCGATGTACTCAGCTCTCGTGATGGGAACGCTGCGCGGTATTCACAAGACTGGAACCAATACCTCGGATGTTCTCACCCGCTTGAATGAGCGCCTGGTACAACGGCCGATCGCAGGCCGCTTTTGTTCGACCTTATACGCACTGTTCGACCCGGCCACCTGTCAGCTCATTTTCTCTAACGCGGGGATGCCATTGCCGTTGCTGGCGGGAACAGAGTGCCGGCAGTTGGGCGAGGGGGGACTGCCCTCAGGCCTCTTTGCGGGATCGACGTATGTGCGGCATGTCGTGCAACTCGAACCGGGGGATTGCGTGTTGTTCGCAAGCGATGGTCTTCATGAATTGCGCAACCCGGCGGAGGACGAATTCGGCACCGCCGAGATGGAAGAAATCTGGATGCAATGCGGACCGAAATCGGCAGTCGAGTCAGTGGACTTCGTGTTCGACCGGCAGGTCGCGTTCTCCCAGGGCACGCCGCCGCATGATGACATTACGGCGATTGTGTTGAAGGTACTCGATTAGTCCGGGATTACTTCCGTGGACTCGTCCTCGAATCTCTTATCCGCTTCATCGCTCCCTTTGAGCTCGAACGAATTGGTCACTGTGGCCTTTCCTTTTTCCACGCTGGTGATCACATGGGAGCAGCTAATCCAGTGCGCCTCGGCCAGATCGGTTGATGACCACTGTGCGGGATGATCGGGGTGCGAATGATAGAAGCCGACGATATCTTCTCCGCGCTCGCGCCCTTCGCGCTGGATGCGGATCAATTCTTTCGGATCGATGTTGTAGCGGTTGTGTGGCGAGTCGTCGCGCGTATTACCGCACCGGGCAATGCGGGTGACTGTCTTCGCTCCGTCCTCTTCAAAGCGCCCAAGCAGCACGCCGCAACACTCGTGAGGATATGTATCCTCTCCGTGCCGTCGAAGAGAAGTGTAGGCGTCTTGGGAAATTGTCAGCATGTGGTAGGTCAGAGGCAAAAGGTCAGAGGTCGGAGGTCAGATTGCAGAAGTAAAATCTCAAGGTCCCAACCCCGGCCGCCGGATTCATCGGGTTCAACCTCTGCAATTTGACCTCTGACCTCCAACCTATTCTTCCCAGAATCTCTCGCTCAAATATTTGTCGCCCGAATCGCAGAGCACGGTCACAATCGTCGCTTGCTGATTTTTCTTCAGCCGCTCGGCGACCTGCAAGCTGCCGACTACAGCCGCAGCCGCCGACACTCCCACCAGCAATCCACGCTCGCGTGCCAATCGTCGAGCCATGCCGTGCGCGGCCTCGGTTGCAACTTCTATGTTTTCGTCCGCCAGCGAAGAATCATAAATCCTCGGCACAATCGCCGACGCCAGATGTTTTGCTCCCTCAATGCCGTGGAATGCCGAGTCCGGCTGCAACGAAATACAGCGGATATGCGGATTCAATTCCTTCAGCCGTCGCGTGGTTCCAACGAAAGTTCCTGTCGTTCCAAGCATGGAAACAAAGTGCGTAACGCGTCCTTCCGTCTGTTGCCAGATTTCATTCCCAGTTGTTAAATAGTGCGCGCGCCAGTTGGCATCGTTCGAATACTGGTCGGCATAGAAGTAAAGATCGGGATGCCGTTCCGCCAGTTGCCGCGCGATCTTGATCGCCCCATCCGACCCTTCCGCCGGATCCGTAAAGATGATATTTGCGCCGTAAGCCTGTAGAATTCTTTTTCGCTCCGGAGAAACATTTTCGGGCACGCACAGCGTGACCGCAAATCCCAGCGCGGCCCCGAGCATGGCATAAGCAATGCCGGTATTGCCGCTGGTGGAATCGAGCAGAATTTTTCCTGGAGCCAGTTGGCCGGCGCGGCGCGCTTCGCTCACAATGTTGGCAGCCGCACGGTCTTTGATGGATCCGCCGGGGTTGTACCACTCGGCTTTTCCAAGCAATTGCACGCTGGATAGTTCGCGGGAAAGACCGCGCGTCAGGCCGTCGAGCGCAATCAGCGGAGTATTGCCGATGCGTGCGAGCACGGCGTCTCCCGCGCCCGCAGCGGTTTTTGCCGCGAGCGGCGCCTGACGTGGTGCGGAACTGGAGTTTGCTGCACTCATTCGCAGTAATTCCTGTAACAGGTTCGGGCAAGCGAGGCCAGAAAGCCAGTGACCTCAGTAATGTGCCCGTAACGCAAAAAAGGTATATCTATACAAACGTCGTGATATTGCTGCGTGGTTTAGATTCGCGCCGGGCAGTTTGGGTTCCACGATTCTCCGAATGCGGTCGTCAAGGAATGATTGACTGGACCTCGGAGAGTCGGGCCTGCATCTAAGCTGACGTATACAGAATCGAGTTCATCAGAATGGCAACGAAAGTCGAACAACGCACTTATGAAGATGCGGTCGCATGGCTGCGCGAACATGGTTTTGATCTCATTGAAGCTCCGGGCACGCAATCACGCGTGTTCCTCAAGAAATACACCTGCTCAGCTGCGATCCAGAAGACCGAAGATGGAGGCGTGAAGATTTTTGCCTACCCTGGATATCTGATGGGCGGCGAGATCTCCAAGCTCGTCAACCGTGGCTATCAGCAGTTCCTGAAGACCGCGAAAACCGAGGTGCCGGCAACTGCAGACCACCTGAAAGCGCTCCAGCAGTTCTCCGAAGAAATGAAGGAAGCGCTCGCCCTGCCCAGTCTCTACAACGAATCGCTCGGCACGACCAGCGAAGCCTACCAGTACGACCGCATCAAGGACCGCGACGAACCGGTAGTCGATCGCCCAAAGAGACCTTGGGAGACGGTAAAGGTAAAGGCCGCAGCAGCGTCGAAAAAGAGCCGCGCATAGGAAGCCGTGCTCGATTCCGATTCGAAATTCCGCACCAGGTCACGAATCGATCCGGAGGCTAGGCCGACCCCACTTCTGTGCCATTTCTGCCCGTTTTTTCACAGGTTCCCCCGCCCAGCTACTTGCGATTCGCAGACAAGTTCCGGATAATCTAGGCGATCGTTCTCACAGCCATGTACCGCTATAGCCGCCCCGACGTGCTGCGCATTCTGCGGCTCGCTGCGCGCCAACTGCAGACGTGGGAAAAGGCTGGCCTGATCAGGACGAGCGAAGACTATTCCTTCTTCGATCTGCTTCAGGTCAAGAAAGTCCGTGATCTTTGCAGCCAGCGCGTGCGCCCGGCAGTGATTCGGCGGTCGCTCGATGCCATGCTGAAGCAGGTGTCCGGGATGGAAAATCCTCTGCTGGAAGCGGGCGCCTACCAGACCGGACACCGCGTGGCGTTCCGGCACGAGGGCCGGTTACTCGAACCTATCGCCGGACAATTCATGTTCGACTTCGCCTCCGAAGAAACAAAAATCGTGACCAGTCCGCGGCGCACCGGGCCGGAGCTGGTCGTCACCGACGTCGTTGATTTGTTTGCGCGCGGCATTCAGCTGGAAGAGAATCCGTCGATGCAGAGCGAAGCGATCGCCGTCTATATGAAGGTTTTAGACATGGATCCTCAACACGCCGCGGCGCACATCAACCTGGGAACGCTGTATTACAACCGGCAGGAATATTCGCTGGCCGAAAAGCACTACCGGTCGGCCATCGAGATTGATCCGCGGTACGCTCTGGCGTATTTTGATCTGGGCAACGTGCTCGACGAGACGGGACGGATCGCAGAGGCGATCAACACCTACAAGAGCGCGATCCAACTTGCTCCCACTTACGCCGATGCGCACTACAACATTGCACTCGCCTATGAGAAGATGCGCGAGCCGCGCAAGGCGCTGCAACACTGGCGTGCCTATGTGAAACTCGACACGACGGGGCCCTGGACGGTGCATGCGAAGCATCAGATCCAGCGCATTCTGCAGAACGACAGCTTACGACTCGTGTATTCGCGCAAAGCGAATTAGGACTGCGCTGAGAAACCCGAGTTCCCCACTCGGGATTCGCGGTAAAATTATTTCAATCGTCGCATTCCCAGGAGACAAGAGATGAAGTTCTTCGATCGGACTTTTATTGTGAGCTTGATCCTCGCCGTGGCAGCCATGGGCGGGACAGGATTTAGCCAGACGGACACGAAACACAAACAGATTTATTCCGAAACCGCCGACGCGCATGTCGAAATCAAAGAAGCGCTGGAGAAGGCGAAAGTGGAGCATAAGCGCGTGATTGTTGTCTTTGGCGCGAACTGGTGCTTTGACTGCCATGTGCTCGATGAGGCATTTCATCGTGCGGACTTGGCGGCGATCATTGCGGCCAACTACAGGGTTGTGCACGTGGACATCGGCAAGACGGAAAGCCATCCCGCGCTCAAGAACCAGGATTTAATGGAAAAATACGAAGTGCCGATGAAGCGCGGCATTCCGGGCCTGGCCGTGCTCGATCCCGATGGGAAGCTGGTTTACAGCCAGAAGAACGGCGAATTCGAAAATGCGCGCGCGATGTCGGCGGATGATTTTCTGGCATTTCTGAATAAGTGGAAGCCGGGCGCGTAGCAGCCGACATTCAGGGTAGCTGAAAAAAACAGGCGCGGCTGAAGCCGCGCCCGGAGAAAGTACTTCTGCTGTCGCGTTACAAATTTTTGTCGATGACGAGTTTGTTATCGACACTGAATACTCCCGGCACCTGGTTTGCGCGCATTCCGGCAAGAGTCTTATCCATGGAACTCCCGACCGATCCGTAAAGCGTCACGTGTCCGTTGTCGACGACGATGCGTATCGGGTGAGCCGGGTCGCTGCCATAGCGTCCAAGCACCGAGTCGCGATAGATAGCACGCGCGGTACGGATGCGCAGTGAATCATCAAACTGCGAAGTCGGAAGGACCTTCACGTCGTTCACAACGTCCTTTACGCCGGGCATTGCCGCGGCCATTGCCATCGCGTCATCCACCGGAACACCCCAATAGGCGGCGCCAGCGAACGTAACGACCCCATCGTTTACGGAAGTCGTTATGTAGTTGAACGTGTTGTCGAAATATCCGACCCGGTCATACGCCAGCTTCTTTGCCAGTTTCTGCTGAAGCTGCGCGTCGGGCACGTTTGCTCCCGTGACCGTGATGTCGTTGCGAATGCCCGCGATATAGTCGATTTTCTTGATTTTCTTGGCGGCTTCCAGTTTGTCCTGATAAAGACTGACTGTGCCGGTCAGCGCCACCATGCCATCTTCGACGCTGGAGCTCACGTTCTGCAGCTGCTTTTTGCCGTGAATTTTCTGGCTCACAGCCTGCTGAATCTGTTGATCGTAGCGGCTACCCTGGGGCGTAGCGGCCAGTGCAGAAATACTCAGCAGGACGAGCAAAGCCACGGTCACCGCAAGTAATTGCTTCTTCATGGTTGCCATCCTCACTAGAATTCCGGTTCCACTTCTTCTTAACCGGTTAGTTAAATAGATGCCTTCGCGATCAGTAAAGATGCACTCGCGCGCTGGTTTTACAAAGTCTTACAAAGACCTATCTCATGAAATCAGGGCTACCATTTGACAATGCTTGTGATAACAACTAAGGTCGCGTCATGGCGCGAGGATTACAAGCGGAATTGAAACAAACGGTGCCGTTCCGCAGCCGGGAGCAGGAAGCCTACCTTTCTTTATTGCGCACGGCCGATGCGCTGCAGTCGAGCGTCGAGTCTCGGCTGAAGGAATTCGGGCTGACGGGTACGCAATACAATGCGCTGCGGATTCTGCGAGGCGCCGGGGCGGAAGGTTTGCCGTGCAGCGAAATCGGGGAGCGCATGATCACACACGATCCCGACATTACGCGGCTGCTCAATCGACTGGAGAAACGCGGTCTGGTAGCCCGGTCGCGGGCGAAGAGCGATCGGCGCGTGATCTACGGAAAGATCACGGCAGCAGGGCTGAAGCTTCTGCGCGAGATGGATGGGCCCGTAGAACATCACGGCCGCGAGATCCTGAAGCATGTGCGACAGGAAAAGCTCGCGCAGTTGATTGAATTGCTGGAGCTGGTGCGCGGCTGACATTTTACCGCCGAGACGCAGAGTGTGACGAGAGAATCTGGGCTTGGCGGGTGGACGTACCGTATGTACGATCCGACAGCGTCGCAGCTACTTCTTCCGATTCTTCCGACGAGCCGTGACCGTTTTGGACGTCGTAGCCTTCTTCTGACCACCATCAATCTTTTCTGGGAACACTCTCGCAAAAATCTTGTCGATGTTTTTCAGTTGGCGCTTCAGGTCAAAGGCACGTTCGATTTTGGCACGCGGCACGCGGCTGGTAATCGCCGGATCGTCCAGTACTAGCGCATGGAAGTCGAGGCCTTCCCGCCACGCGTGCATGGCGTGACCTTGGACGAGGCGGTAGGCGTCTTCGCGCGAGATGCCGCTTTCGACCAGATCAAGCAAGAGCTGTCCGCTGAAAACGAGGCCGCGCGTGCTGTGCAGGTTGGCCAGCATGCGCTCGGGATAGACGAACATGGTCTCGATCAGGTTCGAAGTTTTGTTCAGCAGGTAGTCGGCGAGCGTTGTCGAATCGGGGATGATGATGCGCTCGGCCGAGGAGTGCGAGATATCGCGCTCGTGCCAGAGAGGAACATTTTCGAATCCGGCCTGCGCATTCGAGCGCACCACGCGCGCGAGGCCGCTGATCTGTTCGCAGGTTACGGGGTTGCGCTTGTGCGGCATGGCCGACGAGCCTTTTTGTTTCTCGCTGAAATATTCTTCGGCTTCGCGAACTTCGGTGCGCTGCAGGTGACGGATTTCGGTCGCGATCTTGTCGAGCGTGGACGCGATCACGGCCAGCGTCGCCAGATAGTAGGCATGGCGGTCTCGCTGGATGACTTGTGATGAAACCGCTGCCGCCTTCAACCCCAGCCGCGTGCACATTTGTTCTTCGAGCTCGGGCGTGAGGTGGGCAAACGTTCCGACGGCTCCCGAGAACTTTCCCACGCGGAGATCTTCAGTGGCAGCGCGAAAACGGGCAATGTTGCGCCGCGTTTCGGAATACCAGTTGGCGATCTTGAAGCCAAACGTGATGGGCTCGGCGTGCACGCCATGAGTGCGTCCGATCATGGGAGTGTCTTTGAACTCCCATGCACGGCGTTCGAGAACGTCGGCGAGGCGCTCAAGGTCGCCGGCGATCAGCGATGAAGCCTGCTGGATGAGCAGGGCCTGCGCGGTATCGACGACATCGTTCGAGGTGAGGCCGTAGTGGAACCAGCGCGCATGCGGGCCGACGATTTCGGCGACAGCTGTGGTGAAGGCGATGACGTCGTGCTTGACCTCGGCCTCGATCTCGAAGATGCGTTCGACATTGAAGTCGGCGCGCTGGTGAATTGCCTTGGCGGCTTCTTTGGGAACGATTCCTGCTTCAGCCAAAGTTTCGGTGGCGGCGACTTCGACGGCGAGCCAGGTGCGGAAGCGATTTTCGTCGCTCCAAATGCGGGCCATCTCGGGCCGCGTGTAGCGTGGAATCACGGGCGTCTCTCCTGAATGGGGAACTCAGGATTGTAAATCAGGAGCGGGGATATGGGTCGCCCACTCTAAGCGTCGCACAGGACGCGACGTTTAGAATGGGCCACCCTCAGTAAGCCGGGGGACTGGGCTCTTTCGAAATCGGAGGGGACTATCCTAGTCCACCTGGTGCTTGGCCGTGTAACCATCGCGGGCGTAGACGATGGTCTTCACTTCTTTGCCCTTCTGGTCACGAACTTTCAAAGCGCCGCCTTCCGGGGCTTGCAGTTCGACTTTCAACTTGCGATAGCTTCCATCCAGCTTGGTGTTGGTTGGATGGTAGGAAATCGTGTACTGGTGGCGAATGTCGTCGGAGATCTGCTGAAAAATTCCGGGGAGTTCGCCCTGGAAACGCGGGAAATAAGCGCGCCCGCCAGTCAGCTTTGCGAAAGTGCTCATCTGATTGTCGTTCTGCAGCCATCCGATTTCCGTGGCTCCGCCCGCCCTTCCGCCGGCATCCATCATTTCGCGATAGGTCCATCCAATGCTGACCGCATAGATGGTCGTGTCGCGCGTGGACTTGACCTTCTTGAGCGTCTGGTCGAGATTGAGTTTGCTGAACGTGTCGGCGCCTGAGGAAATCAGGATGATGTATTTCTTGCCTTCGATGCGATCAATCCGGTCGATCGTATCGAACAAAGCGTCGAAGAGGTTGCGTTCGCTGAAACCGGGAACGCGAAGGGTGTTGAGCGCGCCCATGATCGAGCGTTTGTCTTGCGTGAAGTCGACCAGGATGGAAGGCTTCATATCGTAAGACTCAACCGCGACCCAGTCGTCTTTTCTAAGTGAGCTGGCAAAGGTGTAAGCGGCATTGAGCGCGTCATACATGTAGTGATACGCCTGAGTTCCGGAGAAGGCCCTGGCTGCCGCAAATTCGATTAACAGGACAGCGGTGATGGGTCCCTGAGTCTGGTTGAAGGATGCAATTTTCTGGGGCGTGCCATCTTCGAGAATCTTGAAATTGCCTTCCTTCAAATTGGGGATGGTCTGACCATCTTTGGTGGTGACGGAGACATCGAGCGTCACGATCGGCACATCAACCCGAATTGAGTAATCGGGCATGTTCTCGATCTTCTTTGGTTTCTCGGGCGCAGGCGGAGGCGGTTCTTCCTTCTTTTTCGGAATTACATAAGGGCCGGTGTCATTCTGCGGGCCGCCAGCCTCGGGTGGGCTGTCCTGTTTATTCGGGTTCGCGGGGGGTTGCTGGGAGGTGTCCTGAGCTTGCGCGGCGAGGGCGGAAATCATTACGCACAAAGCCATAAGCACCGGCCAGATCAATCGCTTACGGGTGGTCACGGGCACGGAACCCAGCCTTGAAAGGACGCTAAAAAACATGGGGGAATCCTCGAAAACACCTATGCTAGTATAGATGCAACAACTCTGCGGTTGGGATATTTTGCTGGCCGTAAAAGCGTTTCCTCTCCTGGCAAAACCATTTTGATAGCACGCGGAGTCTAACAAAGTATTGGGTCGTTACTGACCTCCGGGGAAATTCATGCGAATCACGGCGCTTCTCGCCGCCCTTTTGTCTCTGGCGTCCACTCTACCTGCCAGCGCCCAGAATAAGCCAGACATCATACCGCTCGACCAGATCCATGAGGGCATGAGGGGCACGGCCCTGACGGTTTTTCAGGGTGTCAAGCCCGAATCCATGGACGTGGAAGTTCTGGGAGTGTTGCGCAACATGAACGGGCCCAAGGGCGACGTCATCCTGGTGCGACTGCATGGCGCAAAACCGGAGTACACGGGCGTAGTCGCGGGCATGAGCGGCAGCCCAGTCTATTTCAATGGCAAGTTAGCGGGCGCGCTCGCATTTCGCATCGGCGAATTTTCGAAGGAGCCAATTGCGGGTGTGACGCCGATCGAAGAAATGCTTGAGATCAATGCTTTGGATCGCCGCCCCGCAGGCGCAACGTTGCGCGCGAACGGCACCGATCAAGGCGGAAAATCGGCGACGGCCAGCCCGGGCGACGGCGCGGCGTCATGGGCGTCGAACTCTTCGAGTAACTTTTCGAGTAACTATCGAAATTATCTGAAGCCGATCGAGACGTCGTTCGTATTCAACGGCTTTTCTGACGAAACCTTGCAACGCTATTCCAGCGACTTCGCTGCGGCGGGCCTTGTGCCCGTCATGGGCACTGGCTCAGCCAGCGACCGCAAGCAGCCCGAACCGATCGAGCCCGGATCAGCCGTGAGCGCAATTCTTGTGCGCGGCGATATGGACATTGCGGCGACATGCACAGTCACTTATGTCGATCCAGAACGCCTGCTGGCGTGCGGACATCCGCTGCTGCAGTTTGGGGAAGTGGATCTGCCGATGACCAAAGCAACGGTTGTGGCTACGCTGCCCTCACCTTTGAATGCCTTCAAGATCGTCAATACAACGGAGACCATCGGCGCGTTTGTGCAGGATCGTCAGGCCGGCATCATGGGCGTGATGGGGCACGATCCGAAAATGATTCCGGTAACGGTGTCATTGCACAACGGCGCGGCGTCGAAAGATTTTCATTATGAGGTTCTGAATAATGCGAAACTCAGCCCGCTCGCGATGATGGCGACGGTTTTCAATGCTCTGCATGGCACGAACGAATACGGCGAGGATATTACCTATCGCATGAATGGCGTGCTGAGCGTGAAGGGCTATCCGGATGTCATGCTGCGGAACATGTTTGCGCCGCTCGATAACGGTCAACCGGCGGCAGCCTTGGCGGCGTCGAGCATCGGCGAACGCTTTGGACGCATTTACAGCAACCCTTATGACGCTCCCGACGTGCAGGGGGTGAGGCTCGATTTCGACCTCGTGCGCGAGCGCCGTTCGGCGCGACTGGAAGTTTCACGCACGGATGTCACCGAGGCGCGGCCCGGCGAGCAAATCACAGTGGAGACAGTCATTCGTCCGTATCGCGGTGAACGGCTGGTGCGGCAGATCCCGATCCGCATTCCGACTTCGGCGTCGAAGGGTCCGCTGCGGATTCTGGTCAGCGACGGAGACACGCTCGACCGCATGCATCGCGGAAGCCCGGCGATGAGCCGTGGATTGGGCCTGGCTCCCACCATCGCTCTGCTGAACAAAGAGCGCTCGAATGATCGCGTTTATGTTTCGCTGTTCGATTCCGATCCAGAAGCGATGGTCGCCGACAAAATCATGCCCACGCTGCCGCTTTCCGTCATGAACGTGATGGACAACATGCGCGGCACCCAGGACATGGTCGTGCTCGGGGAATCATCGGTCAGCGAAGCCTCGACGGATCCGCTGGACTATGTGGTGTCGGGCGCGCAGATGCTGACGATTAACGTGAAGTAGCCGAACGATCCACAGAATTGGCAGCAACGCCTCCCAATAGCTTGTTATTTTCGACCAAGCAAGACGTCTGCGGCTTGCAACGAACTGCAGCCCCCCCGCTTCGCTCGGGATGACAATTTCAGGTATTGTTTTGCTGAGGTATAAATTTTTGATCCGTAGGACGCTGGCTCAGTTCATCACACTTAGTCTTTTCACGATTGCGTTTTTTGCGTTTGCTCTTGCTGAAGGCACCCGCACATGGGAGCAATCCAAGTTCGACGAACTGGTCAAAGGCACAGCGCATGGCGTCGCCTTCCGCAGCGAGGGCGGACTGGAACTTGCGCCGGCATTCAAGGCCCTCGCCACGACGCCTTCGACTTATATCTGGTCGATCGCCTCGGATGCGGCGGGGAATGTCTTTGTGGCTGCGGGATCTCCGGCGCGGGTGTATCGAGTCACGCCCGACGGCGTGGCTACGGCCATTTTCGAACCGCAGGAGCTGCAGGTGCAGGCTCTGGTCGTGGCGAAGAACGGCATTGTGTATGCGGCGACTGCTCCCGATGGGAAGGTCTACCGGCTAGCGTCCACGGAGAATACGGGAAGCGAGTCGCGTTCTGCCAAAACGACGAAGAATTCAACATCGTCGGCCGGGTCATGGAGCGCCACCGTGTACTTCGATCCGGGAGCCAAGTACATCTGGGACCTCGCGCTTGATGATGCGGGCAATCTCTACGTCGCGACCGGCGATCATGGAGAAATCTACAAAGTCAGCGGCGACGGAAAGCATTCCCTGTTCTTCAAGAGCGATGAAGTGCACATCCGCGTGCTCGCGCTTGATCCCAAGGGAAATCTG
>JBELAC010000149.1:0-11966 GCA_049509215.1 Terriglobales bacterium
CTGCAACTGGCGCAAGCATTTCTAGTCGCCGGTTTGGGAGAGTCTGCCCGGTCGGAAGCTCAAGCGGCGGTTAAACTCGAGCCAACTTCGGCTCTGGCGGAGAAGACGCTGGCCGATATCCTGGAATACGATTCGGTCGGCCGCAAGTACCGTCCCGGCAGCGACTATGCCGGAGCAGAAGCCGCCTATCGCGCGGCTATTGCCCTCGATCCTGATGACAAAACCAACATTGCGAACCTGGCTGTTCTGCTCGAACACAATCATTGGGGATTGCGCTACGGTCCTGGTGCGCGGCTGAAGGATGCCTTAACCGAGTATCACAAACTGACGCCCGAAAAGATCGCCGAGTACGAAATGCAAAACAACATTCCGTTCGCTCTCTTCTACGACAGTCAGTTTGCGGAAGCGCGGAAGAGTGCGGAGGATATTAATCCACAACCGCTGGCCTTGATAGTCGCCTGCGAGGCGGCACTGAATGGTTCGCAGGCCGCGCTTGCCGAAGCCCGGAAACGCACGGGACAAGAGGAACAGTTCAAACAGATTGCTGCCACAGCGGGGCAAATGCTCATCAAACTCCGCAAGTATCCGCTCGGGGCCGATCTCGAAGAAGCGGGCGCGTCGGGGGCTGACGCGTCCGAGACGGCCGCCTACGCTTCTCTCTATCGCAAAACGGTCCGGCGCGAGCAAATTGAGTTCACTGATGATCCAGCAGGTGCCGCCCTCCGATTCGAAGTCCTCACCTCGGATCCCAATCTCAATCTCGATCGGTTGCGCTCTCTTTGCAGTCGGAACGGCGTCAAGGCGTTAGCCATCTCGGAGGTGCTGGATTCGTTCGTCAAGGATGCGAAAGCAGCGCAGAGCCAGAAAGCCCGCAACGGCGAATTCGCCGACGTTGGGCTGGATCTCTCGCTCACTCGCGCCCAGCCAAAGGTGCAGGGCGATGATTTGACGGGATACAAAGTCACCCTTTGGCCCTCCGCCGACTACAAGAGTGCGAGGTATGTCGTCAAGGAGGATGGGCATTACAAGGTCTTGGCCACTTCTCGCCTCTCTGGCGCCATAGGACTTGAGGTTCTGGATCGAATAGCCGCTAACGATCTCGCTCGGGCTCGTGTGCTCATCGATTGGCTGCGCGAAGATTGGCACCTTGCGAACGGTGACGATCCTCTCGTTAGTTCAGCTTTCTCCCGGATGTGGACGAAAGGGCAGGACGCCGACGCGCCCTACATGAAAGCGACCGCTGCAACGATCCTCGCGTTCTATAAATCCACCGCGCCAACTGGCATCCCGATTCTGGAGGCATCCGCCAGTTCCGCCCCCAGTGACGAGGAAAAGATCAACATCTTTCTCGCCTTGAGCCGGGGCTACTTCACCCTCGACAATTACGAAAAAATCCTCTCCGTTGTCCCTTATCTGGCTGCGAAATACCCCGAGTCCGAGGCAAATTTTTGGTCAAGCACTAATAACCTGCGTGCTCTTCGTCGTTTCGAAGAGGCCGACAATCTGGCCACGAACCGGCTAAAACGCATCCCAGGCGATCTCGCTGCCATGCGAACTCTCGCCTTCAGCGCACAGGATCGGGGAGACTATGTCGGTGCGCAGGTTTTTTGGCAAAGGATCATCGACGCTGGTGAAGCCAAGCCCCAGGATCTGAACGGCTCTTCGTGGGACTCGCTTTTTAGCGGGAAAACTGGGGCCGGCGACCTTGAGAACGCCATCAAAGCTGCCCAGTTAAGCGATAAGAACCCAAATATTTTACACACTCTCGGCTGTGTCTATGCCGAGCTTGGCAAGACTAAGGAAGCGCGCGAAGTCCTCGTGCAAGCCATGGATCTAGCCAACCTCGACGAACCGGAAGATAATTTTTGGTATGCCTTTGGCCGCATCGCCGAGCAGTATGGCGAGCGCGAGGCCGCAATCGCCGCCTACAACCGCGTCTCAAAGCCGAAGAAGGATATCGAGATTCCAACCTCGTCATACCGGCTGGCGCAAATCCGGCTGCAGGGCCTGCAAGTCGCGAAGAAATAAGGCGTGTGGGCGCGCCAGGAAGCCGCTAAACCTATGATTTCACTAGTAGGGGCTGAGGGCGGCTGGATACCCATGGGCGGCCGCAGCCAGTCTCATTCCGCCTTGTGACATTCATCACAATCGCCGGTGACTTCAATCACGGCCTCGGGTTTGAGGGTCGCCTAACCTTCGTTGCAGGGTGAGGTCATCTCCATGAAGGTTCTTGAAGTGATCAACGAGGGACACAAGGCCGTGAGCGTGCCGTCAGAGCAACCCGCGCAGCATTCTTCCAAGCAGGAGTTCAAGCCCCGCCTGATTTTCTGGGAAGTCACCAAGGGTTGCAATCTACGCTGTATTCACTGTCGCGCCACTGCGACGGAACTGAGTTCTCCATCGGATCTGCCGACGGCGAAGGCGCTCGACATTATCGACCAGATTGCGGCGCATTCGAATCCGATTCTGGTGCTGAGCGGGGGCGAGCCGCTTTACCGGTCCGACATTTTTCAGCTCGCGAAGTACGCTAACGACAAAGGACTGCGGGTCGCGCTGGCGACGAACGGAACGCTGGTGACCAAGGAAGTCGCGCGCATGATCGTGGATTCAGGCGTGAAGCGGGTTTCGATCAGCCTGGACGGAGCGGATGCGCTGACGCACGATAGCTTCCGGGGAATTCCGGGGGCGTTCGAAGCGGCGCTGCATGGATTCCGCAATTTGAAGGACGTCGGCATGTCGGTGCAGATCAATATGACGATCGCGCGCCACAACGCCGACCAGTTGCCGCGAGTGCTCGAGATGTGCAAGACGATCGGAGCCGACGCGCTGCATACGTTCCTGCTGGTGCCGGTGGGATGCGGCGTGGATATTGCGAACGACCAGATGGTGCCTCCGGAAGAATATGAGGCGATGCTGAACTGGTTCTACGATCAATCGCTGGAAGGCGGGATTGAACTGAAAGCGACCTGCGCGCCGCATTATTTCCGAGTTGTGCGGCAACGGAGGGTGGCGGACCGAAGAGAAGCGAAGTCAGAGGTCAGAGGTCAGAGGTCAGAGGTAAATTCTCATGATGCGCCGGCGATCGGACCGACGGAGATGATCATGCCGGGCGGGACAGGGATTTCGTTACGTCCACAGGGACCGCCTCCGGGGATGCACACAGGGCACCCGGCGGGGAATCACACGGGACATCCGGGTGGACATCCGAACGACATGAACGCGATGACGAAGGGATGCCTGGCGGGAACGGGAGTTTGCTTTCTGTCGCATGAAGGAGAAGTTTTTCCGTGCGGGTACCTGCCCGCAATTGCCGGCGATTTGCGCAAAGAAAAATTTGCTGACATCTGGGCCAACGCGAAGGTCTTCAATGAACTTCGTGACACGGATAATCTGACCGGGAAATGTGGCTGCTGCGAATTCCGGAACGTGTGCATGGGATGCCGCGCGCGGGCGTTTGCAGCGAGCGGCGACTATCTGGCAGAAGAACCGTTCTGCGTGTACGAACCGAAATCGGAGCACCTGCGGGCGAAGGTTTTGGAGCGCAAGTAGAGAAGTCCTCCCTCCTAAGTGCGGGAAGAGCGTGAGGCAGCGCTCTTCCCGATTTTTTGTTTCGGCAACGGAAGTTCGAGAGAAACAAAAACGCGCACGCTCTTGGCATGCGCGTTGCTGTCTTGCGCGCTTTCCGATGAGGCTAGTCGCTCCCAGGTTTGTCTTCCAACTTATCGAGAATTCCGATTGCGCAATCCAGGATTTCCTGGTCGAGCTTGCGGTTGGAGGCGATGGCTTCGGCGAGCGGAATGGAGATGATCTTGTTGCCGCGGAGGGCAGCCATGTGACCGAACTCGCCGCGATGGACCATATCGATAGCGCCGAGTCCGTAGCGGGTGGCGAGGACGCGGTCGAAGGCGCTGGGAGAACCGCCGCGCTGGATGTGACCGAGAACGACGGAGCGGGTTTCGAAACCGGTGCGCTTCTCGATCTCGCGGGCGAGGACCTCGCCGATTCCACCCAGGCGAAGATGGCCGAATTCGTCGCGGCCGACATCCTGCAGAACGGGGGCACCGCCTTGCATGTCAGCGCCGCCGGAAAACTTGGCGCCTTCGGCGGCAACCACGATGCTGAAATAACGGCCACGGGAGTGGCGCTGGCGAATCAACTCGGCGACCTCATCGATGTCGAAGGGGACTTCGGGGACGAGGATGACGTCGGCGCCGCCACCGATGCCGCTGTAAGCGGCGATCCAGCCGGAGTCACGGCCCATGACTTCGACGACGATGACGCGGTTGTGCGCTTCGGCAGTGGTATGGACGCGGTCAATGGCGCTGGTGGCGACGTTGACGGCGGTGTCGAATCCAAAGGTGAAATCGGTGCCGGCGAGATCGTTGTCGATGGTTTTGGGAACACCGACGACTTTGACGCCATTGGCGTAGAGTTTCTGCGCGACGGAGAGCGTGTCATCGCCGCCGATGGCGATGAGGGCGTCGCAGTGGTGGCGGGTCAGGTTTTCCATGCAGCGTTCGAGGCCGCCGTGGTGCTTGGCAGGATTGGTGCGCGAGGTGCGGAGAATGGTGCCGCCGCGGGGCAGAATGCCGCCTACAGTGCTGAGGCACAGTTCGGTAGTCTTGTCCTCGAGCAGACCGCGCCAGCCTTCCATGAAGCCCACAAACTCGTCGCCATAATGAAAGGTTCCCTTGCGCACGACCGCCCGTATGACAGCGTTGAGGCCGGGGCAATCGCCTCCGCCAGTTAAAACACCGATCTTCATTGCATCTCCTGTTCGATGAGCTTGCATAAATTAGTTCGGCCAGCGGGCTGAATTCCGCCGAATGCGCGAGCTGAAAATGTGATACGAACTTATAAGGTTATCATGCGGCTCGGGCTCGATTGGCGGAAGCGGGCGCGGAATTTGCGCAGTGAAAATACCACGAAGACGGTAGGGCAGGCATACACGCGAGCCGATCGGTGTAGCATGTCCCCCTGACAAGCCTGCTTGCCAAGCTCTTTATCTTTAGCTTTTTTGCCATTCGTTGATTTGAGTCTGGTTGGAACAATCAACAGATGTCTAGTTTTTCGAAGTCGCAAAACTATTGACTTCGAATCTTGCCAGCGCTACAAGTTAAAGTTAGAGGAGGGTCAAGCATGAAGGTCCTCGGGCTTTTCGTTTTGCTCTTCTTCTTCTGCTGTATGCCGTTGGCGCGGGCGCAGGAATCGTCCGCAGCCAAGACCGATCAAGCCATGATTGAGGCGTCGCCGTTCAAGGCGGATCGCATTATTCTGAATTTGAACTCCGAGTTGCTGCCGCCGGGCCCGGTCAGCTATTGCGCGTTTATGCGAACGTATCGTGTGAAGCGGGATCAGGCCGGATCGGATGCGGTGAGTCCTGCTGGTTACACGACTTGCGTTCCGAGCAAGCGGTTCGAGGTTAAGAGCGCGGTGGAGACTTCAAGGGAGCCGGTCCGCGATAGATCCAGCAACAAATAAGGTTCATCGTCCTCGAATCCTCTGCTCAAACCTGCGGGCAGAGGGTACACTTGGCTGCAAGCATGCGTGTTCTTGGCATCGATTGCGGCACGGAATATACAGGCTATGGCATCGTCGATCTGGTGAGCGACGACCGCCGCGCTGATCGTCTTGTGTGCGTGGTGTGCGGGGCAATCAAGTGCTCTTCGCGCGATCCTATGCCGGTGCGGTTGTCGCGGATTGCGCGCGCTCTGGAGGAACTGATCGTCGTGCACCGTCCTGAGCGGGTCGCGATTGAAGACGTCTTCTATGCGCTGAATGTAAAGTCCGCTCTGAAGCTGGGACAGGTGCGCGGTGTGGCGATGCTGACGGCGGCGTCGGCGGGATTGGAAGTAGCCGAGTATTCTCCGCTGTCGATCAAGTCGGCGGTGGTTGGATATGGCAAGGCGGAGAAGCACCAGGTGCAGCAGATGGTGGCGCGACTGCTTTGCCTCGATGAGATTCCCGAACCGGCGGACGCGGCCGATGCGCTGGCGATTGCGATTTGTCATCTGCATACAGCGGCTACGCGGGAGCGGCAGGGAAGGGCTCCGGCGATGGCGCGAAGGTAGAGAACCCGACCTTCCTCTACGACGAAACGGTAACAGGTGATGGGTAACAGGTTACCGCTCAATGCGCACTGAACAGTTCACGCTCACCGCTAACTGCTGAAGGGACGCCACTAATTCTGGAGCGGGATTTTCGTTACCTCAGTTGGTGTCCCAGCTCTTTTGTCGGGCTGGACACTCGTTTGGGCAGGTTACGTATAATCCCAGCCGCGATCACGCTATCCTTGTTACAGATCGCCCGCTGCAACGGGCATTCACACAAATCATATTGCCAAGGTGATTTCATGGGCCTCCGCTGGTGTGCGACTGCTGTCTTCCTTTTGCTTTTGTTCATTACGGCGCCGCTTTATGCGGCGAAAGCTTCCTGCACGTTCGACACGTTCAGCGTGCCCGCGCAATACACGCTGAGCTCGGTGGAAGGTATTGCCGACGATGGGACGGTTGTGGGGCAGGTGATCGACAACAAGACGCAACTCGCGATGGGTTTTATGCTCTCGTCGAACGGAACATTTACGGCATACTCCGCTCCCGAGTCGCAGACGACCTGGATGTATGGCGAGAATGCGTCGGGCACAAGCGCGGGATATTACCTGGACAACAGCTCGAAGGTGCACGGATTCACGCTGGTGAATGGACAGTTCAACGAGTACAACTACGGAAGAGGTTCTAATACGTGGCTGTTTGGCGTCAATCATGTGGGATCGCTGGTGGGCAGTTATGGAGGCGGCGCCTCGACCAAGGGGTTCCTGCTGGTCGATGGGCAATATACGAGCATTGTCGTTCCTGGGCAGCAGGTGACGTTTCCGGTGGCGGTGAACGACAACAACGCGGTAGTGGGATCGAGCGCGAGCGGGTTTGTGAATTACGGATTCCTGTGGCAGAACGGAACGTTCACGTCGATCAATTATCCGAAGTCGAAGTATGGGACGATTCTGAGCGGGATCAACAACGCGGGAGTGATCGTCGGGAACCGGATATCGGCCGACAAGGCATTCGGGTTCATCTACGAAAATGGCGCGTTCAAGAGCGTCGATTATGCGGGCGCGGATTACACCGAGGTTGGAGGAATCAACAACAACGGAGTGATCTCGGGGCAGGTTTATTTGACCGGGACGAACAGCCTGGGTTTTACGGCGACCTGCAAGTGAGGCCTAGCTATTCCGTGTAGCAGTTTGTTCTTTCGCCCCTGCCGGGGCTTGCCAGCTTGACACAGCTTGCAGGCATCCACAATGATTACAGCGGCCCATGCCGCGACTGGTCTCCATTCTCTGGCTGCTTGTTTTGTCGCCGATTGCGTGCGCGCAAACGTCCCCGGCGGCTGCGGGCGAAGCGGGACAAAGCTTGCGCGTGGTGATGTTCACGCTGGATTTTCCCGAATCGCAGCCAGAACATTATTCGATTCGCGTTGCAGGGGAAGGGCCATCGCTTTACGAGTCGAGCGGGCGGCTATCAGCGGACTCGGACGACAAGGATAGTTTCGACTTCAATTTCACGTTGTCGGACGAAACACGATCCAAGATTTTTGCGCTGGCTGCGAAGGCGGGATACTTTCAGAAGGACCTGGAATCCCATCACAAGGGAATGGCTTTCACAGGGAAGAAAACCCTGAGCTACAAGGACGCACAGCGGGCGGGCGAATCCACGTACAACTACTCGTCGAACGCGGCTGCGCAGGAACTGACCAGTCTTTTGCAGAATCTTTCGGCCACGCTGGAATTCGGGCACCGGCTCGATTACTACCGACGTTACCAGAAGCTGGCGCTCGATGAGGAACTCAAGCGCATGCAGGAAATGGCGAAGGACAACCTGCTGGTTGAGATGAGCGCGATTCACCCAATCCTGGAACAAATCGCGGCGGACCAAGCGGTGGTCAATATCGCGCGGGCGCGGGCGCAGAGGCTGATGGACGGGGTGGGCGGGCGTTGAGCAGTTATCTCCTAGACG
Source organism: Terriglobales bacterium (assembly GCA_049509215.1). Lineage (GTDB taxonomy): Bacteria > Acidobacteriota > Terriglobia > Terriglobales > Acidobacteriaceae > Acidiflorens. The sequence goes on from JBELAC010000149.1 coordinate 8,013, forward strand.
GCCTTGCAGGCCGGGCTGAAGCCGGTCCCATTGCGACGCGACTTACGCGGCCCTGAAGGGCCGCTCTTCTACCATAATCAGCGCCCGGTCTTCCATCACGGTCAGCGTCCTTCCACCACGATCGGAGCCCGGTCTTCCAGCAAAGTCGCCACGGTGCAGGCGACGTTTTGCAGGGTGCCGGAAAGTCTTCACGACACGATCATTCCTGCATAACCCACAACTGTTTCGCGATCGCCGGAAATGTCGCCGGAGGTTGCGTAGCGGACTAACGTTGCCGCGGTTGCCCCGAGAAGTTTTGCGGCGGCGAGCATGGCGACCGTGGGACCGAAGCCGCACATGCTGATTTCTTCTTTCATGACGACTTCCCACAGGCCGCGCGGATCCAAGGCGAGAATGCGATCGATTGCTTTGTGATCTTTGATGCGCGTGATGGCGTCGGGCTCGTAATGGCTCATGTCGCTGGAGGCGACGATTAAGACCTTCTCGCTCGATGCTTTGACGACATCCGCGACAGCTTCTCCTAATGCGTGCAGCACTTCGTAATTGCTGGTCCCGATGGCGATGGGAACGATGTGCAGGTTTTTCTGTTGCGCCTGCAGGAAGGGCAGTTGCACTTCGATCGCATGTTCGGAGCGGTGGGCGGCGCTGTCTTCTTCGAGAGCCGGAAAGCGGCGCAATAGATGCGTGCTTAACTCTGGGCTGGGTGCGACTTCGCCCAGCGGAGTCTGCCATGCGGTCGCGGTCATGATTGCGAGCGGGACTCCTTTGCCGGTGTGATTGGGGCAGAGAATAATGCAGTGTTCGGGGATGTCGATTTGCGAATAGACTGCGCCTGCTACGTGCCCGGAATACATATATCCGGCATGCGGGGCGATGCAACCGATGGCGGACACGAGAGCGGGCCGAGCCGGAGAAGTGAATTGGTGGATCTCGCGCAACAGTTCTTCGGCGCGTCCAGGATAAAACCTTCCGGCAACGGCGGGAGTTCGTACAGCGGAAGTCATGGCAAGCTCCTCGCGAAGACCGAATGCACTGCATTGTAATTGCGAGCGAGGCGAGAAGGCAGTGATCAGGGATTGGCTTCGCGGAGCGCGCGAAATAAGGCCGCGGTTCGTTCGAGCGGCAGGGCTTCGGCGCGGATGGTTGGTTTTACGCCACTTTTGGCGAGCGCGGCGCGCAGCGCGGCTTCCTTGTAATGAGATTTCAGGTTATTCCAGAGAGTTTTGCGCTTCTGGCCGAAGCATAGTTTGAGGAAGGCGATGAACTCGTCTTCGGGAACGCGGAGCGACTCGAGTTTGGGTTTGACGGTGATGCGGACGACGGTCGAATGGACTTTGGGAGGAGGAGCGAAGGCACCGGGAGGAAGAGTGAAAAGCTTTTCGATCCGGCCGTAAAGCTGGGCAGTGGCCGAAAGCAGGCCGTAGTCGCGGGTTCCAGCCGAGGCGGCCAGGCGGTCGGCGACTTCTTTTTGAACCATGATGACGATGGTTGAAAAGTAGCGGTGATATTCGAACAGACGGAGCAGAATGTCGGAGGTGATGTAGTAGGGCAGGTTGCCGACGACGCGGGCGGGTTCGGGGGCGAAGTTGAGACCGGGGCGGAGCAGTCCTGGCTTGGGTCCGAAAACCGTATCGAGCTCGATTTTCAGGATGTCGCCTTCGATGATTTCCACGTTCGGCTGCAGGGAGAACTTCATGCGCAACTGAGCGGAGAGGACGCGATCGAGTTCGACGGCGATGAGGCGCTGGGCGGTTTGGGCAAGGATTTCGGTGATGGCTCCGCGGCCCGGACCGATTTCAAGCACGGTGGCATGCGAAATGTTGCCGAGCGCTTCGATGATGCGAAGCGCGGCAGGTTCGCTGGCGAGAAAATGTTGTCCAAGCTTGGGCTTGTAGACAGGCTTGGCAGTGCTGGCAACCTTGGGCACGTTTGACCCTCTCTCTGGACGGCTTTAGACTGACGGTGTTCTTCCAGCCGTATTTGCGGACATGCGGCGTGACGCGTCTCTTCACTACGCGGTCATAAGTGAGCCGCACCGGGAGACGTGGCAACGCGTTTCTACGCAATCTAATCATAACGTGAGCGAGGTGTGTGGGGTTCTTTGCTCAGGAGGCTCCTTCAGAAATGCATATCGCATTTGTAGCGTCCGAGTGCGTTCCTTATTCCAAGACTGGCGGATTGGCCGATGTGGTTGGGGCGCTGCCGCGGGCGCTGGCGAGCGTGGGCCATCAAGTGAGCATTTATTTGCCGCGCTATCGTCAAACGAAACTGACGGACCCGGATAGGGTGGTCCGCAGCATTACGGTTCCGTTCGATGACAAATATCGCTTCTGCTCAGTCGTGACCGCGGGAACGAGTGCTGGCGTCCGATTCTATTTCGTCGACTACCCTCCTTACTTTGAGCGCGAAGCGCTTTATGGAACTTCGGCCGGCGACTATCCGGATAACGCGGAACGCTTCGCGTTGTTTTCGCGGGCGGTGCTTGAGGCCTCAAAAGTGCTCGGTGTTCCGCATGTGTTTCATTGCCACGATTGGCAGTCGGCGCTGGTGCCGGTGATGCTGCGGACGCTTTATGCGGACGACCCCGCGTTTCGCGAAGTGGGCACGGTTTTCACGATTCACAACATGGGATACCAGGGATTGTTTCCACCGGATATTCTGCCGCTGCTGATGCTGCCCTGGGACTTGCTGACGATTTCGAAGATGGAATTTTTCGGACAGGTGAATTTTCTGAAAGGCGCGCTGGTGTTCTCGGACTTCGTAACGACCGTCAGCAAGAAATACAGCCAGGAAATTCAGACGACCGAGTACGGATTTGGGCTGGAAGGCGTGCTGAGAAATCGCGCCGCGACCGTGAGCGGAATTCTGAACGGCGTTGACTACGATGAGTGGAGTCCGGAGACCGACAGGTTTATTGGGGCGAAATTTTCTCCGCAGGATTTGAGCGGAAAGTTGAAATGCAAACAGGATCTGCTGAATGCTTTTGGCTTGCCTCGCGCCGATTTGAAAGCGCCGGTGATTGGGATTGTGTCGCGATTTGCGGCGCAGAAGGGATTTGATCTGATCGCGCAGGTGATGGACCGGTTGGCGCGCGAAGAGATGACAATGGTCGTGCTTGGGACTGGGGACAAACCGTACGAGGAGATGTTCCAGCGGCTGAATAAGCAATTTCCGAACAAAATTGCGATCAAGGTTGCGTATGACAATGCGATCGCGCACAAGATCGAAGCAGGCGCGGACATGTTCCTGATGCCGTCGCGATATGAGCCTTGCGGGCTGAATCAGATTTACAGCCTGAAGTACGGGACGGTGCCGATTGTGCGGGCAACGGGCGGACTCGACGACACGATTGAGGCCTGGGATGCGCGCACTGGCAAGGGGACGGGCTTCAAGTTCACAGACTATACGGGCGAAGACCTGCTGTTGACGGTCAAGCAGGCGCTCGGAGCGTACAAGGATCAGGCATCGTGGCAGACGCTGATGCGGAATGGGATGAACCGCGATTTTTCCTGGGGCGCGTCGGCGCGGGAGTACGGGAGGGTTTATGAGCGGGTGCGGCAAATGAGGGCGGCCGCTAGTGATTTGAAAAAGGAACCAGCGCTGAGCTAGCAGGCCGAATGCATCGGGAGAACTCCCTGACGCGCCATTGGGCGATTGAAAGAGTATAGGGGTCTTTCGACTCCGCAGGGGCTTCACTTCGTGAAGTCCCTGCTTCGCTTAAGATGACAATTCGTGATTCGATGCGCAAGAATCGGCTCACCCGGCGCATTGTTTCTATGGCCAATCCATCGCGGTACACTGCTGCAGGGTAATTTCCACTTCCGATGAGCACCTCTTTTTCCAGGACGATCTTTCACGTGGACATGGATGCATTCTTTGTGTCGGTGGAGGAGTTGTTTGATCCGTCGCTGAAGGGGAAGCCGGTCGTGGTGGGCGGGCAGCGGGGCGAGCGGG
>JBELAC010000015.1:0-38063 GCA_049509215.1 Terriglobales bacterium
CCCGCAATCGAATCGAAGTACTCCAAGTGCACGGGAGCCACGTTGGTCACGACTCCCTGGTTCGGCAACGCGATGCGCGCCAGTGCGGCAATTTCACCGGCATGCGACATCCCCATCTCGACTACGGCGAGATCGTACTCCGGTTCCAGCGTCAGCAAACCGAGTGGAAGGCCAAAATGATTGTTGAAATTTCCCTTGGTACGATGCACCCGGTGCTTGATGGCCAGCAGGTGGGCAACTGCTTCCTTGGTCGTGGTTTTGCCCATCGAACCCGTGATCCCGATCGCCGTTTTGCCCCACAACTTTCGTACCGCTGTGGCAAGCGTTTGCAGCGCCACGAGAGTGTCGTCGACGGCCATCAGGCCAGCGTGATTCGAATAACGCGGAAATTGATCTTTGCTGATAACGGCGGCAATCGCACCGCGAGCGAGCGCCTGATCCACGTAATCGTGGCCGTCGAGGCGTTCACCCTTTACGGCGAAAAAAAGTTCCCCGGCCTGCACGGTGCGCGAGTCGATGGAGTATCCCAATGCTGTGGCCCGCCCGTCATACTGGCCCGCAGCGGCCAGAAATTCACCGATTCGCGAAAGAGAGAGTTTCATACTGCATTCTCCGCGCTCACTCGCACGGCTTCGCAGTCGTATCCGAGAGTCATGAGCACTTCTCTAGCCACTTCAACATCGTCGAATGGAATCGTCGTGTTCTTCGTGACTTGAACCTTCTCATGCCCTTTGCCCGCCAGCAGCACAATGTCGCCGGGCCCCGCGTGTTCAATCGCCTGCGCGATGGCCTTGCGGCGATCTGGCTCCATTGTGTACTTCACGCCGGACTTCTGCGATCCCGCTTTCTGCAATCCGACGACCGCGTCGTTCATGATGGCGAGCGGATCCTCCGAGCGCGGATTATCCGACGTCAGTACCACGAAGTCACTTCCCTTGCCCGCCGCTTCACCCATCAGCGGACGCTTGGCGCGGTCGCGATCACCGCCGCACCCAAACAGCGTGATCACTTTTCCCTTCAGCCCGGCATGGTTCACAAAGTCGCGCGCCAACGCCGTCAGGTTGCGCAGCGCATCGTCGGTGTGGGCATAGTCGACGACCACCGTAAAAGGCTGCCCGCAATCCACGCGCTCAAAGCGGCCGGGAACATGCGTGAGCTCCGAGATTCCCTTCGCGATCGCATCCGCCGGACAACCGCGAGCAAAGCCCGCCGCAGCAGCCGCCAGCACGTTGTACACATTTACGTTGCCGATCATCGGAGACCAGATTGCAAGCTTGCCGCCGGGCGTCACCATCTGAAACCGGTTGCCGCGGCTCGTGATCTCGACCGACTCCGCGTGGAAATCGCCTGCTGCCAGTCCATACGACAACGCCAACGAATTGTTTTTCTTCGCCAGCGCCAGTAACTGACGGCCATATTGGTCGTCGCTGTTGACGACCGCTGCCCTCGGCGGTTCCGTTCCGCATCCTTCGAAGAGAACCTGCTTCGCGCGGAAATATTCCTCCATCGTCCCGTGATAGTCGAGATGATCACGCGTGAGATTGGTGAACACGGCCACGTCAAACGGAATGCCAAACACGCGTTGCTGTTCGAGCGCGTGGGAAGAGACTTCCATCACTGATTCGGTTACACCTTGGCCCAGACCTTCGGCGAGCAACCGGTTCAACTCGAGCGATTCCGGCGTGGTGTGAGGAGCGGGCAGAATTTTGCCGGCGACGTGATACTCGATGGTGCCGACCAGCGCAGTTTTGCGCCCGGCAGCCTGCAAAATCGATTCGATGATGAACGCCGTGGTGCTCTTGCCGTTGGTGCCCGTGATTCCGGTATTCGCAAGGCGCTCGGCCGGACGCTCATAGAAATTCGCGCTCAGACGAGCCAGCGCACGGCGCCCATGCGGGACCTGCGCCCACCCAACACCGGCTCGCGGCGTCTCAGTCGCTGAGTCCGTGACGATCGCAACTGCTCCGCAAGCAATGGCCTGATCAATAAAGCGATTGCCGTCGCTCGACTCGCCTTTCATCGCAACAAACACTGTCCCGGGACGCACGCGGCGCGAATCGTATTCCACGTCCGTCACGGCCGGGTTTCCACTTTGAGAGAGGACCTCGGCGCCCTGGAGAATTTGTTGGAACGTCATTGGAGTGATTATAAACAGCCGGGTTCTGACAAAGGATTCTTGCCGAATTCGAGAGAGACGCAGCAAGCTGCGTCTCTACGTTGACCATCTATCGACCGAAACGTACCGTGATGTGGGCTCCCGCAGCGACCTTTGCGCCGGGCTGCGGCGATTGCTCCCGCGCCACACCGCTGCCGACCGCATCAAGATCGAGTCCTGCATCTTGCGCGGTTTCCAAAGCGCGGCGCACGTTCTTTCCGAGAAAAGACGGCACTTCGATCCCGCCTTCCTCCACGTCGAGCACCACTGTTCCGCCGCTCCGCTTTCCGCCCGGGTCTTGCGCATTGGGCGCAGGCGAACCAAGCGCTGGTGCAACAGCACTGGCCGTTGTCTGCTTCATCACCACTGGCACGACTTGCGCGGACATAGAAGGCGCGGCAGCACTCGATGAGGAAGAGGATAAAGATGCAGCTGGGGCCACCAGCTTTTCAGGCACGGCCGCTATCGCTGTTTCGCCCGAAGCCTCGGCCACATCCAAGCCGGCTCCCAAATGATCGGGCGAGCTTTCTTCCAGATTTTTGTCCTGCACATTGCGCCGCGCCAGCAGCACCTGGCGGCTGGGCGGTAGTTCGGCATCGTGCGGCACATGTTCATACTCGAGCACCTGCTGCACGACGCGCTGAAAGATCGGCGCTGAAACCTGACCGCCCTGATGCAGGCCGACGGCAGAGTCAAGAACAACAACGACAGCGATCTGCGGATTATTGATGGGGGCAAAACCAGCGAACGAGGCGTAGTACTTTGTGTGTGAGTACTTGCCGATGGCAGGATCAAACTTCTGCGCGGTTCCGGTTTTCCCAGCGGAACTGTAGCCCTCCAAAATCGCTTTGCGACCCGTCCCGTGCAGAACCACGCCTTGCAGCATCTGCTTCATTTGCGCTGCGGTGAGAGGTGATATGACGCGGACTCCGTCGGCGGGTTGGAAGGCGATTGTTTGCGGAGCGTTCTGAGGGGCGACTTTCCCGGCGACAATGCGCGGCGGAACGCGCACACCGTCATTTGCAATGGTCGAGATGAGCGCCGCGAGTTGTACGCCGGAGATACCGACCTCCTGGCCCATCGAAATGGAGGCAAACGATATCTTCGACCAGCGATCAACCGGCTTGGTCATGCCGCGCGTTTCGCCGGGAAGTTCGATGCCAGTTTGCTGTCCGAATCCGAAGGCGCGAATGTATTTGTAGAAGCGATCATTGCCGAGGCGCATAGCGACTTTGATGGCGCCAACATCGCTGGACTCGGCGATGATGTCAGAAACCGAGAGCAGGCCGTGCGGCTTGCTGTCGTGAATGCGCGTGCCGTTGATGACGATCGATCCCATCTGGCAATCGAACACTTCGTCGGGACGCGTGACTTTTTCTTCGAGGCCAGCGGAGACGGTGACGACCTTGAATGTCGAACCGGGCTCGTAGACGTCGCTTACGGCATGGTTCTTCAGATACTCGGGCCTGATTTCTTTGCGGTTGTTAGGATTGAACGTGGGACGATTGGTGAGCGCGAGAATCTCGCCGGTATGCGGATTTTCTACGATCACCGTTCCGGCAATGGCTTTCGTCTCTTCCATGCCGCGCTCGAGCTCGCGCTCGGCGATAGCCTGGATATTCTGATCGATCGTGAGAACGAGGTTGTTGCCGGGCTTGGGCTCCTGTTCGACGCTGGCAAACCAGCGCTTGCGCGCATCGACTGAGATCATCAGCTTGCCGGGCTTGCCTTGGAGCTGCTGATTGTATTCGCGCTCAAGCCCACTTAGGCCCTGATCTTCTGTGCCCACATAGCCGAGCACTTGCGCTGCCAATTCACGCTTCGGATAAAAACGTTTCGGCTCTTTCTGAAAGTGAATTCCCTGCAGGTGCAAGGCACTGATGCGTTGAATGGTCTCGGCGTCGGCTTTTCTCGCCACCCAGCAAAACGTCTTGTGGGCCTGGCAGTCGGCCAACACCACGCGCGGATCGTCAGTCGTAATGCGCGTGATCAGGTTGACTACGTTCGGGAGATCGGGCGTCTCCGTGGGCACGATGAAGGCCGAGTCCACCTGGATCGACATCGCCAGCTCATGCCCGGCGCGATCATAGATAATGCCACGCTTCGCTGAGAGTTCGAAGCTGCGCTGCTGCTGATGCTGCGCTCGACGCTCGAAATCTCCATAGCAGAAAATCTGGAGGTAGACGAGCCGCACGCAAATTGCGCAGAGCCAGAAACAAAGGAATGCGGACAGGACGTAAAGCCTGAATCGGCCGCCGTTCGAAGAGTTACTTGCAGGCACTTCCAGTCCTCAGAAACTTTCGGCGGCCCCAGGGAGCCGCCGCGAAAAACTAACTTCCCGCAGAGACGCAGCTTGCTGTGTCTCCCGCTACAGAGCAAGAGGCCACAAGCTCCATCGCAAGGCAGAGCTATCTCGCCGAGACAACCGAAACCGGCGTGACGCTGGCCATGACCGGCGAACCCAGATCGCTTCCGGCATCCATGCGAATGACCTGGCCCGGATCGGGCGATTGCAATCCCATTTTGCGCGCCATCTCGTCGATGCGCTCAGGATCGCGCAGTGACGACTCTTCCAGACGCAGCGCCTGATTCATTCCCGCCAAACCGTCGCGTTGCGCGCGCAGAATTTCGATCTTGTAGCCGTATTCGATGGCACGGAAATGCTGCAGCGCATATCCCATGACAATCAGGAACAAACAGAACAGTGCGATTCCAAAGAAGCGCATCTCGCGTTCCCGGCGCGGATCTTCCACCTTCACCAGGCGCGAGTTATCGATTGTCTTCCGGAAATAAATTTCCGGCGTGCCCAACCAGCAGGACTTGCGCCGTTCGGAAGTTGCCAGATTGTGCATCGCCACGGCCGCGCTCATGATTTATGCCACTCCAAGAATTTTCGTGTCGTAGTCTGTATTTTCCTGTGTTGAAGCGAACCAGGAATCCGCGATGATGGAAGCGGCCATTACGTCCTCTTCCATCTGCACTCTTTCTGTGGCGCGTTCCACCGTTGCCATCAGATCCTCGATCAGGGTGCCAGTAAACATCATCCGATTGTTCCCGTCTCTTGATCTCCGGACCTGGCCTTGTTTTATTTCGTCTTGGCCGCTCCGGGAAACTCCACCACAGTGCCTGGAAAACGGGGGCTAAAGCCCCTCTCTTAACGCATCGCTCGACGCGGCCCTGAAGGACCGCTCTTCCACAAACTTGTTACCCGGCGCGCTTTACCATCACCGCACCGGGGAGCCCGGCAGTTTCTCCGGGGCAAACTCAAAATCATTGCCGGCGGTACGCCGGCGGCGCGGACAAGAGTGTCCGCGCTACACTTTTTCTGCTGCGCGCATCTTCGCGCTGCGCGACCGCGGATTGCGATCCCTCTCTTCTTCCGTCGCCGTCACCGGCTTCTTTGTCAGCAGCCGGTACTCGCCGCGCTGCGCGCCCTCGCGCATTGCATCCTTGACGATCCTGTCTTCGAGCGAGTGAAAACTGATTACCACCAGCCTTCCGCCCGGCTTCAGCACTCTGGGAGCCGCCACCAGCAGTGCCTTCAGATCGTCCAGTTCATGGTTTACGAAGATTCGGAGAGCCTGGAAGGTTCTAGTCGCCGGATGAATCCTGTCTTGCTTATGGTGGCCCAGTTTCATTGACCGGGCCGCGGCCGATATAACGCTCACAAGTTGCGTCGTCGTCTGTATCGGCCGCGACCGGACAATGGCTCTGGCGATTCTCCGCGACCTCCTTTCCTCACCGAATTCGTAAATCACATCGGCCAGCTTGCGCTCGTCGATGTGGTTTACCACTTGTTCGGCGGTCTCGCCCGACATCGGATTCATCCGCATGTCGAGCGGTCCTTCCGCCTGAAAACTAAATCCGCGTTCCGCGTTGCCCAGCTGCTGGCTGCTCACGCCGAGGTCTGCCAGCATCCCGTCGAGAGACTTAGGCTCGAGTCGGTCACTGACCTCGCTGAACGATGCATGCATCAGGGTGACCGTCGGCCAGTCGTTCGTTGCTAGTTGCTCGTTGCTAGTAGTCTGTTGCATGTCGCCGGGTTTACTAGCAACCAGCAACAAGCGACTAGCAACTTCCAGCGCTGCCGGATCCTTATCGAAGCCAATCAAATGTCCCGGTGCGCCGAGGCGTTTTGCGATTTCGCAACTGTGCCCGCCCAGGCCCACCGTGGCATCCAGATAGGTTCCGCCACGCTTTACGGCCAGAAAATCGATCGCTTCTTTTAAAAGAACTGGGACATGGCCATCCTGCCCATGCCCACCCCGCTCGGGGGTGTGTTTTGAATCCGAGTCCGTTTCCACTTCTAGATGCCCAATTCGTCAAGCGTCTTGGTATCTTCATCCGTGAAGGGCTCTTTGATCTCCTTATCGAGCGCTTCCATGTTCCGGACTTCCAGGTAAGTCAGATTGCCGAGCACTGCCACTTCCCCGCGAATCTGCGCTGCCTCACGCAGGATCTGCGGGACCAGCAGGCGCCCCTGCCCGTCCATCTCTACGACCTGCCCGTAATAATTCGTGCGCGTCAAAAACTTCTTCTTGGTCGGGTTGTAGGTCGACAGGGATGCCAACTTCTGTTCGATCCGCTCCCATTCCTCGAAGGGATAAATCTGGGCCACGATTCCATCCACGCTCGTGATATAGAATCGCTGTGCATATTTCTCGTCGATCACGCGCTTGTATTCCGCGGGGACTTTGAGCCGTCCTTTTTCGTCCACGCGAGTTGGGTGATTTCCGCGAAACATGTGCCCTGCTTGTCTTCGGGCTCCGTTTATTGATGGCTGCTACCACAGCCAACATCACGAGGGAGGTAGAAGCGGTCATAAAACCAGTGGAATCGGGTTCGTTTGGGCTCGTTTTGGGGGTGTCAGTCTCGGATCCCACTGGCGCCTCAAAAGTTATAAATTCTGCCCCGACCTCTATCCTTTAATCCACTTTCAACCACTTTTGTCCACATCCTACGCCTAAATCGTTTGTTGTCAATAAGAAAGTTTCAGGTTGAGACACGCCTAGGACTGGCCCCCAGGACTCAAGGTGCAAAACGCGAAATGTAGTGGTTAATTAGGAAGATGACCACAACGGGTAGCGTTTAGTAAAGTGATTCCTTTTGCTAACCTTCTCCTTTTGTTCGCTTTAGCTCTTTCTGCATAAAGTAACATCTGTGGAAAAGGCGCGCGCCATTAACAATCCATGCCGTTTCACGGCCAATTCGAGCAGCCTTCGCGACCTGATCGAGTGCGAGATCGGATTTGAACCGCTCGGCGCGCTCGTCAGCGCCTTGTTCATCGCGCCACAAATGCGGCGAACGTTCGCCTATCGGCAAAGAGCTCGAGCGGCTTCTGATTACGCCGCAATAACCGTGCCATCGCAAGCGAATGCTCCGTACCCACACAGGAACTCACTTATCTGGCGCAGCTAGAGTACACTTGTGCCGAATTCAAGCCAATCGAAACGAGGGCACTATGAAACTCAACTCGGCACGCGTGTGGCTGGGCGGCATTGCTGGCGGAGTGGTCTGGAACGCCTGGAGTTTTCTCATCAACCTGCGGCAGGCGCCGTTTTACGAAATGATGCAGAAGCAAGGCTTGTTTCTGAAGCAACCGCGCTATCCCTTTTTCGTTGGGCAATGGATTCTTCTGATTTTTGTAATGTCGATTCTGATTGCTTATCTGTATGCCTGGAGCCGTGCTACGGCCGGCCCAGGACCGAAAACGGCGCTCAAAATCGGAATGCTGGTTGGTTTCTGCGCGGGCGTCCCAAACAATTTTGCGCAGGCGACGTGGTCGCCCATTCCTCGCGTGATGCCCTTGGGATGGATGCTCGAACTATGGATCGGAGCGATCCTGGCTTCGACTGTGGCCGGATTTCTCTACAAGGAATAATCCCGGCAGACCCGATCACTCATTCAAAGTGAAAGGCCCGGCGTTATGACGACCGGGCCCACTTACAATTTGCGAGTCGTGGCGGCAACTAAGCGCGGAAACAGCGCCTGGATACTAATCCCTTGCCTGGGCAACCAACCGGTCAACAATATTGCGGGCTTCGTCGATGTGGTGGACAGCTCGATCACGCAGCCCATCTGCGAACCGATTATCTTCTTCGCGGGCGACGTCGTTGTGCGCCTTGTTGAGCAGTTCGAGAGCCTTGTGATACCGTCCTCTCCGGTCGAGGTGCGCATCCACGCGCACGTGGTCTTGGATATTTTTCCCGTCGTCAATGGAAGCCTTCTTGATCTCGTCAATCGCTCGATCAATGGCTTCGATGGCGTGCTGTTCTTCCTTGTTCATGTGTTCCGACGGAGTCATATGCTCAAGGTGAGCGCGCGCATCGCGCAGGTCAGACAACGCATGCAGATATGCGGGATGACGACCGGGTACGTCCGCCATGCTGAGACTGGCAGACACGGCAAGCAAAAACACTACTGCTGCTAAGCTTCTCAAAACCTTCATTACTCTCTCCTGTATGCCGAAAGGCAAGATGAATGTTCGTAGTTGATAACCCAGAACCACCGTTTTTGACGCGGATATCGGAGAAAATTCTAAGGGACGAGCGCGTGCGCAGCACGTTACCAAAGAACGATTCTGGGACGCTGATAGCACACGGTCAGTCGGCCAAATTCGCGTTACTTTGTAGGCTCGACGAAGACGGCTGTTCCGTAGGCGAGCACTTCGGTGACGCCCTGCATCACTTCGGTCGCGTCGTAACGCGCGCCGACCACGGCGTTCGCGCCGAGTTCTGCAGCGTGCTGCAGCATGAGGTCAAAAGCCTCCAGACGGGCTTTCTCGCATAAGTTCGTGAGCAGAGTGATATTGCCTCCCACCAGCGTCTGCAGTCCGGCGCCAATGCTGCCGAAAATCGAGCGCGACCGCACTGTGATTCCACGCACCACGCCAAGCGTGCGAACCACACGGTAACCGTTCAACTCAAACTGCGTGGTCACCATGTTGTGGCCAACCATGCGTCCTGTTGTTACGGGATAGGTTCCCATTGCTCCTCCTTAGTATTTTCGCGTACTTCTATGGAGCACAAATCTTATGCTGCAGATGGCTTGAAGCCATTTGTTTGAAGTCTTTCAGGTTGAAGGTGTAGATCCTTTGCGCGGGACACTTCTCCGCACAACGCAGAAGCAGTGCATCATAAATTTTGGCTCCGGGCCAGCCCGCATTCGACACCGTGGTTAAAGCATCGAGATAGTCTTGTTGGACGACCGGCACAGTTTGAAAGTGACGCAGAATATTCTCGTGGATCATACGCGCCGCTTCAAGGGGATGAATGCGCGGAACGACGGGCATACGAGTCAACGCGGCATACATTTCCGCCAGCGAATGCTGGCTTATAAATCCCTTGTCTTTACCAGCGACCACGCGCCCCACTGCCTCCGCGGCCTGTGCGAAGTGAGGATGCGCCCGGCTTGATGCCGCGACCAAAACGGTCGTATCGAAGAATAGAACCATCCCTCAGCCTCGGAGCGTTTCCTGCAGCCGTTCTTCACGGGTATTTTCCAGAGCCAAGTCCCAATCGGCTCCATCCTCCGCGCGGCCTTGGTGGACGAGCAATCCGTGCACCTGGGTCAGCGATGGCTTGTGCTCCGGCACGCGCAGCAGAACACCCTCAGGATGTTCGACAATTTCCAATTCGGTATTCGGGCGCAAGGCAAAACGTTGGCGCAATTCCTTCGGTACAACGATACGCCCGGCCTTATCAATGGTAATTGTCATGGTATATAGTATGGCATATACCATTTCTCATGGCAAATATAATCATTCCGCGTCATTCCAATTCTGCGCCGATCACAAACTCCCCGCTTTCGCGATCATATTCCGCGCGCAATACGTTCGGCTTGCAGCAGACCTGGCAGTCCTCGATGTAGCTCTGCCGGGAACCGGCGGTTTCGTCCACGGTCGTCTCATTCCACTCTCCGCATCCCGCGCACTGGAAACCGGCCAGCATTCCCAGATTGTATGACTCGGCCGATCACGCATGCCGTCGGCTTGTTCGATCATGACGTTCTCTATAATGATGGCTCGCGATCTGACCTCGAATCCGGATCGCTCGCGGAGGCCCCATTGTTCTCACGTCGCCGATTTCTTAAGACTGGATCTGTCGCCGCAGCCGCAGGCGCCATATTGCCTTCTCTTGCGAAAGCCACGGAGGACAATGGCCCGTTGCCACAAGCGATTGCTGCTCTTCGCTCGCGCCGTGGCGAGGTGAGGCCCATCACGGTCGAGGAGCGCGCCGAACGCCAGGAAAAAGCGCGCCGGTTGATGCGCGAGAACAACCTTGCCGCCATTCTGCTTACCGAGGGAACCTCTCTCAATTACTTCGCGGGTATTCGCTGGAGGGGCGGCGAACGACTATTCACCATGGTCTTGCCGGTCAAGGGTGAAGCTTTCTACGTTTCGCCCGCATTTGAGGAGGGACGCTCACGCGAACAAATCGCATTAGCGCCCAATGGCAAGAATCCCGACGTCCGCATCTGGCAGGAAAATGAGAGCCCTTATGCGCGCGTGGCGCAAGGGCTCGGCGATCGCGGGATTTCCGGCGGGACGATCGGGATCGAGGAGACAGTCAAGTTCGTTTTCAGCGACAGCATCCGCAAAGCCGCTGCCGCCGCGAGCTTCGTCAGTGCAACTGCCGTCACGGCCGGATGCCGGATGATCAAGAGTGCACATGAGATTGAACTGATGCGCTTCGCATCCACCGTCACCTTGGACGCTTACAAGGCGACGCACAGCTCGCTCAGGGTCGGCATGACGCACCACGAGGTCAGCAATCTGGTCATCGCAGCGCACCGCCAACTCGGCTTCGAAGGCGACGCGCTCGTCTTATTCGACGAGTTTTCCGCTTTCCCGCACGGTTCGGTGACTCCGCAGATCGTCCGTGAAGGAACCATCATCCTGATTGACGGTGGTTGTCAGGTGGAAGGGTATTCTTCCGACATCACGCGCATGTTCGTGGTGGGAAAGCCCACGGATAGAATGAACCAGGTTTTCGAGATTGTCCACCGCGCCCAGAGTGCGGCGCTAGCCGCGGCAAAGCCGGGAGTCGAAGCAGGATCGGTCGACGCGGCGGCGCGCAAGGTCATCACCGACGCCGGCTACGGTCCTGACTATAAATATTTCACGCATCGCTTGGGACACGGCATGGGCATGGACGGTCACGAATGGCCCTATCTGGTTCGCGGAAATACCGTGAAACTCCAACCCGAGATGACCTTCAGCGATGAGCCGGGGATTTATATTCGCGGAGAGTTTGGAGTCCGGCTGGAAGACGATATGCACATTCTGGAAAATGGAGCGGAGTTGTTCACGCCCCAGAGTCCGTCTTTAGAGGATCCGTTCGGCAAAGCCTAGATCTTATTTCGTCTCCCTCATCAACTCGCTGAGCTCGTGGACGTCCGCCGGACTGGCGTCGCCGATCACAACGTAACGCAATCCTCCGTCGCTCCAAGTCTCCACGTTAAAAGCCATCTCCCGTGCGGTGTTAATGCCCATGGCGGCGGGCATCATTCCTGGCCGGTCCTGCAGAATGAAGACCGAAAGCTGGTGGCTGCGAATCTGGTACAGCAATTGGGCGCCTGGGCTGTGGTCAAAATACGTCACCTTTCCGCCCAGGAGTTTGAATGGGGAATTCTGCAGTTCGGGAAGATTGAACGTGAATGGCAACTTGCCCTGGAACCACGGTTTCACCGTGTGCCGGTCGGTCGAAACCACATCAACCGGATTCGCGCTCGCCAGTGTGGCCACATGCAGATCCACTAACTCTGCCACAGCCTGCTGGCGGGACGCATGCCGGCTCCACAACGCAAGGCCGCCGACGAGTAGCACGATCAGGATGGCAAGCACGGCCAGGCGCGGAATCCACAAAAATGCCCAGCTCGGTCTGCGTTCTGTCCGAATGGTCCTCTCCACCACTGCGTTTTGAATCCGCTGACGGAACTCCGGTGAAGGTGTGTACCGCACGGCCGCAGCCTGTGTCATGCGTTTGAGCTGCAGACGGCTCAGAGCGTCGGCTGCACAGGAGGGACATGCGCGAAAATGCGCCTCAAGCCCCGCGAGATCTTCCCGGGAACAGGCGGAATCCACATAAGCATCCAGTTTGTCCCGCCACAGGTCGCAAGTCATCGCGAGGTCCCCTGAACTTTCGTTGCCAGCAACTGGCGCATGGCCTTGCGCGCGCGCGAAAGGCGCGACATTACCGTTCCCATCGGAATCGCGAGCGTCTCGCCAATTTCCTGGTACGTCATCTCCTCCACATCGCAGAGCAGAATGATCTCTCGAAAGTGTACTGGCAATTCTTCCAGGGCATGCTGGATCGTCTCCTGCTCCATGCGCGCCATCAATACTGTTTCTGGAGTTTCAGCCGCCGCCGGTTCTAGCGCCACGTCGTCCTCACCGTCGAGCGAGACAACCCCAGACGCTTTCAACCCGGCCTGCGACGTCAGGAAGGTATTCCGCAGAATTTTGTACATCCAGGCGCGGAAGTTTGTCCCCTGCTTGAACGAGGCAAAACCCCGCAGCGCCTTCATGTATGTCTCTTGCACCAAGTCTTCCGCGGCTGTACGGTCCTGCGCGAGCCACTGGGCAAAGTTGTAGAGCCGGGCGAAAAGCGGCATCGCCAGTTCTTCGAAAGAGCCGGTCTCTTCGCGGTCAGCCACAGTCCAAACAGTGTACCCCGGGTCGGCCCGAGTCGTTTCCCGTCGAAAATTACTGTCGCCGACGCTGGTTATCAGAGGCCTGCGGCTGGGGACCAACCCGGAAGTTCATTCGACTGCGCGGACTTCGAGGCTTCCCCTTTTTTCAATTTCCGCTGCAGTACCGCATCCAGTGACCATTTTCCCGGGCCATTCATCATCAGAAAAATGACGGTCACAATCTGCGCATAATCCGATCGGATCTCGTGCAGCACCGCCCAGAACCCTACTTGCGGCGGAGCGGGCGGCAATGGCAAAGGAGAGGTTCCCAAATACACCGAAATCTTCGTAGAGAGGACGGCCACGATCATTTCGATGACAAACGGGATGGCGATCAGCCTGGTGAGCAAGCCGGAGAGCAACAGCATCCCGCCGAAAATCTCGAGGTATGCGACGAAGGCTGCTGTGAAATGTGGAAACGGTATGCCCAGTTTGGTGAAGCGGCCTACGCCCTGGTTTACATAGACAAACTTCAGCAGGCCCTCCCAAAAGAAGACGCCTCCTGCCATCAGCCGCAAAATTAGAATGGATTTCGGTCCGTCTGTAGGGGGACTGATCAGCCACGAAAACAACTTGTTCATCGGTTGCTCCTTTCACTGTATATAACTGGAGCAACCGCAAATTATTCCCTGGAAATTACGTCTGGATGGGCGCCGGGGTTCACTTCACTGGGACGCTGTAGTGGGACGCGAGCACTCGCCATCCATTGCCGGTGCGTACCCAAGTATCGGTGAAGCGGTCGTGGTATTCGTACGGCTTGCGGTTGGACTGTCCCCGTTCATGGTAGGCGCCGGTGACGATGGCGAGCAATCCACCGCGCACGCGGACCCGCATGTCCGACTGTTCCGCGAGTTCCACCTGCACGGTTGGATCCGCGGAGTGGGTTATATAGCCTGCTTTGCTGTAAGTTGATCCGTCTTCAACCGTGATGATGAAGTCTTCCGTAAGCAGCGTGGACAGAATATCGATGTTGTGCTCTTTGTAGGCCAGCGTCCATTTTTCTTCGAGCTTGCGGATTTGCGCTGCACCTTCCCCTTCCTGGGCAGCCGCCCGCATCGATAGGCATAAGAGAACGGCAAGGGTGAGCGTCGATGCCAAGCGGGATGACATAGCATTTATGTCATCCCAAATCGCCCCGTCCGACAAGGTTCCCTTCGTAACGAGGCGACAGACCGTGGGTCGGGCATGCTCTGTCGAGGCCCGTCGGTCCTTGAGGCGTCCGTAACGAGAAGCTATCGCACGACCGCTTCCGGCTGCAACCCGGCCAGTTGGTTCTTGATGGCAACCGACAGCCTCCGGATTCCTTCGCGGATTTGTTCCGGTTGAGCGTTTGAGAAATTCAGGCGGAAGTGACGCAAGCCTTCGTCACTATTTCCGTTGCTCGAGTAGAACGAATCCCCCGGCACGAACGCAACATTCTCCTTCAGCGCTGCGTCGAACAACTGGAGGCAGTTCATGCCCAACGGCAAACTTACCCATAGGAACAATCCTCCGAGCGGGCGAGTCCACGTCACTTCGGGGGGGAAATTTTCTTGAAGCGCCTGGAGCATTACATCGCGCCGCTCCCCATACACGCGCCGAATCAGCTTGATGTGTTCGTCGAGAAAGCCGTCGCGCGCCACCTCATAAGCCACCATCTGGCCGAAAGTGGAAGTATGCAAATCGGCCCCCTGCTTAAGCTGTACCAGCTTAGAAATTACGGTTGGCGGCGCCACGATCCAGCCCAGTCGCAGACCGGGAGCGAGCGTCTTTGAGATCGTGCTCAGGTAGATCACATTTCCGATCGAATAGCCGTCGTCGCGCCGCAGGTTTTCGCGGTCCAGCACCACCAGTGGCGGCAGGTGCTCGCCTTCATAACGAAGCTGGCCGTAAGGATCATCTTCGATGATCGGGATGCCATAACGATCTGCCAGCAAAACCAGTTCATGACGCCGGCCCTCCGCCAGGGTTGTGCCGCCGGGATTCTGGAAGTTCGGCAGCACGTACATGAACTTCGGCCCCGAACGCAGCGGCGCTTCAAGCAGATCGGTACGCAGTCCGTCGTTATCGCTCGGAACACAAACATACTCCGCGCCATAAACATTGAATGCCTGCAGCGCGCCCAGATAGGTCGGAGCTTCGATCAGCACGCGATCCCCGGAATTGATAAACAGCTTTCCGATCAGGTCGAGGGCCTGCTGCGAGCCCGACGTGATCAGCACGTTTTCGGGCTTCGCTTTCACGCCGTAGCGTGAGGTATGCCGCGCAATCATTTCGCGCAGCGGCTCATAGCCCTCGGTCGCGCCATATTGCAGTGACAGCCGGGCTTGGGCCTGGTTATCGAGTATTTTGCAACAGGCTTCCCGGACCCGCTCGACCGGGAAAACGTCAGGTGCCGGCAGACCTCCGGCAAAAGATATGATTTCTGGCTTTTGCGTGATTTTAAGAAGTTCGCGGATGGTGGAGCTGCGGACGTTTTTTGTGCGTTGGGCGTAACGGGACGTCCAGGCGGTTGACATGGATACCCTCCCGTTAATTGAGTCTACATCTGAGGCAGCCGGCGCGCGGTGACGGAGTGACTACGCGCTGTGACCGCCGTCACCCTGGGCGAGTGACCCGACCGACTGGACGGGCGGGGTTTCAATTGGAAGGGCAGAAGTCATGGTTGGCCAGGGCCCTCCATCGGTCCAGAATTGCCGCCGTTGTGACATCCGCCACGTCAAGAGCCAACAAAAGATGTACAAACTGGTGACAAACCCCTGACACTTCGATTCACGACGCGCCCTACGATTCAGTCCAAGCAGGTCAGAGAAGGCTCCGTATCCGTTCGCTCCAACCGGATTGCCCCTCCCCCGTGACTTCGCAAAGGAGATACTACTATGCAGAATTGCAGAATCGCATTCGCCGCTTGCCTCGGCCTGGTTCTTGCCGTGGTTTCGGTCCCGGCCCAGGCGCAATACCAACTCACCAACCTGGTTTCGGATCAAGTCGGTCAAGCCCACACCATCGATCCGTTGCTGGCCAACGCCTGGGGATTAGCCCGGAGCGCCACGGGGCCTTGGTGGATCAGTGATAACGACACCGGCTGGTCGACTATCTACGACGCGGCCGGAAAAATAGAGCAACTCAGAGTTTTGATTCCCACGGCCGGAAACGGGCCGATTTCACCGTCAGGTCTAAATGGCCCGGGCACGCCGACGGGAATTGTTTTTAACGGATCATCGACGGACTTCCAGGTTCAGGGCTGGTCATCGGTTTTCCTTTTTGCCACACTCGATGGCACGATCAGCGCCTGGGCGCCGGGCCTGAACGCCAATCTATCCACGCTCGCGGTGGATAACTCGGCCAATAAATCCTCGTACACGGGCTTGGCCATCACCAGTAATCCGTCGGGAAACTTCCTCTATGCTGCGGATAACGCCAACAACGTGATCGATATGTACGACGGCAACTTCAACCTGGTAAAGACGTTCAGTGATCCGAATGCCCCACCCAATCTCGCGGTCTTCGGCATTCAGGACATTAATGGTTTGGTGTACGTGGCGTATGCCGTACCGAACGTCGGAGCCGGAGGACTTATCGACGTCTTCAAAGAGGACGGCACTTTCGTGAAGACACTGGTTCAGGGAACGCAGCTAAACCAGGCTTGGGGTATCGCCGCTGCTCCCGGAAATTTTGGCCCACTGAGCAATACTCTGCTGGTATCAAATAACTCCGTTGCCGGCACCATCAACGGGTTCGATCCGACGACCGGAAAGTTCGTGGGAGCGATAAAACAGAACGGGAAGCCGATCGTCCTCAATAACCTGTGGGGAATTGCCTTCGGAGGCGGGAACTCAACCAACGGGGCGGCAAACGAGTTGTTCGTCACCGTGGGTCAGGGGATTGGCCCCGCCGAATTGGCCGGCACCTTTCTAAAAATCGTCTACAAGCCATAACCGACAAAAGCTCGAGCACGAGAACGTAAAGAGGGCCGCCTGAAACAGGCGGCCGTTTTAATTGGGCAGATCGATCGGCAGAAAGGAGAGGGACCGATCAATCGGATTGGGACTCAAAATCCCTCGCGGGCGAACAAAGAGCGCAAAATTGTGAGAACTGTTTTGGACAGATGCGGTCTTGGGCTAAACTAATTCACGGGAAAAAGTCGACGCCTCTTTTTCCCTACTCCACCACCCACTCCCGCATCCGACGCAGCAGCGAATCCGGAGCATCTGCTTCCAACTCCACCAATCCGTCCTGATACTGCCGGGAATAAATGCGGGCTCGGGCTTCGAGCATAGCCAGCGTCTTGCCTTCTGTCTGCGGAATGCGCAAGCGAACACGGCTGGGCCGGTCTTGTTCGAGAGCAGCGTCGATATGCTCAAGCAACGCGCCCAGGCCGATCCCTTTCGCCGCCGAAACGTGGATGGTCTCTTTGTCATCCCGCAACGACTCGCGCTGCTTCGGAGGCAGCAAGTCGATTTTGTTCATCACCCGCAGCCGGGGCTTCTTGTCCGCTTCGAGTTCCTTCAGCACGCTCTCGACCTGCGTGTCCTGCTCGACGGAGACCGGGCTGCTCGCATCGGAAACTTGCAGAATCAGCGTCGCCCGTTGCACTTCTTCAAGCGTCGCGCGGAACGCCGAAACCAGCGTGTGCGGTAAATGCCGGATAAAGCCAACGGTATCGGAGAACAGAACTTTTCGTTTCGACGGCAGTTCCGCCCCGCGCAGTGTGGGGTCGAGCGTGGCGAACATGCGCGACGACGCCACTACATTCGCGTTGGTGAGAGCGTTGAATAAGGTAGACTTGCCCGCGTTGGTGTAGCCGACGAGAGCAACCGTGGCCACCGGAATCGACTCGCGGCGCTGCCGCTGCTGGGTGCGAATGCGCCGGACGTTTTCGATCTGCTGCTTCACGTGCCGGATGCGCCGGTAAATCTTGCGGCGATCGGTTTCAAGCTGCGTTTCGCCCGGTCCGCGGGTGCCGATTCCGCCACCAAGCTGCGACATTTCCACGCCGCGCCCCGCCAGTCGCGGCAACATGTATTCGAGTTGCGCCAGTTCCACCTGCAATTGACCTTCACGCGTCCGAGCATGCTTCGCAAAAATGTCCAGGATGAGCTGCGTGCGATCGATGACACGGGTGTGAACAACGCGTTCGATGTTGCGCTGTTGCGAAGGTGACAAATCGTGGTCGAAGAGAATTACGTCTGCGGAAACTGAGGCGGACGCGCCCGCAATTTCTTCCAGCTTTCCCTTGCCGATCAGCGTTGCCGGATCCGGCCGGTCGCGGTGCTGCATGAACTCGCCCGCAATCTCGGCTCCAGCGCTGGTCGCAAGCGCACGCAGCTCGTCCAGGGATTCCTCCGAGCTGAAATCGGGCGAGTCTGTCTTTCGCCCGCTCGAAACGCTGGTCGCATGATCCCGCGCCGCCTGCGCTCCCGGCGTAATGGCCGCTCCGCTGGACTTTGCGGCACGCCCGCGCGTGCGGAACTCCACCCCCACAAGGAACGCGCGCTCCCGGCGTTCCGATGGGTTCGTCACTTCTTTGAGCTCATTCCGAGAACTGCCCCGCAGGCTCACTCTGGACTCATCTCTCCGCAAGCAAACTCATTTCATCCTTGCGTGCCGGAGCCGGGAACAGGGGCTTCACTAATCGGTGCCACGGCGGCCGGCTTTCCCTCACCATGAGCATGAGCTGCCCCGCGCGCGATAACTACCGTCGAGATGGCATGCTTGAAAATCAGTTGCTCCTGATTACTGGTTTCGAGCACGACGGAATACTTGTCGAAAGACCGGATCCGTCCTGTCAGCTTTACTCCGCTGACTAGATAGATCGTAATATTGTGCCGTTCTTTTCGAGCTGTGTTAAGGAAGGAATCTTGAATGTTCTGTTGTGCCGGCTTTGCTTCCATTTGCCGATCTCCTTCTTTCCCATTCGATGCCGCGCCTTGAACTTTTGGGAAGGGCGATTGGCGCAGCGACCCAGACGTTGGCTCCTACAATACGGACTTATCTCGCGCTTTTCAACTTCCTGCAGGCAGAAATATTCGGGAGGTTACGGAATGCGAACAGAACTGATGATCAGCTATCATTTCCCTCACCAGCCGTCTACAATCATCGGTTTCCCCGCGGAGACTGAGAACAGGAGCCCTGGCCTTGATCGACATCAATCTGCCTACCGATTTCAACACAAACCTTCTCATGCTGTTTCGTTGGCTGCACCTTATCGGAGGCATCACCTGGATCGGCCTGCTGTATTTTTTCAATCTCGTTAACGTGCCGTTCATGAAAGAACTCGATCCCGTGCTCAAGGGTAAGGTTCTACCGGGTTTGATGTCGCGCGCGCTGTGGTGGTTCCGCTGGGCGTCGGTGCTGACGGTGTTGATGGGCCTGGCATACTGGGGCAAGATCGTAGCCATCGACGCCCGAAATGGCGGTGCATCCTCCGGCCTGCCAATGGCGAGTTTCTTTGGAATCTGGACGGTCACGTGGGCGCTTATGTATGCCTGCCAGATTCCCGGCAAGGGTCTGCTCGACAAAGGGCCGGTGCTCTCGGTGATTTATGCCGTCATCGTTTTGGCGGCAGCGTCTCTGTTCCTGCGTATTAATAATCATGGCTGGGAGAGCAGTCAACTGTTAGCCATCGGAGTCGGCGGCGGGATCGGCTGGATGATGATGCTCAACGTCTGGGGCGTGATCTGGCGGATTCAAAAGCGAATCATCCAGTGGACCGCCGATAATGCCGCCCATGGAACACCCATGCCCGACAAGGCAAAAGCCATGGCCCGCCAGGCCTTCTTGATGTCGCGCACCAATTTCTGGCTCTCGTTTCCCTTGCTGTTCCTGATGGGCGCCGCCAGCCACTACCCGATGTTCGGGAAATAAAATAGGGAACTTTTCCAATCGACGGTGCGTAGTCTCGGGTGTCTCAGGCTAACGTCGAATCTGCGTCGATCTTCCAGGAGGATGGTATGCGTCTTTTGCTCTTGCTAGGCATCTCTGCCTTGCTGATGGCCCAGGAGACGCCAAGCGCTTCTCCCGTAAGTGCCGGCAGCAAGTCCGCCATACCTGTGTATACCGCCGATGGCAGGCTCGTGTTCCCGGCGAATTATCGCGAGTGGATTTATCTCACCACCGGCATGGATATGGACTACAACCCCGACCCCAGCATGGCCGGACACTCGATGTTCGACAACGTCTTCGTGAATCCCGAGGCCTACAAGGTTTTCGTCGCGACCGGAACATGGCCCGACAAGACCATGCTCGTGCTAGAAGGCCGCATGGCTGCCAGTAAAGGCTCCATCAACAAGGCAGGACACTACCAAACCAATGACGTCATGATGCGTTCGGTTCACGTTAAAGACGAGTCGCGTTTTCCCGGCAAGTGGGCGTTTTTTCCCCTGAACGAAAGCGAGCCGACAAAGCAGATTCCGCAGAAGGCCGAGTGCTATTCCTGCCACGAGCAGCACGCCGCCGTCGACACCACATTTGTGCAGTTCTATCCCACCCTGTTAGAGATCGCGAAAAAGAAGGGCACGCTGTCCGCTGGTTACTTGAAAGACGAAAAAGCCGGCGCCGCGGAGGGGGTTGACGAGAAACGCAAGTAATCACTCTGACCTAGATACTTCGGCCCCGCTCGCGTAACGGCCGCCGTCGCTTGTGCAGCGGGGCGGAAACACCCGCAGACCGCGCCGGGTAAGCACACCGCAGTAATCTCGCCCTCATGCCAGCGAGTCCCTAAAATGTCTGCAGGATGAGCGAGTTCGTCGAGTCACTTGTGGATATATCGGGCGCCCGCGAAGACTGGCGTCCGATTTCGCGCTACGCGATCGCTGCGTGGCTCGTCTTTTATGCCGCGTTTCTGGTGTACGCCTTTCGCGCTCATGGCGGCTACCTCTTCATCGACAGCGCCAACCTCGTTGTTCACGAGGGCGGGCACCCGCTCTTCAGTTATTTCGGTCACATGCTTTGCATCTGGGGAGGCACGATCCTGCAGTGGGCGGTTCCGTTCCTACTCGCCGCCTATTTTTTTCATGAGCGTCAAGTCGCCGGTTTCGTCTTTTGCCTGTTTTTCTTTTTCGAGAACTGGCTCTACACCGCAACCTATATGGCCGATGCCCGGGCGATGGTTTTGCCGCTGGTAACAACCGGCGATTCCGATTTCATCGAGCACGATTGGAATACGATTTTTTCCAGCCTCGGCGTCTTGCCGTATGACACGGCCATCGCCGCCGTCGTGCGAACGCTAGGCTGGTGCGGCATGCTGGCCTGCGTTGCATGGCTCGCCTCGCGTGCAAGATCTACGTCGCAGGAGTAACGGCTGGCGTTTGCGACGCCGTCGGCTTCGGCTCCAAAGTCCACGGCTTGCCGTCGAAGTAAGACGGGAGCGCCAGCCCGAACAACTTCAGAATCGTCGGCGCCACGTCCACAATGGCGTGTTTTTCCTCAACAAATTTATGGCTGGAGAACAGCACTCCGGGCACCAGCCGCGGATCGATGCAGTGGTCGCCGCTCCAGGCCTTCATGTTGTCTTCGAAAATCTGGCTGGTCACCTTGCCCATCACCGAATCCCATGATGCTCGATAGCCGTTCCCGTAGCCCACCAGCAGGTCTGGAGCGTTCTCCGTATACGGCCCGCGATACACTACGTTCGTCGCAAACACGCCCGTCACGCCGATGGCGCCGGAGGCGGGATCCACCAGCCCATCCAGCTTCTTCTTGATCTCATCCTGCAGCGCCTGCGCGTCGGCGGGATCGACAATCCCCTGCTTCTCGCGCCCTTTGATGTTCAAATAAAGCCCATTCAATCCCATCGTGTACGCGCGCGTGCGCGACCAGTCCACGTCCTCGAACCAGTCTCCACTCTCGGTCTTGCCTTCTTTCAACGTGAGATAGCCATTCTGGTGCAGCCACGCATTCAGATTCATGCAACGCGAAAACGACTTGAAACCGTGGTCGGAGATCACCATCAGCAGCGTGTTGTCGTCGATCTTCTCCATGACGCGGCCAATCAGCTTATCCATGCGCTCATAGAGATCCTGAATCACTTCACGCCGCTCGGCCTTCGGCACGTCACGCGCCGCCGGATGATCTTCGTCGAGATAGCGCCAGAACATGTGCTGGATGCGGTCTGTCGTATCGAACACGCATGTGCACAGTCCCTGCTTGGTCTTGTCGAGCGCGTCAAACAACATCTGCTCGCGGTCATGATGATTGCCATAAGCCTGCGCGAGAAACGCGTCATCATCGAGCACATGCTCATTCAGCGCCCAGGTGTCTTCGGCGAGGCCGAGGGTAGCAAACGCCCCGTAGAGTTTCGCCAGATAAATCGAGTACGTCACCGGGTGCGAAATCGGCAGGTCGGGATGGCCGGGATCGATGTTCACAGGTGTGACATAAACTTCGACTTCGGGTGAGATTTCCTTGAGGTAAAAACGGCAAATGCCGTGTGCGTTAAAGCCCAAGCCGGCCTTGAACTCAATCGGAATCCACTCGGAATATTCGCCAACCTTCAGCGTAAACTTTTCCGATCCGACGATCAGCTTGGCCTGACTCAGAGCAGGCTCCGGTCGAATCTCATAAGCGACGCGCAGCTCATGCCCCGCTTCCATCGCAATTGGACTGTCGGGCCCCGGCACATAGGAGCGGCAAACCCCATTCTTCCGCTCAACAGGAACACGCACGCCACCTTCGCGAAACTTGTCGCCAGCCATGCGCGTGGTGCACAAACAAAAAGTTCCCTGGCTGCCTTTCAAATCGGGCACGCACATTCCAGACAAAAGCACACCCTGAAATTTCTCCGGCGGAAATGTCACCGGAACGCGAATCACCGAACTGAAAATCCCGGCCTTGCCCAGCCAGTGCCAGAAGGGCGTGCCTTTGCGCATTGCCTTGATTTCCGTCTTGCCGAACGGAATCGAATATTTGCCAATCCTGATTTGCCGTTTCGGCCCCTTGATTTCAGCCGACGAAAGAAAAGGCAGATAGTTACTCTTATCAACCGCCAGGAAATCGTAAATATTGTGCTTGCCGGGATTCACTCCGGTCATGAACGTCGACCATGCCACCGGCGAGATAGCCGGAAACGTCGTGCGCAGCTTGGCAAATGTTCCCTTGTCGCGAAGCTTTGCCAGATTCGGCAACCGGCCTTCTTTCATGAATCGGTCGGCGAGTTCAGGATCCATCCCATCGAATCCCAAAATCACCGCCCGTTCAAACACGGCTTTCCCGTATGCGTTGCGCCTCCGCAAAAAGCGGAATAGTTGACGGAATGGCCATGTCATCAATGCATAAAACGAATACAGGAAGGCGACGAAAATCGCCCAGAACGAAGACAGCACCGCAAATCCCGCGCCCGGCCCGGCATACGCATGAGCGACCGCAGGAAAAAGAACGACGGCGAGCAGCAAGAAGCCCCACGTGGCGCGAACACTCTTGCCCGCCAAAAACTTGCACAACCACCGCTGCTTACTAGCTCCACACACGCGGACAGGAGTGTCCGCGACACATATGCCCACGCCACACATGCCAGCGTCATTCACACGAGCGCGCAGGTCAGCCCCACATGATTTGCTCATACCTGAATCCCCAAAAGTTCCTTGAAAATGAATCCGGCAATCATCGACAAAATGAAGAACAGCCAGATCCAGTTCATTTCATATCCCGCCACCCCGAGCGGAATATTGCGTTCCGGGTAATCCACCAGGATCGACTCGACGGCGCTATTGTCCGGCAGCGCCGACTCGCCCGACGAGAATACTCTTTGCCAGAAATGGTCGCGCCATCGCTCCGGCGAAACCCTTGCCAGCTGCGATGACACGCGAACTGTCTTGGCTACGCTCTGGCCGTCGGCCAAGATCTTCACCTCATAGGAGCCTTCCTGGTTGGCCGCCAGTCTCCACACAACTTCGTTATCAGCCGCAACGTGCACGGCAGGAGCGCTCGCGGTGATTCCCGGCGGCAGATCGATCGAGATTCCATCCAGCGCCTCCGGTTTGTTCACGCGTACCGTCACCAGAAACGGCGTGTTGGTTTGAATGGCAGTCAGTCCGAGATAGCGATCAAGTTGCACGATCAGAAGCGTAATCGGAATGATCACATAAAGCAGCGGCTTGAATGCGAGTCTCAAATACCGCCCCGTGCCGCGCAGTATCTTGCCGTACGAACCCATCACGACCTGCAACTGATCGCGATACAAACGCACCGCAAGAAGATGCGCCTTCAACTGGTCTTTGGCGATCCCGATCGCTTTCTGGTCAGACGTGTACCCGAACAGCACAATCATCAGCAGCCCAACCACTACCGACACGATGATCACAATCGAGAGCGGGCTCACCAGCCACGCAGGCAGAAACAGCGCGAATCCGAACGCTACCCGTGCTGCATGAGCAGCCATCGCCATAAATTGTGAGTGGACGATCAAGCTACTCGATGTACCCCAACCCGCGCAGCCGCTTCTGTATGTCTTCTTTTGACGTGTTGCTTTCGTCCTGCGGCAGGATTTTATTAGTTTCCTTTTCCAGCATGTGGATCACGAATTCGTCAACCGATTCGTATCCTGCTGCGTCCGAACACTGTTTCACTTTCTCCAGTAGTTCGCCCTCAATCTTCACTTTGTGTGAGCCGAACATGATTTCTCCCGTTTAACTTTACAGCGTCTTTCATGCCTTAAGTTTTGTCATCCCGAGCGAAGTGGGATGACAACTCATAGACGATAACCGTCGTGCTAGCGCGTTTGAAATACCGACTGTCCCATCATCTCTTTCGTTTTCGCAATTCCGAATTCGGACAAAATCGTCGGTGCAATATCAGTCAGTGCCGGTGTTTGCGCCGGAATCTTACGATTACTCAACAGCACGCCGGGCACCTTGGTGTAATCCATGCAGTGATCACCGCTCCACGGATTCGTATTTTCTTCCATCACATCCGGCGGGAACTGTCCCAGAATTGTTTGCCATCCGGAGCGATATCCGCGGTTATAACCCACCAATGCATCTGGTCCTGATCGCGCGTAGGGGCCTTGATAGACCTCGCTTGCCAGGTCCACGCGCGTGATCACCGGCGATCCGTCTTTCGGATCACGGATATCCAACAGCTTCTGCTGGATCTCGCGCAGCAACGCATCGGCCGGCGCTCCCACCTCGACAATGCCCTCACGCTCGCGACTGCGAACATTCAGATATAGCCCATTCAGCCCAATCCCATAAGCACGCGTGCGGCTCCAATCCACATCGGCAAAAGGCTGGGTCGCATCGCCCGTGAAACCTTCCTTGCGCGTGATGTATCCGTTTTTCCAAAGCCATGTATTCAAGTTAAACGAATGCCGGTAGGGCGCAAAACCATGGTCTGACAGCACGAGCAGCGTCGTATCGCTGTCGAGCCTCGCCATCACTTCGCCTAGCACCTGGTCGATCTGCTCATAAAATTCTTCCAGCGCGCCGCCATATTGAGCGGCCGCCGCCGCATCATAGGACGGGCTCTGTGGATCGGTCAGCCGCCACAGCATGTGCGCGTTCAGATCGAGGCTCGAAAAATAAAAGAAGAAAAGGCCTTCGTGAAACTTCGGAAACTCGGCATCGAACGCGCGCCGATGCTCGGCCAGCACGGTGTGCGACTGCTGCAGGAATTCTTTGTCGTCCAGCACTCCCGCAGTCAGAGCCTTGGTATCTTCGGCAATGCCTTGCGTGTGGTACTCTCCGATTTCTTTCGCTAGATCGCGCGAATAACTGGAAGGTGTCGAGATCGGCAGCGCCGGATTCGACGGATCAATATTGATCGGCGAAACGTAAAGCTGAAACCGCGGATGCGCCTGCTTCAAATAAAAGCGGCAAATTCCCTTCACGTTACCGATGAACGGCATGAGCTGAAATTCCACCGGCAACCATCCACTCCACTCGCCTTCTTTCAAAACGAATTTTTGACCCTGCAGATCAATGCGCGCAACCGACTCGAGCGGATCCACATCGACCGTAAACGGCTCGGTCGAAGGCGGCGCATTTCTCAGGAAAGTGTTGTCGGGTCCGATCAGGTTGGTGGTGACGCGATTATTTTTCACGTCCACCTGCACCACTTCCCCGCCCTCGACAGCTCCCACCGCTGCGGTCGGATCGTCGGTATAAAAAGTGAATGTGCCGTAGGTGCCGCGCAAATCGGGCGTTCCCATGCCGGAAAGAGTTTTCCCTTTTGCGTCGATTGGAGGAAAATTCGCGGGGATACGGTACACAAAATTGTGCACGTGGTTTTCGTCCAGGATCTCCCAGAAAGCCTTGCCGTGCCGCAGTTGTTCCGCCGAACCGCTTCCCAGAGGAATGACCCACTTGCCAATCGAAAAACTGTGTGCCGGTCCTTCGACCTTTGACGTGGAAAAATAAAGCTGAAAATTCTTCGGGTCGCGGTGGATAAAATCAAAAATTCCGTGACCGCCGGCATTCATTCCGGTAATCAAATTCGACCAGGCCACCGGGCTTTGCGGAGGAATGCTCGTCGTCAGGCGACGGAAGGATCCCTGCTCGGCCAGTTTGGCAAAGTTCGGCATCTTGCCTTCGGCCATGAACTTGGTAAGAAGGTCAGGGTCCAGCCCGTCCACGCCCAGAATGATCATCTTCGGCGATTTCGATGCTCCCTGAACCCGCTCGCAAGAGAGCAGACACAATAGTGCCGCCGCGCACAAAGCAAGCAGGCACACGATCCGAATGCGTTTTCCGGTGAACCCGATCAATTTATCTATTCCATTTCACGAAGGTGGAACCGAGCCAGTAGTGGCGGGCGGTGCCCGGGGATGATTGATTTTACCAGCAAAAACGGTCGCGAGTAGCAGGTATTTGGAGGCGGATTTTTCATTTGGCCCTCCACCGTCACCCCACTGAATGATGGCTTGCCCAGCACCCGCTACTGCTTTCATATTATTGATTCCAGGACCTCTCGCCCCCATAATTGCGCTACTCGTCTGGGGTTCATCGAAGCCAATGAGAAGGGTTCTGCTGCGGGCTGCTTTTGTGCTGGTGTTCGTGTGGCTATTCGGCTGCGCCGCCATCTACCACTCCATGCGCCAGCCTCCCGAGTCGTTCGCTCGCGTGATGGCGCGCATTCCCGGGCCAGTCGCATTTCTCGCGTTTCCCTTTGAGACTTTATGGACGCACGCCCGTTCCGGTGATCTACAGCAAGGCGCTGCGGCTCCCGACTTCTCCCTCACAAAGCTGGACAAGACTGGGTCGGTACGACTGTCATCCTTCACTGCCACCCGACGACCCGTCGTGTTGATATTTGGAAGCTATACCTGACCGCCCTTCCGGCGGGAGGTGCCTGCCCTCAACCAGCTTTACGACCAGTATCGCGATCAGGTCGAGTTTCTGGTCGTTTACATCACGGAAGCGCATCCCAGCGACGTTTGGCAGATGCAGAGCAACCTGAGGGATAACGTGGTCTTCGCCAGCCCGAAGAGCGAGGAGGATCGCGCCTTCATCGCGGGCGCATGTGTCCGCAAGCTGGGAATCAAGCCGCCCGCGGTCCTCGACGAATTTGGCAACGTCACCGAAAAAGCCTACACAGCTTGGCCCGACCGGCTCTACTTAATTGATTCCACAGGTCGCGTGGCCTATAAGAGCCAGCCCGGACCTTTCGGCTTTAAGGCCAGCGAACTCCGCGGCGCCCTCGCGCAAATTGTGGGACACTGAGGCACAGTTCCGGCTTGGGTGAACGGTGGCCGTACCTTTACACTTATCGTCATGAATCGGAACTTCGTCGCCAGCATTATTCTGGTCTTGCTCAGCGTTTCATTCGTCGCCCCCGCCACTGCCGCATCGAAGCCCAATATTGTCCTCATCACCTTGGACTCAGTTCGCGCCGACCGCATGAGCTTCCTCGGCGCCAAAGGAGCTCTAACACCGAGCCTGGACCATCTCGCGGCGGGAAGCATCGTCTTCGAGCACGCCTACGCCCAGGCTCCCGGCACGGTAGTCTCGCATGCCACGATCCTCTCCGGATCCTATCCTCAGAGCACCGGCCTCACCGAAATCGGAGGTGCGCTGACTCCCTCGCTGCCCTCCCTCCCTGACCTGCTGAAGGCCCAGGGCTATCACACCGCGGCTTTTGTCGGTTCGATTGCGCTCGACCCACAGAATGGCCTCGCCCAGGGCTTCGACCGCGGTTTCCAGACGTACGACGCCGGCTTCCGCCCCGTAATCCCGGGAGACGCCCACCCTCCTGTTACCGAGCGCAGCGGGGCCGAGGTTGTTGCCCGCGCCACCACATGGCTGAGCCACAACGCGCAAGGCCCATTTTTCCTGTGGATTCACATCAACGACGCCAGCATAGCGCACGCTTCCTACAATGCTGCGATGACTGCGGCGGATTCCGCCGTAGGCAAGCTAGTCGCCGCTTTGAAGCAACAGAAAGTTGACGCGAACACCGCTGTCATCGTTCTCGCCGACCATGGCCAGAGCCTGGGTGCCCACGGAGAAGATTCCCACGGCATCTTCCTCTACGACGAGACAATTCATGTTCCGCTGCTCATTCGCCTGCCCGAAGAGAAACCCGTCGCCAAGCAAGTAACCGCCAAGGTCAGGCTTGTGGACGTCGCGCCCACCCTGCTCGAAATCGCGTCGATCCCCGTTCCGTCCCAAATGCAGGGGAACTCGCTGCTGCGCATCGCAAAAGCTGGAGGCGGTAGTGATCAGCCCGTCTACTCCCGCAGCGATCTCTCGCAACGCGGCTTTGGCTGGAGCCCGCTCGAATCCTGGCGCGCCGGCAAATATCTCTACATCCGCGCGCCCAAGCCGGAACTATACGATCTGACCGCCGACCCGGGCGCAGCCCACAATCTGGCCCAAACCTCCAACGCAGTACTCGGTCAAATGGCTTCACAGGTCGATAATTTTGACCGCAAATTCAGTGGCGAGGCAGCCAAATCCGGTGCGGAATTGAGTTCTTCGGAGATGCAGAAGCTGGCGTCCCTGGGCTATGCAGGCCTACAAAAGTCCGCGGGAACGGCCGCTGCGGTTGCGGGAACCGATCCCAAGGATAAGATCGCAACCGCCAACAAGGTTGTCGAAGCTGGCCCGTCGGCCATCGCACCCTCGAAGGCCGATCATGCCATCGCCGCGCTCCAACCGGTTGTCTCAGCCGATGCGAGTCTCTACCTCGCCGAGTACACACTGGGCGTCGCCCTCGCCGAGAAAGCCCAATATGCCGACGCCGCCAAGCATCTGCACAAGGCAATTGAACTTCAGCCTGACTCCGGGTGGGCCCACTTTGAAATCGGAGCGACTCTGCTACTGGTGAAGCCTGGAGACTTCAAGACAGCGGCCGTCCACCTTGAAATCGCCACCAGCCGCATGCCCGCCTTCTCTGCCGCACACGCCGCCCTCGCTCAGGCCTACGACCACCTCGGCCGAGCTGGTGACGCCAAAAAAGAACGGAGCAAAGCGGGACAGAAATAGGGGCAGTGGTGGCTCCCACCTATTTCGGAGCCTGGTCCTTAAGTTCGAGGGCGCGTTCGCGCTCGGCGTCTTGCACCTTTCCCATCTGTTCGTAGGCGACGGCCAGATATCGGTGAGCCTCCGCTGAGTCCGGATTAATCTTGACTGCGCGGTCGAGTTTTGACAGGGCGGCATCCGGGTGTCCCTCAAGAAGGAGCAAATGGCCGTACGTGAGATTGGCTTGAAAATGATTCGGCTCAATTTCGAGAGCCTTTTCGTATTCCTTCGTCGCTTCAGGGACACGCTTCAAATGTGTATATACGCCCGCCAGATAAAAGTGAAACTGGGCCGAAGTCGGCGTGTGGTCGACCGATGCCTGAATCTCCGGCAGCGCGGCTTCCCACTGGTCGCTCTTGATCAAGGCCAGCCCGAGCTCGTAGTGTGCGGTCGACGAGTCCGGCATCTTCTCTACGCCAATGCGCAAGGCCGTGACGGCCTCCGGATATTTTTCGCGGCGAATTAGCCCCTTGCCGAATTCTAGATAGATGACGCCCGTATCGGATTCAAACTGCCGGGCCAGGTCTTGCACCTTCGCCAGTGCCACATCGTAACGATCTTCATCAAACAGCACCTCGTGCAGCTTGTTCGCAAAGTCGATTTTGTCCTTCGGGTCAATCAATGGTCCTTTACTATCCGAGTCATTGCGATTCGAGCTCAAATAGCCGAGAGCGCGCAGGTTTTCCTCCTGTGCCGGACTCAGTTCCGCCTGCGCAATCGCCGCGCCGCTGGTCTTCTTCTTGAAATCCGAGAGCTGGCTATCCAGTGTGCCCGCAACAGCCTGAGATGTATCCGCCAAATTCTTGAGCGCCCCTGGATCGGAAGCCTGGTCATACAGCTCTTTCTTTGGCGCTTGTACATACAGGTACTTTTGCACGCGCCACGAACTCAGCGCGCTCCAGCCGAAAGCGCGGTGCGGATAGTCCGTCTCGGAGTAAATGGCGCGATCCGCCGGCCGGGATTGCTTGCTCGCGCTTTCCTTCCCGGCGGCGGGCTTCGATGCTTCCATCAGCGGGAAAAGCGATTGTCCTTGCACGGCTGAAGGGATGGGAATCTTCGCAGCCTGCAGCAATGAAGGCGCAACGTCGGCCAGCGCGACGCGAGCTTCTACGCGCTCTCGGGCGAACCTCTCGGCCGGCAGCTTGAGTAGCAGCGGAACATGGATCGTCTCGTCATACAGAAACATGCCGTGCCATCTTTCCCCGTGCTCGCCAAACGCTTCTCCGTGGTCTGCAGCAACCGCAATCACCGTATTCTGATAGAGTCCATGCCGCTGTAACACCTCCAACACGCTGCCTACCACCGAGTCCGTGTACGCAATCTCGCCGTCATATGGCTCAGAAGCAAAGTGGGATTTGAACGGTTCCGGCGGATCATAAGGCTCGTGCGCGTCGTAAAAGTGCAGCCACAGAAAAAAGGGCGTTTGCTGGTGGTGGCTCAGCCAGCCCATGGCGCGGTTCGCGACGTCTTCCGCACGGCGTTCCATGCTCTGATAACGATCCTCCCCCACCTTCGGATTGTGAAAGTCGGCATCATAGACGTCGAATCCCCGATCAAAGCCCGGAGCTCCGCCGCTCGCCGGATCAAGCACCATCGATCCGATGAACGCCGCCGTATGGTAGCCATGCTGATGAAGCAGATCTGGCAGATACGGAAGTCCCGCGCCCAGGGGCGACCCAAGGTCCTCGACATGGTTGAACTGAGGATAGGTTCCAGTCAGCAGAGCGGCGTGCGAGGGAGTAGTCAGCGGAACCTGCGCATAGGCTCTCGTAAAGACCACGCCATGGCGAGCCAGAGCGTCGAGATTCGGCGTCAAGCCCCGCTCCGATCCAAGGAAGCCCATGCGGTCGGCGCGCGTCGTGTCCAGCGTAATCAGAATGATGTTTGGGAGTTTCGAGCCTGCCCCCTGCGATTTTGGTGGGTTCGTCCCGAAAGAGCACGCGGGCAAAAGCAGAATGGCCAATAAACATCGAAAAAACCGCATAGTGGTTGAGAAGAGATTATCACGCAGCGTCTCAAGCGCAGAAACCAAGAGCGTGAATGCCGCCATCACGGATCGAGAAAAAAAACAAGGCCGGCTTTTTGGGCCGGCCTTGAAGGTCGCGTGAACCTTGGTTAGAAGTCGAACCGTACTGCAAGCTGCGTGATACGCGGTCCGCCCGTTTGCGAGTTGTTAAACGTTGCCGTCGACAGCCCGAACGCGCCGCCATCGTTGATGTTGTTGTCCGGAATCTGGAAGTTCGGGTGGTTCCAGATGTTAAAGAAGTTCGCTTCGAGCCGGAGTGATGTAGCCTCTGTAATCTTGAAGGACTTCTTGACTCCAAGATCCGTGTTGAAGAAGCCTGGGCCGGTCAGAGTGTTACGCTCCATCTGGCCGAGCGCCTTGCCTTCGCACCACAGGCCCATGTTAACGCTCACCGGGCACGCGATCCCCGTGACGTGGGCCGTTGTCGAACCATTCAGCACGCCCCAATTGGAGGGACCTGAGTTGAGGTAGCCCAGCCACGGCTTCTGGTTGTGGTTGATGGCGCTGCCAATCGAACCCGGACCGATGTAGACCGCCCGATCGGAGAACTGGCCGTCCTTGTTGCTATCCACGCCAGAGTCGATGACCGAGAACGGTGCTCCGGTTTGCCAGGACACGATTCCCGATATATTCCAGCCGCCGAGCCAGCGGTTCGATTTCGCGAACGGCAGGTCGTACACGAAACTCCCCACCACGCGGCTCTTCACGTTAAAATCTGCCGGGCCGTAGTCGAAGCTGGGATTCATGCTGTCGGATGGATAGGCATTCGAGGCGCCGCTGATCTTGCCGCTAAGCGTGTCGCTGATGTCGTCCATCGCCTTGGAGTAAGTGTAGTTGGCGTTGAACTGCAAGCCACTCGAGAAACGCTTGCGCAGCGTGGTCTGGAATCCATGATAGTTCGAGCTGCAGCAGTTGGTGCGGAAGCTGATTCTGCCGTAGTTCGGGTTGACGAGGTTGCCCGAATAGCCACCACCGATGGTCCGACCGTCGTACGTGGCCTCACCAAGGATGCCTTCCAACTTGTGGCCAAACGTGCCAACATAGTTCGATTCCAGCACGAAGTCCTTGCCCAGCTGGTACTGCACGCCCAAGTGCGCTTGTTCGTAGTACGGCGTCACCAGGTTCTGGTCCATGGCGCGGATCGAAGGAGTTAATCCCGCACCACCGAAGCTGGCGGTTCCAGCTGCGGTCCATGTGCGCTGATACACGGTCGAAGTCTCACCTTCGCTGATTCCCGGGAAACCAAAAAGCGGCGAAGCCTTCAACCCGAGAGCAAAGTACGGTGGATTGAAGCGGATGTTTTCAAACACATTGTTGTACATACGGTCGTAGTTAACGCCAAATCCGCCACGGATGACCATCTTCTGGTTGCCCAGGGCGTCATAAGAGAATCCCAGACGGGGACCAAAGTTATTCAGATCTTTGTTCCACAGGTCGTGATTCCGCTGCTGCACGGCACCGCTGGCGATTGAGGCATAGAAACCGGGCACGGTCGCCGGGTAGAAAGGATTGTTGCCGGGATTCGCCACGGGTACCGGAGTGCCCGTATAGAAGTTGGCATCGAGGCCGGCCTGGTAGTTGTGCGGCGGGCCAAAATACTCCCACCGTACGCCCATGTTCACGGTCAGACGAGAAGAAACGCGCCAGTCATCCTGGAGATAAGCCGCAACTTCGTTGGCTCGGAATCCACGATA
This sequence comes from Terriglobales bacterium, assembly GCA_049509215.1. GTDB lineage: Bacteria > Acidobacteriota > Terriglobia > Terriglobales > Acidobacteriaceae > Acidiflorens. The sequence goes on from JBELAC010000015.1 coordinate 33,001, forward strand.
GTATTCCGGCCGCAGATTCGTCGTCGGGTTCAGAGAAGCTCCGGCGATCGCCAGGCCGCCAAAATATTGGCCGCCAAAGTAGTAGTTCTCCCAGTTGTTGGTGAAGGTGCCGTCGGTCACGAGGTCCTCGGCGTCCATCGTGTAGATGTAGCCGTTCTCCTCGACATCGAAGCTGCTGCCGTTTCGCGTACGCGAATACTCGGCGCCAGTCTTGAAGTTGTGCTTACCATGCGAGATCGAGACGTCGTCCTTGTAAATGAACTCGTTCTCGGTAAAGAACTGTGGCAGGTTGTCCGCCATCCCGAATCCGATCTGTGGGGAATCGAAGTAGGAGATCACGGAGGGCATTCCAGCCACGCTCGAGGCGGCCGGGAAGTTACCCGTGTGCCGGACATACGAGAAACGTGCCTGGTTCAGGATGGTCGGGCTGAAAGTGTGCGACCACGTGATTCCGGCATTCTGCGAACGCCCATGGAACAACTCGGTCGGCCCCATGACGTTGTTGCCGCCAAACGGGAACGTGCTGTCCGCGTTGTCGTAGAGATACGAACCGCTCAGTTGGTCTTTGGCGGTCAGCTTATGGTCGAACTTCGTCGCATACCGCATCTGGTTCGTGGTTTGCCCAGCCGGTTCGGTAATCTGCGCGTACACATTCACCGGGTAGGTGATCTGCGGCACGCCGATGACGTTCGGCGAAGTCCACAGACCTTGCCCAACGCCAGTAAAGTTCTTGCAGTTCGCGGCCCCGGTCGTGCAGTAGGGAAGGCCTTCTGCGGTGCTCATTGCAGAAAATTGCGGGCCCAGTGTCGCGTTTGAAGTTGGAGCCAAAGTATCCTGGTTAATGGCGTTCGTGCTGAACGCACCCGGACAGGGCGCTCCAGTCCAGATCTCGCAAATGCCGCCTGCATTGCTTTCCATAAACGTCGCGAAAGCTCCGGTATTTACGAAGTTCAGGAAGTCATTTGTGATCGTGTTCGCAGTCAGCGGGCTGCTCGTACGCAGACGGTGCGCTTCCATCGTGAAATAGAAGAAGGTTTTATCCTTGACGATCGGTCCGCCTACGGATCCGCCAAACTGGTTGCGAATAAGGTGATCCTTCTGGCCGGCGTAGTTTGTGAAGAAGCTCTCAGCTGCCAAAGCCTGAATGCGGTTGTATTCAAAAAGCGAACCGTGCCATTTGTTGGTGCCGCTCTTGAGCACCGTATCGGTCACGAACCCGCCCGTCTTGCCATATTCGGCTGGCGGTGTGCCGTCGATCACGCGGTATTCTTCAATGGCGTCAGGAGAAATGGTGGTAACCGAACCGCCGGTTCCATATACCGTTCCGCCGCCGCCCGTACCCTGATCGTTGTTGTTAAAGCCATCGACCATGAAGTTGCCGCTGCCGGGTCGCGTGCCGTTAACGGCTGGACCGCGGTCAGCGACTTCCGCCAGAGCCGCTGGCTCGGCGCCCGCCAGCAATCCCAGGAAATCATTCGAGTTGCGATCTTCGAGCGGCATGTCCTGCCAAACTCGCCGATCGACTTGTCCGCCGAGCGCGGAGTCTTCCGTCTGCACCAACTGGGCTCCGGCTTCCACCGTCACCTGCTCGGTAGCTTGGCCGAGTTCCAGTCTTACGTCGCGCGAAACGATCACGCCGACGGTCGGCACAATGTTTTGTACCTTGACCGACTTAAATCCCTTAGGAGTGACTTCGAGGGTGTAGGTTCCAACAACTTCCAAAGCCGGGAAGTGATAAGTTCCGGCAGGACTGGTGACGCTGGTCCGCACCGCTCCCGTGGCGCTGTTGGTCAACTTGACGGGCACGCCAGCTACAACTGCGCCGGTTGGGTCAGTGACCTGGCCCGTCAGTTCGCTCGTTCCTTGCGCGAATGCTCCAACGCAAAGGGCGAGAACCGTGATTGCCAGCAGGAAGCGAGTCCAAATACTACCGAAGGCAGATTCCATTTCTCTCTCCTTGAATATTTCTGGAAACCTGGAAACTTGTTAAATCCAAACTGCTTGTATCCGCTTTTGCTCAATCGTTCTGCGTTTCTGACCCGGGGCAGGCTCAAATTCAGACACAGCCCCAGGAAAACCTAAAATGATGGCATGAGCCAAAGTGCAATCTGCATTCCAAAACGGGATCAAATAAATCGTTGATTTATCAGTAACTTAGGGGCTATCAAGTATGGTACTTCTACACATTCTTGGAGTGTCTGGGGCGGTTGCTCTATGAAAAGCTGTATATTCCTTAAACCATGGGCAGCAAAAACCCACGTTCTCATCCCGGCGGGAACTCCCACATCGCTGCCGGTCTGAAACTGTTTAATCTCGCTCACTTCTTCGACGCACACGAGGAATTAGAGGAGGCGTGGCGCGAAGCGCCACGCGGCACGCCGCAGCGCCGGCATCTGCAGGGACTGGTTCAATTGGCAGTCGCCTTTCATCACGAATCGCGCCGAAACATTGCCGGAGCCCGCTCGGTTCTGGACCGCGGGATTCGGAATCTTGCGGGCGCTGATGAGTCGCTCCCTGATCTCGACTTCGACCGGCTGCGATCCGATCTTGCGCAGTGGCAGAAACATCTCGCTGGTACAGACCACGAACGCAATCGTCCCAAACCGCCTCGCATTGCGCAGCGCGATCGCTAGCAAGCCGTAGGATCGCGATGCACGAGGAAAGCACCGGGGCCCAAAGCCCTGTTAAAATTTGACGAGTGAAAATGACATCATCGTCTACATTGCAGGCGGCGACGACCGCCGTTCCCCTGCTGGATTTGCGGCGGCAGTACGAGAGCATCCGCGAAGAGGTGCTGGCCGCGATCACGCGCGTGTGCGATTCGCAGGGATTTATTCTGGGGCCTGAAGTCGAGGCGCTGGAGCGCGAGATCGCCGCCCTCACTGGAGCAGCAGCGGCTGTCGGTTGCGCTTCCGGAACCGAAGCTCTCTGGCTTGCCTTGCTCGCCGCCGGTGTTCAGCCCGGCGATTCCGTCATTACTACGACGTTCAGTTTTTTCGCGTCTGCGAGCGCCATCGTGCGGGCGGGAGCAATTCCGATCCTGATAGACGTCGATCCTGGAACGTTGAATCTCGACGCCAAGGCAGTCCGTGAGCGGCTTATCGCCAAGCGTCCAGAAAAACTGCGCGCCATTTTGCCGGTACATCTCTATGGCCAGTGCGCTGACATGGATGCGTTCGCAAAGATTGCCGAGGAGTTCAAGGTCGCCATTGTCGAGGACGCCGCGCAGGCCATCGGAGCAACATGGCGCGGCCGCGGAGCAGGATCGCTGGGCGTGACGGCCGCGTTCAGTTTCTATCCGACGAAGAATCTCAGCGCTTACGGAGAGGCTGGCATCGTCACGACGACCCGTCCAGAAATGGCCGAGCACATGCGGCGACTGCGCAGTCATGGCAGTCCGCGACGCTACTATCACGACGAGTTCGGATGGAATGGACGCATGGATGCGATCCAGGGCGCGGTGCTGCGCGTGAAGCTTCCCCACATCGGGAGTTGGAACAAGAGCCGCCAGCAGCATGCCGCAGCCTACGATCGCCTCCTCGCTGAATCCGGTCTGACGTCAAATTCGACCTCAAAAAATTCCGTCCGGACCGTCGTTGCGCCGATTGCCCCATTAGCGCGCAATCCCCACGCCACGCACATCTTCCACCAATACGTCGTGCGTGCCCAACGCCGCGATGAGTTGCGCCGGTTTCTCGCCGATCAGAAAATTGGCTCGGAGATCTACTACCCACTGCCATTGCATCAACAGCCTGTTTTTTCCTATTTAGGATTGAAAGCTGGAGATCTACCGGTAGCCGAACAAGCCGCGCAGGAAGTCCTCGCCCTGCCCATGTTCCCCGAGCTGACCGCGCCAGAGATTCGCCGCGTAGTCAATGCGATGGCAGAGTTTTATAGTTGAACCGTGACCGTCAAGAAAGAAAGTTCAAAGTCAAGACGGGAAGGACCGAACAGAGTGCCAGCAGCCTCCACCACCGCCCTCGTCGTCATCGACGTCCAGCGCGGAATCCTCGACGACCCGCAACTGAAGCGCAAAGAAAAAACGCTCAAGGCCCTCGACGAGACCGTCTCTCGCATTGCCAAGTTAATCGCACAAGCGCGAGCCACATCCGTGCCGGTCATCTACATTCAGCACGACGGCGCGAAAGGTCACCGCCTCGATCCCACGACCCCCGGATGGCGCCTGCGCCCAGAAATCGCACCCAATCCTGGCGAGCCCATCATACGCAAGCGCGCCTCCGATTCGTTTTTCGAGACCACTCTCGATGCTGAACTCTCCGCGCGCGCGACCCGCCGCCTCATCGTCTGCGGATGCATGACGCAATACTGCGTTGACACCACCACCCGCCGCGCCGTCAGCCAGGGTTACGACGTGGTCCTCGTCGCCGATGGGCACATGACTTCTGACAGCGGCTCACTCACCTTCGAGCAGATCATCGCGCACCACAACTCCGTGCTTCATGGCTTCGACGCCGGCGCGCACGAAGTTCAAGTCGTGCCATCCTCGAAAATCAGTTTTTGACGATGAATGTCTGACGACTTGTTTTTCGGATCGTCCTCTACCTCTTGTGCCTGCGGCCCGTTCCCTTCGCGGCCGCGTGCGTTGCATGCACCGGTTCTTCTCCGGGGGCCAGCACGCGCCGCACCATGGGAGTATTTAGTTTGTATTTCCGCTCGCTCACCTTGCCATCGCCGTCGAGTACGCGAATCACGAATGCGGGCAGCACGCCTTCTTTTCCGAAATCTTCCTGCTTGACGATCGCCGGCAGAATGCCTTCGATCCGCTCGCGATAGGCGGTCTCATAGCGGTGCCGCTTCACATTCCAGGTGAAGACGCGAAACTGATTGAAGTCGAAGGGCAGTCCGTCTTTCGGCTCGGTCAGCACCATTAAATACTGCGGAACTTTCGTGTCTCCATCCTGCACCCGATTGAGCACGAAGAATGCGACGATACGCTGCCCCTCGGCATATTGCGCCACGTCGATCGGAACGTCGATGTCCACCATGCGCGCCAGCACCCAGCCGACTCGACCATGGCTGTCGCGCACCAACCACCAGTCCTC
>JBELAC010000150.1:0-11936 GCA_049509215.1 Terriglobales bacterium
GGTGATTACATCGCTCGGACTACCAAACCCTTCGCTTGATTGTTCCGGTAAGATCGAATCTGTGAACGTTCCTTTCGAGCGGCAATCAATGAGCCCGCGCACGATACTCATCGCGACTTCGAATGCCGGAAAGTTACATGATTTCGCGGGAGCGGCTGCGGCTCATGGCATCTTGATCGCCGCCATCCCAGAATTCTCTTCCCTGCCTCCAGTGGTCGAAGATGGCGCCACATTCGAAGCGAATGCACGCAAGAAGGCGGAAGAATACAGCCGGGCCGTACCCGGCGAACTTGTCCTGGCTGACGATTCAGGGCTGGAGATCGACGCGCTCGGCGGCGCTCCCGGCGTGCACTCAGCCCGCTATGCGGCTGACGAACCGCACCGCGCCGACGCGAACACAGACGATGAAGCAAATAACGCTCGCGTCCTGCGCGAACTAATCGGGCTGCCACAGGAGAAACGCACGGCACGATTTGTTTGCATGCTGGCGGCGGCCCGCGACGGACAAACGCTTGGGGCTTTCCGCGGCGGGGCTGAGGGCATCATCCTCGATGCACCGCGCGGCAAGAACGGTTTCGGCTACGACCCGCTGTTTTACTTTCCGGGCATCGGGAAAACGTTCGCGGAACTTTCCGCAGAGGAAAAATCACAGTACAGCCATCGCGGGGTAGCGTTCCGGAAGTTCTTGGAATGGGCTCGAAGAGGCTGAATTCAGCTTCCCGTGAGCGATCCGTCGCATGCAATGGGCGGTTCCGCCGCAACCGTTGACAACGTGTCCCACGTCACATCATGGTGTGATCCAGTCCTCCTTGACGAGAGTTCCATAGCGCACCGATAATACCCGGTTATCCTTTTCCAACGCTTCCTATAAGGAGCCCATTGTGGCCTCAACCGCCAGCCCCGTCGCTCCCAGAATCAAGCCCGGCGTCGCTCCCTTGCGGGCGGGCGTCGGCAACTCGTTTCTGTGGCGTCGACTGCACTCGCTCTCCGGCATCGTCCCCATTGGCGCATTTCTGCTCGAGCACTTCATCTCGAACGCGGAGGCCTTCAAAGGCCCTGACGCCTACGGCGCGCAAGTCAAGTTCTTGAACAGCTTGCCTTTCGTCCTCGTGCTTGAAATTTGCTTCATCTGGATTCCGATTCTCTATCACGGTCTCTACGGGGTCTGGATCTGGTGGCGCGGCGACACGAACGTCAGCGATTATCCATGGCAGGGGAATTGGCTTTATACCTCGCAACGCTGGACCGGCATCATCGCCTTCGTCTACATAATTCAGCACACGTACTACTTGCGTTTTACCGGTGTGCATTTGCCGACAAATCCGATGGCGTCGTTCGCCAAGGTGCAGGGAGAGTTTCAGCATCCCTGGATGATCGCTTTTTACGCGATCGGAATCGTCGCCGCGTCATGGCACTTCTCGTACGGGATCTGGCTGTTCTGTGCGAAGTGGGGCATCACCACTGGCGAAACAGCGCGGCGGCGACTGGGCTATCTCTGCCTGTTGCTCGCGCTGGGATTGATTGGAATCGGCGCAGCCAGCATGTACGGCTTCCTGAGTACTCCATATCACCCACTCGATCCCAATTCGCAAAACATCGTTTTGAAGATGTGAAGTGAGGACCGGGCCTAACCCGGGAAATACACTCAGAAAAGATCGGACTCATACAGATGGCAGCTCCAAAGATTATCGTCGTAGGCGGCGGCCTGGCGGGTTTGGCCGCGGTCATCAAGATCGCCGAAATGGGCGGTGAAGTTGACCTCTTCTCGATCGTTCCCGTAAAGCGTTCGCACTCGGTTTGCGCGCAGGGTGGAATCAACGCCGCCAAAAACCTGAAGGGCGAGGGCGACTCCACTTACAAGCACTTCGATGACACCATTTACGGTGGCGACTTTTTGGCGAATCAGCCTCCCGTAAAGGATATGTGCGAGGCTGCGCCCGGGATCATCGACCTGCTCGATCGCATGGGCGTCCCTTTCAACCGCACGCCGGAAGGTCTGCTCGATTTCCGCCGCTTCGGGGGCACGTTGTATAACCGCACGGCGTTCGCCGGCGCGACGACCGGCCAGCAATTGCTCTACGCACTCGACGAGCAAGTCCGGCGGTATGAATCCGAAGGTAAGGTAAAGAAGTACGAGCACTGGGAATTTCTCTCGGCCGTCCTCGACGGAACCCGCACCGCTCGCGGCATCTGCGCGATGGACTTGCGCACGATGGAGATCCGTACCTTCCCGGCCGACGCGATCATCATCGCCACCGGCGGATGCGGCGCCATCTTCGGCAAGTCGACCAACTCAGTCGTCTGCACTGGCTCCGCCCAGTCCGCGCTCTATCAGCAGGGCGCTTACTATGCCAACGGCGAATTCATTCAGGTCCATCCCACCTGCATTCCCGGAGAAGACAAACTGCGCCTAATGTCCGAATCCGCCCGCGGTGAAGGCGGACGCGTCTGGGTTCCCCGAACTCCGGGCGACAAGCGCGATCCAAAATCCATCCCGGAAAAAGAGCGCTGGTACTTCCTCGAAGAGTGGTATCCAAAGTACGGCAATCTCGTGCCGCGAGACGTGGCCACGCGCGCCATTTTCAAAGTCGTGTTCGAAGAAAAACTCGGCATCGACGGCCAGCCGATGGTCTACCTCGACCTCACCCACATCGACGCCAAAACTCTCGACCGCAAGCTCGAAGGCATTCTTGAAATCTACGAGAAGTTTGTCGGCGACGATCCCCGCTACACGCCCATGAAGATTTTCCCCGGCATGCACTACACGATGGGCGGCCTGTGGATCGATTACAAACAGGCGACGAACATCACCGGCGTTTTTGCCGCAGGCGAAGCTGAGTATCAGTATCACGGTGCCAACCGCCTCGGCGCGAACTCGCTCGTCTCTTGCATCTATGGCGGATTCGTTTCGGGTCCGGCGGCTGTGCAATACGCGAAGAACCTTCAAGCTCCGGCTGCCAATGGACACTTCGACGCCGAACGCAAGCGTCAGCAGGAAATCAATGACGGCCTGATGAAGGCCAACGGCAACGAAAATCCCTTCCTCATCTGGCGCGAGTTGGGTGAAACGATGACCGAGAATTGCACGGTTATCCGCTACAACAAGAAGTGCCAGGCGGCTGATGCAAAGGTCGTCGAGCTGCTGCATCGCTTTAAGAACATCAACTTGAGTGATCGTTCGGTGTGGGCGAATACCACGGTGGCCTTCGCGCGCCAGCTTTACAACATGCTGCAACTGGCGCGCGTGATCGCCCAGGGAGCGGCGATGCGCGACGAATCCCGTGGCTCGCACTACAAGCCGGACTTCCCCGAGCGCGACGACAAGAACTGGATGAAGACCACGAAGGCGTCGTTCGCTCCGGACGCGGATGAACCGAAGTTTGAGTTCGAGCCAGTAGATGCGGCGTTGATTCCTCCGCGGCCCAGGAAGTATTGATACGAAATATTGTGTTTGCGCTAGGAGCTAAAGGCTAGAAGCTAATGGCTAATAATAAAACCGTAATCATCAAAATCAAACGCCAACTCACCCCCGACGCCAAGCCGTCCTGGGAGGAGTTCGAGATTCCCTACAAGCCGAACATGAACGTCACTTCGGCGTTGATGGCGATCGCGGCGAACCCCGTCACCCGGGATGGCAAGCAGACCACGCCCATCACCTATGACTCCAGTTGCCTCGAGGAGATCTGCGGCTCCTGCGCCATGGTGATCAATGGACGCGCCCGCATGGCGTGCTCTTCCTTGATCGACCACCTCGATCAGCCGATCAAGCTCGAACCACTGTCGAAATTCCCAGTCGTGCGCGACCTCGCGGTTGATCGCAGCGTGCTGTTCGAGAACCTGAAAAAGGTCAAAGCGTGGGTACCGGTTGACGGCACATACGATCTCGGCCCCGGGCCGCGCATGACGATGGAGGAGCAGGAACAGGCCTATCCACTGTCCAACTGCATCTCCTGCTGCTGCTGCATGGAAGCTTGCCCGCAATTTACGGAAGACACTGGTTTCGTCGGCGCCGCAACGATCTCGCAGGTCCGTCTGTTCAATACGCATCCCACCGGGAAGGCCTTGAAGCGCGAGCGACTGGCAGCCCTGATGGGCGATGGCGGCATCCAAGAGTGCGGCTATGCGCAGAACTGCGTGGAGGTGTGCCCGAAGAGCATTCCGCTGACGAAATCGATCTCGGAAGTCGGCGGCCAGGTCATGAAGCAGGCAATTGTGGATCTGTTTAAGAAATGACCGCGTTTGCGCGGCCCATTCGACAGCTTCGCATTGCTCAGTTGCTCAGGGCAGGCTAAGTACTGAGCCGCGCGCGGTCATCCGAGCGAAGCGAGGGATCTCCGGGATTGAGTCCCTCAGCTTGCGCGTCGAATCTTGGGACTTTGGCTTTACTGAGACCTGTGACCTGAGACCCTGCTTTTTGAGGTAACGATTACCAGTAACTTCCTTTGGTAATGTCGTTTACACGGATTCCTTTACCAGATCATCGATCTCTGGTATAGAATCGCAACTCCTCTCGGAATATCGCAATTTTCGGTAGGCCAGAGGATTCCCCTATGACCCAAGGGCCGAGCATTATTACAATGCGGTGGAAATTGCTGTTTGCGCTGATCGGAGCATTGATCTGCGTACCCGGCACCGCTCGGGCCCTGCACGCAACCGACCCTCACCAACGGATCAAATCGCGCCATTACACCTTACGACACATGCGCGGTGTTCTCTGGAACCCGCTGTTCCGCCCCTCCCACGAATCGCTGCTGCGGCAAAATGAGGAAGTTGACAGGCTGCAGCTGCCCCGCATCGTGGATGATGCGCAACTGGAAGAACTCAAGGCTTCCCACGAGTTGGTCCCGATCGAAGCCAGTGAGACGCTTCGCATTGAGCCCAGCCTAGATCCGTCACGCCGCTATTGCCGTCCCTGGACGCGCGATTTCGTGCAGGATCTTGCCGAGGCTTATTACAACCGGTTCCATGATCAGATCCAGGTGAACTCGGCCGTACGCACGGTGAAAGTGCAAAAGAAACTTCGCCGCCGCAATCGCAATGCCGCCCCGGCGGAAGGCGAAACAGCATCTTCACATCTGGCCGGCATCACGGTTGACCTGCAGCGCCGGGGCATGACTACGCAGGAGATTCATTTCGTCGAGCAGTATCTTTTCTACCTCCACGCCCTTGACCTCGTCGAACCCGAAGAGGAACGCCGCCACTGGTGCTTCCACATCATGGTTTCCGATCGCTATGATGAATGGCGGCAGACCCAGACCATTTTCCCCCTGCACACGACTGACGAAACTGCGACGGCCCTCGGTGCCTCCAACTAAACGAATTCCCTTCGACGATTTCACAACATGATGATTCTGATGGCCGGCCTTCCTGGAACCGGCAAAAGCACGCTCGCTCGAGAACTGGCACGCCAAACCCATGGCGCTTTCTTGGGCAAAGATGAGATTCGCGCCGCCCTCTTCTCTGAGAACGATATCGAGTACTCGGTGGCACAGGACGACTTCGTCATGGAGATTATGCTGCAGGCCGCGCGCTTTCTGCTGCGGAACGATCCTGCTCGCCACATTTTCTTGGATGGCCGCACGTTTTCACGGCGCTACCAGATCGAGCGGGTCTTGGAAGTCGCCCGCGATCTCCGCCAGCCTTACAAAATCCTTGAATGCGTCTGTAGTGACGAATCGGCGCGGCGGCGACTGGACGTTGAACCCGACCGTGCCCATCCTGCTCACAACCGGACCTTCGCGCTCTTTCAGGAAGTAAAGAGCCGGTTCGAGCCCATCACGTTTCCGAAGACGACAATCTCCACAGACCAACCGCTCGAGCAGTGCGTGCAAGAGGCAATGGCCGCGCTGTTGTAGGCGCGGCGCCCTTCACAATCTCGCTGCGCGCGCCTTATCGTGTAGAATCCTTCAAACTTACTGGAATCCAAACCATGAAAAAACAAGTCTGTGCCGCAGCATTTTCACTAGCCTTTGTGTTGCCTGCGTTTTCACAAACTATCGTAAGCGCCAAGGCCCGCGAGATCCAAAACTCGGCCATCGTCATCGACACGCACGCCGACACACCGCAGCGTTTCCTCGACGAAAACTTCGACATCGGATCGACCGACCCCAACGATCACGGGCACATCAGCCTCGACAAGGCAAAGGCAGGAAATCTGGGCGCCGAATTCTTCTCGATATGGGTCGAGCCCGAGAGTAACCAGGGCCACTTCGCCCGCCACACGCTCGATCTGATCGACTCGGTCTATGAACAGGCAGCGCGTCATCCGGACCGCATGGTGATGGCGTTCAGTGTCGCAGATATCGAACGCGCCCATCGCGAGCACAAACTTGCTGCCCTGCTCGGCATCGAAGGCGGCCACTCCATCGAAAACGATATTCACCTGCTGCGCGACTACTACCGCCTCGGCGTGCGCTACATGACGCTGAGCTGGTCGAACACCAATGAATTCGCCGACTCATCCGGCGATATCAACGATCCGAAAGTCGAGCACCACAATGGCCTGACCGATAGCGGCAAGCAGATCGTGACGGAAATGAACCGTTTGGGCATGCTGGTCGACATTTCGCACGTCGCCGACAAAACATTCTGGGATGCAATCGCCGTTAGCAAGGCCCCTGTCATCGCTTCCCATTCATCCGCGCGAGCCCTGACCAGCCACCCGCGCAACATGACTGACGACATGCTGCGCGCGGTCGCCAAGAATGGCGGTGTGATCCAGGTCAATTTTTACAACGCATTTATCGACGAGAATTGCCGGAAGGCCGCAGAGGCGCAGGCCAAAGACCGTGGCGACGCCGAAAAGGCTTATGTCGAAAAACTCAAAGCGGAGGGCAAGACTCCAACCTATCTGGACTCCGACCGCATCGACCGCGAGTGGGCGGCAAAGATTCCTCGGCCGCCGCTCAGTTCGCTGGTTGACCACATCGACCACATCGCCAAAGTCGCCGGCATTGATCACGTCGGCCTGGGCTCCGATTTTGATGGCGTGAGCGGCGCCACTCCCGAAGGGATCGATTCCGCCGCCGATCTCCCGAAGATCACCCAAGCCCTCCTCGATCGCGGCTACAGTGCGAACGATATTCGTAAAGTTCTCGGCGGTAACCTGCTGCGGGTTTTCGCGCAGGCCGAGCGGGTGAGCCATGAGATGCAAGCCAGCTCGCGATAGAATCGCTGGCTAAAATGCTGGAGTGTAAATGCAGGGCTGCGACTGCTTTTGGCGCAGATTTCCCGTACAATCCTTGTCGTACAATTAGGACACAACCTTACTAGAGGAGTCATGATGCGAACCCTGTTCTCTGTGTTTGTTCTGATCGTTGCTGCATGCCTGCTCAGCGTTGCGCAGGCCGCCCCAACCGCTAAACCCGCCGTCGCACCTTCCGGCGAGCCAACCGCCATCATTCACACCACAGCCGGAGACCTTCATTGCTCCCTTTTCAAGAAAGAAGCCCCCATCGGCGTCGAGAACTTTATCGGCCTCGCTGACGGCACAAAGGATTGGACGAGCCCTGTTTCTCATGCCAAGAAACACGGCGTTCCCCTGTACGACGGCACAGTTTTTCACCGGGTCATTCCCGAATTCATGATTCAGGGCGGCGACCCCGCCGGCAATGGAACGGGCGATCCTGGTTATAAATTCAAGAACGAAACTTCGCCAGCACTGCAATTCGACCACGCCGGTCGTCTAGCCTACGCGAATTCCGGACCGGACACCAATGGCTCCCAGTTCTTCATCACCGAAATCGCGCTCACTGGGCAGCAGGGGGACATCCTCAATGGACACTACACGATTTTTGGTCAATGCGACGACGCCTCCGTCGAACTGGTTAAGAAAATTGCCCGCATGAAGCGCGATGCCAACGACTTCCCGGCCAGCCCGGTCAAGATCACGCACATTGAAATCCGCCACACCGGCGCTGGCGTGCCGAAACCATCAGCCGCCAAGTCCGCTTCCGCCAAGGCGCCAGCCAGCGCCAAGAAGACTGCCGAATCGAACTAATACTTGCAGCAATTCGAGGGAGACCTGATGACTCGCACACCCGGTACGCATGCCGTGATTGAAACCAGTGAAGGCACAATCGTTTGCCGCCTGTTTGAGAAAGACGCGCCCAAAACAGTCGCCAACTTTACAGAGCTTGCCGAGGGCAAGCGTGAATGGACGCATCACAAGACCCGCGCCAAGGTCAAAGACCCACTCTATAACGGAACGATCTTTCATCGCGTGATTCCCGACTTCATGATTCAGGGTGGCGATCCGCAAGGTACTGGCATGGGTGGACCCGGCTATCAGTTCGAAGATGAAACCAAAGGCTCGCCCCACCGTTTCGATAAGGCTGGGAAGCTTGCCATGGCCAATGCCGGGCCAAACACGAATGGTTCGCAGTTCTTTATCACTGTCGGCAACACGGAATGGCTCACCGGCAAGCACACCATTTTCGGCGAAGTCGTGGAAGGCTATGACGTGGTGGAGAAAATCTCCAAAGTGCCGCGCGGCCGCCAGGACCGCCCCAACCAAGAAGTCGTCGTGAAATCGGTCAAAATCGAGCGTTAGATTCCGGCAAGAGACGCGGTTACCGCGTCTCTTTCTTTTTCCGCGATCCCAGCCAAAATCCCTCACATCCGAATGTGACGCCGCTCACTCGACGGGGTGATCGCACCCGTCGAGTTTCCCTCTCTTTTTCCAATATTCTCTATAATCACTGTCAACCCCTAAGTTCTGGAGGAAGTGCTCATGACGCAGTACAACGGAGTTCCCGTCCCATCCAACGGGCAGAAAATCGAATACAGCAATGGCAAGTACAACGTGCCCAATCACCCCATCATTCCATTCATCGAGGGTGATGGAACCGGACGCGACATCTGGAAAGCGTCAGTCCGCGTGTTCGATGCCGCCGTTGACAAAGCCTATGAAGGCAAGCGTTCGGTCGCGTGGTATGAGGTTTTCGCCGGAGAAAAAGCCAAAGCCAAATTCCAGAACTGGCTGCCCGACGATACCGTCAGCGCCATTCGTGAATTCCGCGTCGCCATCAAAGGACCGCTGACTACCCCGGTTGGCGGCGGCATCCGTTCGCTGAACGTTGCATTGCGTCAGATCCTTGATCTCTACGGGTGCGTGCGTCCCGTGAAGTACTACAAGGGCGTCCCGTCGCCCGTGAAGCATCCGGAGCGCATGAACCTCGTCATCTTTCGCGAAAACACGGAAGACGTCTACGCCGGCATCGAATGGGAACAGGGCACGGCCGATGCCGCCCGCTTGATCGATTTCCTCAATAAAGACATGCTCAAGAATGGCAAGAAGCAGATTCGCCTCGACTCCGGGGTCGGCATCAAGCCGATCTCTGTAACGGGCACGAAGCGCCTGGTGCGCATGGCCATCAAGCACGCTCTCGAATTCAAGCTCAAATCGGTCACGCTCGTTCACAAAGGCAACATCCAGAAATTTACCGAGGGTGCTTTCCGCCAGTGGGGATACGATGTCGCGACCGAAGAATTCCGCAGCCAGGTCGTCACCGAGCGCGAGAGCTGGATCATCGACAACAAAGATAAGAATCCCAATCTGACGGTCGAGCAGAATGCCAACCTGATCGAACCCGGCCTGGAGTTCGCGACCGACGACTTCCGCCAGGCTCTCTACAAAGAAGTCAAGACCTGTATCGATTCCATCTACGCGACGCACGGCAAGGGTGTATGGAAGAAGAAACTCCTCATCAATGACCGCATCGCCGACTCGATCTTCCAGCAGGTTGTGACGCGCGCCGACGAATATACGGTGCTCGCGACGCCAAACCTGAACGGTGACTACATTTCCGATGCCTGCGCTGCGCAGGTCGGCGGACTGGGCATTGCTCCCGGAGCCAATGTCGGCGACGGCTACGCGATCTTTGAAGCCACGCACGGCACGGCTCCCAAGTATGCCGATAAGGATGTCATCAACCCCGGTTCCGTCATTCTGTCCGGAGTCATGATGTTCCGCTTCCTCGGCTGGAATGAAGCCGCCGACATGATCGAGCAGAGCATGGAGCGCACCATCGAGCAGAAGAAAGTCACGTACGATTTCGAGCGCATGCTGGAAGGCGCCACGAAAGTGAAGACCAGCGAATTCGCAACTTGCATAATCGAAAATATGCAGGTTGCCGTAGCTGCTGGCTAACGTTTCGTTTCAAGGCTGACTGCCACATCAGGTTCACGTAGAGACGGAGCTCGCTCCGTCTCTGCCGAGAGAGACGCAGCAAGCTGCGTCTCTACGTCACACCGCAGTTGATAACTATCGAGAAAGGACCCTTCATGCGCAATAAAGTAACGATCGTCGGCTCCGGCAACGTCGGCGCCACAGCCGCTCACTGGATCGCATCGAAAGAATTAGCCGATGTCGTCCTCATCGACATCATCGAAGGCGTTCCGCAAGGCAAAGGCCTCGACCTGCTCGAAGCCATGCCCATCGAAAAACGCGACTCTTACGTCAAAGGCACCAACGATTACGCCGATACCGCCGACTCTGACATTGTGGTCATCACCGCCGGCATCCCCCGCAAGCCCGGCATGAGCCGCGACGACCTGCTCAACACTAACTACAAAATCATGAGCGACGTGGTCGGCAAAGTCGTCAAGTACTCGCCGAATTGCATCCTCATCGTCGTTTCGAATCCTCTGGACGCCATGGCGCAGGCCGCCTTTAAACTCAGCGGTTTCCCGCGCGAGCGCGTCATCGGCATGGCTGGAGTGCTCGATTCCGCTCGCTTCCGCGCCTTTATCGCGGACGAACTCAAAGTCAGCGTCGAAAACGTGAATGCCTTCGTCCTCGGCGGACACGGCGACACGATGGTCCCGCTTCCCCGCTATTCCACCGTCGCGGGCATTCCGATCACCGAACTGATCGCGAAAGACCGCCTCGATGCGCTCGTCCAGCGCACGCGTGACGGCGGCGCCGAGATCGTCAAGTACCTGAAGACGGGCTCAGCGTATTACGCTCCATCCGCTGCGGCCACCGAAATGGTTGAGGCCATTCTTAAAGACAAGAAAAAGATCCTTCCCTGTGCCGCTTATCTCGACGGAGAGTACGGCGTGAAGGGCCTCTACGTCGGCGTTCCGGTCAAACTCGGCTCCAAGGGAATCGAGCAGATCATCGAGATCAAACTCACCGCGGAAGAGAAAGCCGCCCTCGACAAGAGCGCGGCTGCGGTGAAAGAACTGGTCGCGGTAATCAACGTGTAGAACCTTAACTCCGAGGTTGCCCCGCCCTTGTGTCCGCGTTTTTTGCGGACACAGGGTGGGGATTTTGACTTTCTATCCCTATCCCCACCACTCCCATCTGTTCGAGGCAACGGACTTTCTTGATACAGCATCCATCTAGACGGATATAGCCCGTCGCAGAGGATGTTAGAAACAACCGGAATGCGCCTTGGAAATCCGATGGTGAAGTTCAGCGCAGTCATGGCGCTCGCTTGGGCGCCATTTGCAACAGCGCAGACTGCGCCACCTCCCACATCGCCCCCTCCTGCCTTTAGCGCGCGCTCGACCTTGGTTCTTGTTCCAGCCATGGTAAGAACCAAGGCAGGAGAACTTGTCTTCACCCTTGCCGCCAACGATTTCACGCTTACCGATGATGGGGTGCAGCAGAAGGTTACGCTGGAGCAGGACACGGACAGTGAACCCCTAGCTCTGGTCATTGCCATTGAGACGGGCGGCTCGGGCGCTGAACAACTCGACAAATATGGGGCTCTGGCAACGGCACTGGATGCCGTGGTGGGCGATGTCCCGCACAAGGTTGCAGTTGTAGGCTTCGACGGCAGCCCGAGAGTGCTTCAGAATTTCACCTCCGACTTAGATGTGGCGGGAAACGCGATTCACGGGCTCCGCCCTGGGAACCGCGGAGGCGCCATCCTCGATACCCTTGCCTTTTCGGTTAACTTGCTGCGCAAGCAGCCGCCAGAATATCG
>JBELAC010000151.1:0-11877 GCA_049509215.1 Terriglobales bacterium
CTGCCGGGGCTCGAAGTGAGGCTGGCGGAGGATGGCGAAATTCTGGTGCGCGGGTCGGGCATTGCCACCGGTTACTGGAATGGACGCGAACTGGTGCCGGTGGCGGGGGATGAAGGCTGGTACGGGACGGGGGATCTGGGCGCGCTCGATGCGGAGGGCAATCTTTTTTTTCGGGGACGTAAGAAGGAAGTGATCGTCACGCCCGCCGGGATGAACGTTTATCCCGGGGATCTGGAGGCGGCGCTGCGCTCGCAGAAAGAAGTGCGGGATGCGGTCGTGGTTGGACTTGAGCGCGGAGGCAATGCCGAGGCATGCGCGGTTGTGATTCTGAACGATCGGTTGGCCGATGCGAAGGAAGTGGTCAGTCGGGCGAATGAGACGCTGGCTGAATATCAGAAGATGCGGCACTGGTTTGTGTGGCCGGACGAGGATTTTCCGCGGACTTCGACGGGCAAACCACGGCGGAACGTGATTCGCGACGCTGTGAGCGCACGCATGAGAGCAGACGCGGGCGAGGCACGTGGGGTGGTCGCCAGTCCGCTCGCTGAGTTAGTGGCGTGCGTCACCGGGCGGCCTGCGCCGAAACTTGCGCCGGACGCCGATCTCGAGAGCGACCTGGGGCTGAGTTCGCTGGAACGCGCGGAGTTGCTGGGAGCGCTCGAGGATCGTTATCAACTCGACTTGAGCGAAACGGAGTTTGCGAACGCGGCGACGGCCGGAGATATCGACAAGCTGCTGCGGAGCGCTCGCGGGGGTGCGGAGCGGGCTGACGGCAGCACGCAAACGACAGGGCGGCGAGGATTTCATTATCCGCGATGGACATTGCGATGGCCGGCAACATGGCTGCGGTTAGCTGCGCAATATTTAATGATGCGTCCGGCGGCGCTGCTGCTCGGGTGGCCGCGCGTGATCGGACGTGACAATCTGCGCGGAGTTTCCGGGCCGCTGCTGGTCGTTTCGAACCATATTGCCGACGTGGATATCGGCCTGATTCAAATCGCGTTGCCGCCGCGCATCCGGCACAAACTCGCGACAGCCACCCGTGGAGAAGCGCTGGAGGCTCTGCGCTCGCCGGCTGCGAGTCGTACTTGGCCGCTGCGTGTGTATGACCGCCTGGGATGGGCCTTGGGCGTGATGCTGCTCAATTTGTTCCCTCTGCCACGGGAAGCCGGTTTCCGAAAGAGCTTTGCGTATGCTGGAGAGGCCGTGGATCGCGGCTACAGCGTGCTGGTGTTCCCGGAAGGTCGGTATACCGAAGATGGACGTGTCGGTCCTTTTCGGACGGGCGTCGGGCTGCTCGCGAATAATTTGCGGATTCCGGTGCTGCCGATGCGGATTGATGGGCTGTTCGGGCTGAAGCGGGCGGGGAAAAAGATCGCACGGCCGGGGAAGATTCAGATTCGAATTGGAAAGCCGCTGAAGTTCGAACCGGCCGCATCTCCGGAAGAAATTGCGCGGACGCTGCAGAAGGCGGTGGAATTCCTCTGAAGCATTGCCGCTGCCGGAAACGCAGCTAGCTGCGTCTCTACGATGCATCTCTTCACACCTATCGCTCGCGTTTGGGCATGAAGATCCACTGTAAAACGGAGCTGACCAGGCTCATCAGGACCGCTCCGATGAGGGCGGGGATGAAACCGTGAACCTCAAATCCTCTGACGAATTGGGCTGCCAGTTCGAGCATCAGCGCGTTGATGACGAACCAGAACAGGCCGAGGGTCAGGATGGTGAGCGGGAAGGTCAGAATTTTGAGAATGAGTCCCAGGGTGGCGTTGATCAGGCCGATGACGAGCGCAGCGATCAGGGCGGCTTTGGGGCCGCTGACGTGGATACCGGGGACAAAATTGGCGACAATCCAGAGCGCGACCGCGCTTAGAATCCAGTGCAGGAGAAGACGCATTCCGACCTCCTTGGGTGCGGCAGGCTTGGTGTGAAACAGCAGCGACCCGACGAAGGACACTATACAACGTGAAGCCAACGGCGAAAACTGGCATCCCAAAGACAAATGCCGCGCGGCTGCTTGATCAGCTCGGTATCCATTATGAGCTGCGCGCGTATGAGGTGGATCCCGAAGACCTAGCTGCCGAGACGGTGGCGGCCAAGATTGGACTGCCTGCAGAGCAGGTGTTCAAGACGCTGGTTGCGCGGCCATCCGGTGGAAAAGAACGGAATGGGGTGGTCATGGCGGTCATCCCGGGCGACCAGGAACTGGATTTGAAAGCTCTCGCCGCGGCTGCGGGAGAAAAGAAAATTGAACTTGTTCCGGTGAAGGAGTTGCAGGCACTCACTGGATATATTCGCGGAGGCGTGACGGCACTCGCCGGCAAGCGCGACTATCTGGTTTACGTGGACGAGACCATAGAACTTTTTGACGTAATTTCAATTTCAGCCGGAATGCGCGGGCTGCAGATTCTGATTGCGCCGGGGGATTATCTGCGGGCGACTAAGGGGACGGTGGCGGGACTGGGGCAGGCGAAGGCCGGATAGCAAAACGTGAGACTAATCTATGTAGCGGGTTGCAGGAACTCGAGTCCCAAAGCGGCGCGGCGTCAGGATGGAACGATTTGCCGGGGGGCCCTCGCTGGGGCGAGGTAGCGAATGGTGTAGGCCACGGGGAGTCCGAAGAGGAGGACTTTTCCGATCAAATCCGGCAGCCCAACCGGTTCCGTGGCGTGCAGTCCGGAATGGGGCAGGACGATCAGTTTCATAAACAATTCGACCCAGACGCCGAAATTCACGCCGCTAAGCAACGGATGCTCGGTGAGAAGCGGGAGCTTGCGGCTGGCAAGGTAGTAGACCGTGGCCCAAATGCAAGAGATCAAAAAGTGCAGGGCCATGCCTAGTGACCACATAATGGCTCCGCCATTGATGGCGGTCCTGCCAATCAACCCAGCGGCGATGTAGTAGGGAATATCCCAGCCGTCGTGGATGCAGACATATAGGATGTTCACAGTTCCGGCAATCAAGCCCGCCGCGACAATTGCTAGAGAGGCGTTCTTCTTAGGGCCCCCTGTGTCGGTTGCGGCGACGCTTATCGATTCCGATGCAGCGGTCATCTGCGGTCTCCCATCTGGGCGGACTCCCATCCGCTCGGAAGATAGACGGGCCAGTTCTCGGGACGTTAGCGGCTACGGCGGATCACTGGTCGATTCGGGGTGGTTGTAGACTATTAGGCGAAAGAACTTTTCCGAGGTATGAGTCATGCCTACCGCTACCCGCACCAATCCGCTCTCATTTCTTTCCGATCAACTGGACGAACTTAAGGCCAAAGGGACGCACTTCAAGCTGCGAGTACTTGATGATGAGCAGGCGCCCGTATGCACGTTTGACGGGAAGAAGGTCATCAATCTTGCCTCCAACAATTACCTGGGCTTGACTACGCATCCGCGGCTGCGCGAGGCGGCGCTGGAGGCTACGCGCAAATACGGCGTCGGGTCGGGAGCGGTGCGCACGATTGCCGGGACGATGAAGATCCACATGGAACTGGAGGAGAAGATTGCGCGCTTCAAAGGCGTGGAGGCGTGTGTCGTTTTCCAGTCGGGATTCACGGCGAATGCGGGAACGGTGTCGGCGTTTCTCGGTAAGGATGACTTCATTATTTCCGACCAGCTCAACCATGCTTCGATCATCGACGGCGCGCGGCTGTCGCGGGCGAAGATTCTGGTCTTCAATCACAAAGACATCGCGCACGCCGAGGAGCAACTCGCCAGCATTAAAGGCCAGCCCGGCCACAAACTGCTGATCACGGACGGCGTTTTTTCGATGGATGGCGACATCGGCGCGCTGCCCGGTCTGTGCGAACTCGCGGAAACATACGGCGCGATCATGATGGTGGACGACGCGCATGCCTCGGGCGTGCTGGGACGCAACGGGCGCGGAACGATTGATCATTTCGGAATGCATGGGCGGGTCGACATTCAGGTAGGAACTTTGTCGAAGGCGATTGGCGTGCTCGGAGGATATGTTTGCGGAACGCGCGATCTGATTGACTTCCTCTATCACCGCGCGCGGCCATTTTTGTTTTCGACGTCGCATCCGCCGTCGGTCGCGGCTTCGTGCATTGCGGCATTCGATGTTCTCGAACAAGAGCCGCAATGGATGGAGCAACTCTGGGAGAACACGCGGTTCTGGAAAAAGGAGCTGGGGCTGCTTGGGTTCAACATCGGCGGTCAGAATACCCCCGCGAGCGAGACGCCGATTACTCCCATCATCATTGGGGACGGGCGGTTGACGATGGAGTTCTCGCGCGAACTGTTCAAAGAAGGCGTGCTGGGAACCGGGATCGCATTTCCGACTGTGCCGGAGGGCAAGGCACGGATTCGCACGATCATGACGGCGACGCATACGAAAGATGAGCTGCAGCAGGCGCTGGAAGTGCTGGGGCGAGTGGGGAAGAAGATGGGGATACTGCAATAAGTCGTTCCCTTCTACGACTTGGCATTTCCAGAAGAGAAGAATTAGTTAACGGCCGGTGCGTCTTCGACGATCGCTTCTACGATTCCGTCGATTGTGTCGGTCACGCGCTTTGCGGGCACATTCAGGTTGTTCGAGAGGATGGAGAAGACGACTGTTTGGCCGGCGTCAGTCGTCGTGAATCCTGAGAGGGCTTTGACTCCGCCGAGCGAACCGGTTTTCGCGAGCACGCGCTTCTGCAGGCGGGGAGCGGTCAGGCGTTCGGCTAGCGATCCGTCTACGCCTGAGACTGGGAGAGTTGATTTGTAGGCCGCTCCCCAAGGTTGCGACGACGCATAGCGCAGCAATTGGACGATGGCGTGGGGAGTGACCAGATTCTGCCGCGAGAGACCGGAGCCGTCGTAGAACACGTACTGGTCGCTTGCGATACCCGCCTGGGTGAGAAATGCGCGCAGGACCTCCAATCCATTTTCGATGGTGCCGGGGCCATGCTGGCGGCCGAGCATGCGAAGCAAAATTTCCGCGTGCAGGTTCTGGCTGGTCTTGTTGACGACGCGCAGATCATCGAGGAGGGGTGTGGATTCATAGCTGGCGAGCGTCATGGCCTGATTGGCCTTGAAGGAGACTCCCCCGCCTTCGCCGCCACCGTTGGAGTGGGCGATAGCCGTCGCCGTAAAGGTTGAAAGACTGGCCCGTTCGGTGTGGTGGGTGCGCTCGTGGCCGTAGATGACGATGCCGCGTTTCTCCAGCAACTGGCGGAAGAGACCGGCGGCGAACGCGGCGGGATCCTCGATGGCGAGTTGCTCCGTAACACCTGCGTCATTCAGCGGCAGGTTGCCCCAGAGGGTGATAACCATGGAACCGGGCTCGCGGTTGATGGCAAACGCGCGCTCGGAACCAGCGGGACTGGTGACGATGCGATTGTCGAGGCGGTAATAGTCGGGAAAGGGACTGAGGCTGACAAAGGCTTTTTCGCCGACGCGATCCGCCGGCATGATATGCGCGAAAACGATATTGTCGTTGATGGTGAGCGCGGAAACGGGCGCTCCGTCGCCCCAGACAAGATCGTCCTGGCTCCAGCCTTCGCCGTAGCGTTCGAAAGCGAAGTAGGAATCGTCGGCAACGATGTCGCCGTCGATGAACTTCACGCCTTTTTTCACGAGCTCGTTGGCAAGCGCTTCGAGCGCTTGAATCGGGTCGTCGTTGCGTTGGGTGCGGAGATCGTAGGGAAGTTCGCGGCCGGAAAGATTCGGATCGCCATGGCCAACGAGGGCGAGATCTCCGGTGAGTCGGCCATAGCGGTCGAGCGTGCCGGTGGTTTCAACGGTCGTGTGGAACTTGTAGTCGGGGCCGATCAGAGCAAGGGCGGCGGCGGTCGTAAAGAGCTTGGTGTTCGAAGCCGGAGTAAAGAGTTTATCGGCGTTTTGCATGTACAAGGCTTCGCCGGTGGAGAGCGAAACGACTTCGATTCCCCAGAATCCGTGGGCGAGATCGGGGGAGTTCAACAGAGTGGCGATGCGCTCCTGTAACGATTTGATCGATGGGTTCGGAGCCGCTGGCGGCGCGGCGAAGGAAGCAGTAACGACGAGCGAGACGATAAGAAGCAAAGGCGCAACTGATCGCCTGGTGAGCATTGCCTGGATTGTAACATTCGATAAAAAAGGCTTAGGTCTAGAATAGCAACAACATGCGCGCGATTTTTCAATGGAATGTAGGCACTCGCGTTCTCGAGTTGGGCCGGCGAACGCTGATCATGGGCGTGGTGAACGTTACACCCGACTCGTTTTCCGACGGCGGACAAAACGTTGACGCTGCAAAGGCGGTGGCGTTCGCGGAGCAGTTGCTCGACGAGGGCGCGGCGATGATTGATGTCGGTGGAGAATCAACGCGGCCGGGAGCGGCGATAGCCGATTCGGCTTCAGGAGCAGCGGTATCTGAAGAAGAAGAGCGCAAGCGGGTATTGCCGGTGGTCCGCGACTTGAAACGGCGGCGGCCACAGGCGGTGATCAGCGTCGATACCTATAAGGCGGGCGTGGCGCGTGCCGCGATCGAACTGGGCGCGGAGGTGGTAAACGACATCAGCGGATTCCGGTGGGATCCGAAGATGGCAAAGACCCTGGCGGAACTGAAGGTGGGGGCTGTGCTCATGCATACGCGGGGGCGTCCGGAGGAATGGCGGGGGTTGCCACCGATCGGCGATCCGGTGCTGCTGGTGAAGCGGGAGTTGCGGCAATGGGCAGAAGCGGCAACGCTCGCGGGCATCAAGCGCGACCACCTGGTGCTGGATCCCGGGTTCGGATTTGGCAAGAAGTTCGAGGAGAACTATCCGCTCATGGCGCACTTCGGCGAGCTGCAACAGATGGGATTTCCGTTGCTGGCAGGAGTATCGCGGAAGTCATTTCTCGGGCGGGCGCTGGCGCGCAATGGCAAGGATGCTCCCGTGGCGGAGCGAGTTTCCGGGACGCTGGCGGCGGAGTCGATCCTGATCGTGAAAGGTGCCCATATCATCAGGACACACGATGTGAAACTGGCAGTCGAGGCAGCACGAGTGGCGGATGCGATCGTGGGAAGCGGCGGGTGAGAGGTCAGAGGTTCGAGGTCAGATTGCAGAGGTTAGGGGCAGAGGTTTCAAGGTTCAAGGTTTCGACGTTCCACTCGATCGAGGATTTGAGGGTCGAAAGGAGAAGCACGAGACCAAGACCTTGAAACGCTGAAACCTTGAAACCCGGGTCTTTCTCGCTTCCGCAATCTGACTTCTCACTTCTGACTTTCGATTACGCTTGCCCGGTCGCGGTCATTGCACCGATCTTGAGGGCGGGCAGGCGAATTTCGAAGGCGGCTCCGCCTTCGGGACGGTTGAAGCAGGTGATCTGTCCCTGATGATCCTGCACCACGCCATAAGTGGCGCTGAGACCGAGTCCGGTGCCCTTGCCGACTGGTTTGGTGGTGTAGAACGGATCGAAGACGCGCTCGGGATGGCGCAGTCCGGGACCGCTGTCGGCGAATTGGACAATCACATCTTTGGTATCGCGCCACAATGAAATCTGCAGACGTCCACCGCCAATCTCCTGCAGGGCATCAACCGCATTTTCGACAATCTGCACGAATGCCTGCAGAAGCTGGTTAGGATTTCCGAGGACACGGGGCAGGGGGCCGAGATCTTCGACGGTGATGCTGATGTTGCGATTTTCGAGCTTGAATCCTTCCATTTGAACGGCGCGCTGCAGAAGCGGCTTGAGCTCCAGAGGAGCCTTTTCGCCCGGGGTCTGCTGCGCAAAACTGAGCAGGTCCGTGACCAGTTCACGAGTGCGCCGGGCCTGTTGCCCGATCTTCTGCGCGTTCGCAAGCTGCTCATAGCTGAGATTGCTGCTGGAGGCTAAGAGCTCAGAACTGCCGAGAATGGCCGAGAGCGGATACTCAAGTTCCACCGCGGCTAGCGCGACCAACTCTCCCAGAGATGCAAGCTTCGCCTGCTGTACGGCACGCCCCTGAAGGCGTTCGAGGTTGTCGAAGCTGGCGCGCGAATGATGCAGGAAGCCGACCAGACGTTGGTCTAACAGGTACTGCTTGAGAAACACGAAGGAAGCGAGAACGGCGACGCCGCCCATGGCAACGGCAAAGCGAGCGAGGCGGAGATAGGGCGCATCCTGGCTGTAGAACAATGCGATGTACCCCATAACGGGAAGCGAGAGCAGCGCCAGTTGCGCCAGGATGTAGGCGACACGCCGGCGCTCGCGGGGAATTGGGGGCATGATCTGCGACTCGCCGAGGGAGGCTCGTCCCATGAACGCGATCCCGAGGAACCCGAGCAGAGCGGCAAGAAATGGGATGTCGTAGACGCCACCCGTGTGATAGGCGCCGCGCGCAATGGCAGCGTTCATGGCTTCGGAGGCGAGTGAATAGAGAAAGCTGATCACGAAGATGCTGCCATACAACTTGCGCCACAAACCGGAACTCGAAAAAAAAGCGGATGCGGCCACGAAAATCAGGATCAGGCCTTCGATGACGTACAAAATGTCCCAGCGCAGGTTGTAGATAGAAGTGTTGGTCCTGAGGTACTCGTCGGGAAAAACGAAATAGGCATAGACGACCATCCACCACACAACCAGAATCAGCACATTGAGGGCGCTCGGGATCATGCCTTCGCTGTCGTCAGCCTGATGGGGGCGAATGGCCAGCGCCGCCATGATTGGCACGACGTGGAAGAAAAGAACGATGTCTCCCCAAAAAGGATCGGGAAGCGGCTTGCGAACGACAACTTCGAACCATGTCCAGCAACTCTGGTTGAAACACCACATGGCCATGCCGGTGGTCATCAGGCCCCAAAACAAGCGGGTATGGCCGCGGCTGTCGAAAGCATTTCTGGCACAGAGGAAAAAAGCGGCACCGAGCACAATCAGCGGGACCAGGTCGCCCATGGCAACGCGAAAAGTTACATTCGGAAATACCAGCGGCGCGATTGCAAAAGCGGCCAGAAGGACAATTCCGAATAGGAGCAACGATCTCGGGCGCAAAGACACAGCTTCGTATCATATTGTTTTTGGGGGGCAATGTTGAGATGACGGCGGGATTCCGCAGGTTACCGAAGTAACCAGTGGATAGGGGATCAGTCTGTGGTCCGCTGCCTGCCCTGTGACGAACATCACAATAACAAGTGATCGAGCGGACCGTGGCGGGCCGGTGAACGGCTGCTAGAATTTGCGTATGGCATTCCCAGTGAACCGCCCGCGCCGCCTGCGGCGGACCGAGACATTGCGTTCGATGGTCCGCGAAACCCGGCTTACGCCGGAAGCATTTATTTATCCGCTCTTTGTCTGTCCCGGAACCGGCGTTCGCAAGGAAGTGCGGTCGATGCCGGGCGTCTTCAACCTTTCGGTGGATGAGGCGGTCAAAGAAGTGCGCGAGGCGCGAGGGCTGGGCGTGCCGTCGGTGATTCTGTTCGGACTCCCGGAAACGAAGGATGAAGTGGCGACCGGTGCATGGGCTGAAGACGGCATCGTGCAGAAGGCCGCGCGCGCCATCAAGAGCGAAGTGCGCGATGTGATTGTGATGGGCGACGTTTGCCTGTGCGAATACATGTCGCATGGGCATTGCGGAATCGTGAAGGCAAGCCCGCAATCGCTGGGCGCAGCGGCGGGCGCGCCTCCGGCGCCTGCGGAGTACGAAATCGTAAACGACGCGAGCCTGGAATTGCTGGCGCGCACGTCGGTCTCGCTGGCAAGGGCTGGCGTCGATATCATTGCTCCTTCGGACATGATGGATGGCCGCGTGGGCGCGATACGCGCGGCGCTCGACAAGGCGGGTTACGAGAGCACGCCAATTCTTTCCTACGCGGCGAAGTTTGCATCGGGGTTTTATGGGCCGTTCCGCGAGGCGGCGGATTCTACGCCGCAGTTCGGTGATCGACGCTCCTACCAGATGGACCCGGCGAACTTTCGCGAAGCGATGCTCGAGATTGCACTCGACGTTGAAGAAGGCGCGGACATGATCATGGTGAAACCGGCGATGCCCTATCTGGATGTAATCGCCGCGGCGAGGGAGCGATTCGACCTGCCGCTGGCGGCTTACCAGGTATCGGGCGAGTACGCGATGATCGAAGCGGCTGCGCGGAATAACTGGATTGACCGCGATCGCGTGATGATGGAATCGCTGATCAGTATACGGCGCGCCGGGGCAAGCATGATTCTGACTTACTTTGCCAAGGACGCGGCGAAGTTGCTGGCGTGACCTGGTCACACCAACATCAACAGGCACGGGTCTCAGCTCTCGCGATAGGCCATGCGCACGAGCGTCCTCTCCGAAAAAGGGACATAAAGCAAAGCGGCGGTGGCGGCAAATGCCAACCCGATGCCGATTTGTGGCCCGAGCAGGAATGGGCCGAGCGCCCAGAGCAGATCCAGCACGAGAACAAACGGAAACAGGCGGCGGAACTTCACGCCCAGCTTGCGGAAATCAAACGCCACCGAAGAAATCAGATAGAAACGAAGTGGGATTCCTACCGCGCCCGTTACCAGGACGATGCCGACTAGGAAAAGGGCTGTCCGTCCGGTGAGGAAACGGGTGGCGACGTGATCTATGCCGCGAAGGCGAGAAAGAGCACTCAAGTAGAAGCAGAGATACATCACCTGAATCAGCGCAAACAGGGCGCGCACCAGGCTGCGCCGGGGAACCGGGACATGGAGATCGGGATGAAGTGCGCGTGGTGTCGAGGCGAGGAGCGGCTCGTCTTCCGAAGTCTCAGACCTGGATGACGACGATGGCGCCGACTTCGCCGCCGAGTAGATCGCTGAGGGTGAAGATGAAGCATGCGCGCTGTCAACCGGGGCAATGAAACGGTATCCGCGGCGGGCGATGGTTTCGACGAAACGCGGGCTGGAGGCAGAGTCGCCGAGCGATTCGCGAATCTTGTTTACAGCCGTATTCAGGCTGTGATCGAAGTCGACGAAGGTGTCGGCGGGCCAGATTTTCTGGCGCAGGTCTTCACGCGTAACGACACTTCCAGCGTTTTCGAGCAGGGCGGCGAGAACCTGAAAGGGCTGCTCCTGCAGCCGGAGGCGCCGGCCATTCTTACAAAGTTCCCCGGCAGCCAGATCAACCTCAAACACGCTGAAGCGGAGCAATTGTGCTTCGCGGTCGGAGGGAGGCGTGGCCATGACTCGCGCCCAGTTTACACTGCGGGACACCGGTCGTTTGTCGCTAGTCGTCGGTCATTGGCGATAACGTTTGCCGATCGACATTTGCTGTTCGCGGTTGCGAACGACCAGCGACAAACGACTGACGACCACCTAGCCGCCAAGAGGCTACAATAGCCGCGTGAACTCCCCTGTTCCATCGAAGCCCTCATCCGACGAGAAACACCAGCACAATCATTCGCTCTACGCGGCCGAAGCCAGCGGGCTGTTGGTGATTGCCGTTCTCCTGCTTATTCTCTGCCTGATTCGGTACTGGCAATACATTCCATGGAGCACGCGCTGACGTTGCAGGTGAGGACTTCGGAGGTCGCGCCGCTGCTGGTCGTCGTGCTTGGTCCTACGGCCAGCGGGAAGACGGCACTGGCATTGACGTTGGCGCGGCGGTTCGGCGGCGAGATCGTTAATTGCGATTCGGTGGCGATGTATCGCGAGTTCGAGATCGGGACTGCCAAACCAACGCGGGATGAGCGAGTGGAGGTGCCACATCATCTTGTCGATTGTGTCGATCCGCTCGCGGACGTAAGCGCTGGAGAATACGCGCGGCAGGCTCGCGAGGTATTGCAGGAAATCCGCGGACGCAAGCACTTGCCGATTGTCAGCGGCGGAACCGGACTTTATCTGCGCGCGCTGGTTGACGGATTATTTGCGGGCCCGCAACGGTCGGAAGAATTGCGCGAGCGCTTGCGCGAGCGGGTGGAAAAGCGCGGCAGCGATTATCTGCACCGTATTCTGCGGAAGCTCGATCCCTTGGCAGCGGGGCGGATTCACGCCAATG
>JBELAC010000152.1:0-11876 GCA_049509215.1 Terriglobales bacterium
CGTGAGTTTGCCGCTGGCGGCGAGGAACTACCTGCAGCTTACGCTGCTGGCACCGGGCGTAACCAACGTTGACCCCGACGGAATGCGGTTGGGGCAGAACATGCTCAACTCCGGGCGGCCATACATCAACGGCAATCGCGAGCAGGCGAACGAGTATCTGGTGGATGGCATCCTGAACAGCGAAGATAAGAACAACGAGACCGGATACCAGCCAAGCCCTGACGCGATTCAGGAATTCAACTTGATCACGCAGAACGCTTCCGCTGAATTTGGGAACTACCAAGGCGGGGTAGTGAGCGTGGCCACGAAGTCTGGAACAAATAACTTCCATGGCATCGTTTATGAGTTCCTGCGTAATGACGCGCTCGATGCCCACGAAGCTTCGGACGGATGGACGCAGGGCGTCGACAATGGGGTTCTCGGGTTTAACGCGCAGGGAGTAGTGAATAAGTCCGAATTGCGCTACAACCAGTTTGGGGGCACCTTCGGCGGCCCAATCATCAAGAACAAACTGTTCTTTTTCGCTGACTACCAGGGCCAGCGTCAGATCGTCAAAGACGTAACGGGAGCCCAGGTTCTTACGGCACAGGCGCGTGCCGGAGATTTCGGTCAACTTTGCACAGATTATCTGGGAACATTTGATGCTTCCGGAATTTGTACCGGTGCCGAGGCTGGATTTACCCAACTCAAATATCCGTCTGGACCGAACGTGGGACAACCCCTCCCCTATAACAATCTGGCTGCGGCTGGATACACGGCGGACACGGTGGCCGCCAATATTTTCGCCGCAACGAATTACTATCCTGTACCCGCCGTCAACCACCTTGTTTCGAATAACCTCTTTTACAACAGTGGAAGTTACCTCAACAATAATCAGGGTGACCTTAAAATCGACTATAACGCCTCCGAGAAAGACCACGTTTTCGGGCGTTGGTCGCAGATGGATCTCACCCAGCCACTCAGCACGGGCTGCATTTTCTGTCTCGCCGGTGCCGGTGAAGGCAGCGACGAACCCGTCCGAAACGCTGTCGTTAATTGGACGCACACCTTCAAGTCCAACCTCCTGAATGAAGCTCGGTTCGGTTTTAATGCTGTGACTTTTAATCAGAAGCAGACACCAACATCCTCTTTAGGAGACATTAGCCAAACGCTCGGCATTGCCGGCGCCAACGTTCAAGCGCCTGGATTGGTGGAATTGGATATAACTGGGAACGGAACCGGTTCTGCCAGCCTCGGTCTTCGTAATCTCGTTCAGGTATTTCATTCGACTCAAGGCCAGTTCGAGGACAACGCGATCTACACTCGTGGCCGTCACCAAATCAAGACTGGCTTCCAGTTTGTGCGTGAGCGCCAGGATTATATTTATCCCGGAAACAACGGCGCACTCGGGTTTCTAACTCTCAGTACAACAGCAACCGGTTCGGGCCTCGGCGACTTCTGGCTTGGAAATGTTGTTGGGGGTACAGGGTCGCTGCGAGACACGGGTAGCCAGCTCAGTTCACCCGCCAAACTGCGGGGAAATGTGTTCGCCGCCTTTGTGCAGGATGACTGGCGCGCGACACCGACGTTCACTGTAAACCTCGGGATGCGATGGGAAGACCACACGCCGCTCTACGAAACCGCCGGGCACGAGGTCAACTTCGGTCTTTACACTGGCGCCATCTACACGCAGAACGGCGTGGACGGAACCGCGGTCTATAGCAACAAGGCTCTCTACAGCAATTATCTTGGGATCGGAGACTGGGAGCCGCGAATTGGGCTTGCCTGGGCGCCTGAAAGATTCGGCGGCAAGATGGTATTTCGCGCTGGATTTGCGGTTTCTTCGTTCATGGAAGGCGGCGGCAGCAACGAAGAGTTGACGCAAAACCTTCCATTCGGGTTCCTGCAGCAATCCGCTGCAGGTGGTCTTGGAACACTTGAAAACGGTTTCGGTTCCACCACGGGCACGCAGTGTCCTAGCGGCATCAACCAAGATTGCTATGCTGGAGTTCGCATCCGCGTGTTCGATCAGCACTTTAGGCCAGCGACAATCAATCAGTGGAACTTCACCATTCAGCGGCAATTTACGAATTCTCTAACCTTCCAATTGGGTTATGTTGGCCAGCGTGGTGCCCACCTGCTCAACTTCGAAGACATTGCGCAATCCATTCCCTTGGACGCTGCAGGCAAAGTTGCGGGACGAGGCGATCCGATCGTGACTCGCGAACCCGGACCGTTCCTTGGAGGCGGCAACGCCGGGTCACTTTATTTACGAGATAATCCTCAGTTCAATGTTCCAGGATGCGGAACCGGCACGAATCCGCCTTGCGGCGCGGAGACGCTCGCAGGAACCAACATGTCGAACTCCGATCAGAAATACAACGCCCTGCAGGCTGTCTTGCAAAAACGGATGGCCAACGGCCTTGAGGGCCAGATCGCCTACACGTGGTCGAAGTGCATGAGCAACTCGCCTGGATACTTTGGCACTGGCTGGGGCAGCACTAATGCCACCAGTTCGGGCGGTCAACCCGGGTGGGAGAACATCTACAATCCACGCTTGAATTGGGGCCCATGCTACTACGATCAGGCGCAAATCCTCACCAGTTACGTAACGTATGCGCTGCCGTTCGGCCGCGGTAAGCAATTTGGCCACGACATGAACCCGGCTCTGAACGCCGCTCTCGGAAACTGGGAGATCGGCGGCATCGTTACGCTGCATAGCGGCAACGCTTTGACTCTCAATAACTTTGGCGGATGGGGCGTGGGTGGAAACTCTGACAACACCAACGGCGTCGGTCCCTACACTCTGTCGAATTTGCCCGATTGCAACGGCTCGGTCAAGGTTCTCAACCAGAAGGTTTACGCGAACCAGACGCCTGGCCAACCCGGCTACATCCAATACATTGATCCATCTCCCACCAATGTCAGTCCGGCGGCAGCGAACACGTTCGGCACATGTGGCGTGGGCAATGTTCGTGGCCCGGCTTATGCAAACTTCGATCTGAGCTTGCATAAGGGCTTCCTGTTCACCGAACAGCAGAAGCTTGAATTCCGGTTCGAGGCGCTAAACGCATTCAACCACCCGGACTGGACTTTCTCCGGTGGGCCTGCGAACGGTTCATTTGATCCAGGCACTGCTGGCAGCAATCCCAACTTCGGTCACATTACCGGTGCTCAAGGAGCGCGAATACTTCAGTTCGCTCTGAAGTTCTCTTTCTAGCGGGCCGGAGCGGCAGTCGAATCATGGCAGGCGCCGCAAGGTGCCTGCCTTTTGTTTCTTTGCAGCCAACAAGCGACGCAGCGACGAGTTCGAACCCGTGACCAGATCGGCTTATAATCGACGAATGCTTCGCCTTCATCGGCTCTCCATTCTCTTCCCTGCCTGTCTGCTGGTCGCTGCATCGCTATACGCCAACGCGCAGAGCGCCGCCAAGCCTTCTTCAGCGCCGGCTGGAAACGAGGCGCAGCGCGCCATCGAGATGGCCGAGAGCGGACACTGTACGCAGGCTCTGCCGTTGCTGAAGAGGGCCATTCATCAGGCGGGCAACAAAGAGATCAAGAAGCGCGTCGGACTCGACGGCCTGCATTGCGCCATGACTCACAATCTTCCTTACGAGTCGCTGGATTTCCTGCTCGTCTTGAACCACGAATTCCCGCGCGATCCCGAAGTGCTCTACGCCGCTACGCATGCCTATTCCGATCTCGCTCTGCGCACCTCGCAAGACCTCGCCAACGAAGCTCCCTTCTCATTCCAGGTCCATGAACTAAACGCTGAGGCCTTGGAGCTTCAGCACAAGTGGGATGAGGCGGCAGTGGAGTATCGCAAGATTCTGGAAATCAATCCGACCATGCCGGGCATCCACGCCCGCCTTGGCCGAGCGCTGTTATCAAAAGAGCCGCCATCTGCGGCCGAAGTCGAGCAGGCCAAGAAGGATTTTCAGGAGGAGTTGGAAATCGATCCGAGCAACGCTGTCGCCGAATTCGTGTTGGGACAACTGGCGGCAGACGCGAGTGACTTCTCCACGGCGATCCAGCACTTTGGCCGCGCCGCCAAGCTCGACACCACTTTTATGGAAGCTTACCTGGGGCTGGGCACCGCCTATAACTCAGCCAAGCAGTTCACCGATGCCATCCCTCCGCTAGAGACCTACGAAAAGATGGCGCCCGACAGTCCCACCGGCCACTACCAACTGGCCGTCGCCTACGCAGGAGCAGGGCGCAAGGCAGACTCCAACCGCGAAGCAGCTCTGCAGCGCCAATCGTCCGAGGCGCTTGAGTCCGTGAAGCGGAGAGCGGCGACGGCGATGGAAAATCAGACGAACAACGCCAAGCAGCCACCGGAGCAGAAGTAACGATGCGGTGGCGCCCCAGGCTCCGCGGAAGACGAGATTTTCTACGGGCGATGGCAGGAGCGCTGGCCCTCCCATCGCTGAACCGGTTCTCCCTGGCATCCGACCCGGTCGTTTACCCGTTCTCCGAAATTCCGCCCTCGGCCAGCGGCATCACCTGGTCGCACACCGCCGGCAATTCTCCGGAAAAATATCTCCCGGAATCCACCGGGGCGGGCTGCGCATTTTTCGATTACGACAACGATGGATGGATGGACATCTATCTCGTCAACAGCGGCCTTTGCGATTTCTATACGCCGCCCAAGCCCTTGCGCAATGCGCTCTATCGCAACAATCGCGACGGCACCTTCACCGACGTCACCGAAAAAGCCGGCGTGCGCGGCGACGGCTACGGCATGGGCGTCGCCGTCGGCGACTATAACGCCGACGGATTTCCCGACCTCTACGTCAC
Organism: Terriglobales bacterium; assembly: GCA_049509215.1. GTDB lineage: Bacteria > Acidobacteriota > Terriglobia > Terriglobales > Acidobacteriaceae > Acidiflorens. The sequence continues at coordinate 4,780 of JBELAC010000152.1, forward strand.
CCAGTACGGCCGCAGCATTCTCTACCGCAACAATGGTGACGGCACCTTCACCGACGTCACCGAAAAAGCCGGCGTCGCCGCTCCCGGATGGGCTTCCAGCGCCGTCTGGTTCGATTACGACAATGACGGCAAGCTCGATCTCTTCGTTTGCCGCTTCGTCGATTTCAGCAAAGGCAAGAATCACCGCTGCGGAGCGCCCAACATTCCGGCGATTGCGGGCATGAACGAGTATTGCTATCCCCGCATCTACACGCCCATGCCAAGCTGGCTGTTCCATAACAACGGCGACGGCACGTTCACCGATGTCAGCCAGAAAACGGGAATTACCGACAATCCCGGCAAATCCTGGGGAGTCGTAGCAACCGATATTAATAATGATGGCTGGCTCGACCTTTTCATCGGCAACGACACGGTCGCGAACTTCCTCTTCGTGAATCGTGAAGGCCGACATTTCGAGGAAATCGGCTTTACGTCAGGTGTCGCGTACGGCGAGGGCGGCAAGGCTCGCTCGGGCATGGGCGTCGATTCCGCCGATTTCAACCAGGACGGCTGGATGGACCTGTTCGTCACCGATCTCAACCACGAACTCAACGGCTTCTATCAAAACCGCCACGATGAAACTTTCGACGACATTGCCGGCCCCACTGGAATCGCGAATGCCTCCAAGCTCATGAGCGGCTGGGGAGTGAAGTTTTTCGACTTCGACAACGACGGCAATGTGGATCTGTTTATCGCGAACGGCCATCCCGATGACCTGATCGAAAAAATCTACGACAGCGTTTTTTATCGCGAACCGCTGATGCTGTTCCAAAACACCGGCAAGGAACTGAAGAACATCAGCCGCGAGAGCGGCCCTGCATTCTCCCGCTCACTCTCAGCCCGCGGCCTCGCCCTCGGAGATTTCGATAACGACGGCGCCATTGATGTGCTCGTCTCGAATAATGACTCCGCCCCCGTTCTGTTGAAGAACAACGTCGGCAGCAAGAACCATTGGCTCGGCATGCACCTCACCGGGAAGACGTGCAATCGCGACGCCATTGGCGCGCGTATCGCGTGGCAATCCGGCGATCTGAAGCGCAGCACGATGAAAGTCGGCGGCGGAAGCTATCTTTCGTATCACGATCCCCGCGTCGTGCTCGGCATCGGCGGAAGAGAACAATTCGACTGGGTTGAGATCAAATGGCCCAAGCCCAGCACCATTGTTCAGCGCTTCACCGACCTCCCGGTCAATCGCTACATTTCGATCGTCGAAGGAGAAGACAAATGGAAATAAGTCGAGCTCTGGATTTCAGCGAAGCAGCAGAAGGTTATGACGCCCCGGTCGCCAGCGCCTCGTAAGCTGCGCCCAGGACAGGCGCATCCTCGTTCAATACAACGCTGATCGGAATGCGTGCCAGTTCGCGGCTGAGCTTCGATTTGTCGCTGAATACGCGCACAAAAGTCCCATCTTTCATTTTGGGCAGGATCTTCAGCGCAATCCCTCCCGCAACGAACACTCCGCCGAACGGAAGAACGCGAAGGGCCATATTCCCCGCCTCCGCCGCATAAGCTTCCGTCCATATTTGCAGAGTCTCGACACACGCCGAACAGCTTGCCTCCAGTGCGTTGTGGGTGATCTGGACGGCAGCATCCACAGTCGGATCGTCAAACCAGGCGTGCTGGACACCCGGGAAAATAATCTGATGGATGGCGCGAAAGCCGCGTCCGGAAACGACTTCCTCGCAGGAAACGCGCGGCATCCGTTGCCGCAAGGAATGCACGAGCAGCATCTCCCGGTCATTGCGCGGAGCAAAGTCCGTCAGGCTCGCCTCCGATGGAAAGATTCGGTAATGCGTGCCATCCCAAAAGAGCAGCGCCTCTCCAAGTCCCGTCCCCGCCGCAATCAGCGCCTTCGGCGCGCGCTCTTTCGCAACGGCGTTATTGAGCGGCAGAAAGTCGTGCTGCGACAAATGCGACAAGCTAGCCGCTGCCCCTACCAGATCATTCAAAAGAAGAATGCGCGTCCGATCCAACCCGAGGGCATTGGCAAGTGCTGCCGCGTCCACCACCCACGGAAGGTTATTAGTCACGACGCGGTCTTCAACGACCGCTCCCGCGCAGGCGAACGAAGCCATTTTCAGCTCATTGATCGCGATCCCCTGTCCGCGGGCGCGGCCCAGAAAATCCTGCACCAGCTCCTCAATGGCCGGGAACTCTCGCGTCGCCAGACGCAAGCGAAACATCGGCTTTAAACGTGAGCCCTCAATCGCGAACAGTATTAAGGTAGTCTTGGTACCCCCGACATCTCCCGCCAGCAGCATGATCTTTGCCTCGCGCACACAAGGGAACTCCCGCAGTATACCGCTCTGGGCGCGGCTCGCCGCGGATAAACGCGCGTCAGAGCCATCCCCGCGCAGCCTTGAAAAAGGGTGTCGCAGTCCGCACCCCATTGGTTCGTAACCTTCTTCCGACTCGCGAATCATATCTTTCTTAAGCGGCCTCGTCCGGGAAGTGAAGTCGAAAAACAAAATTCACTTTCAGCCGCCGAAATTACAATTCGTTGCTGGCATTTTTTAGTGATCTGGGCCATGCTGTCGTTCGCGCTCTTCACAGGTCCGTTGATGTCTTAATGAGGAGAAATGTCTGCTGAGCTGAATCAGGTGGGGAATCCGGCGCAACAACTCCATGAGCAGCAGCTGATCCAGCGCATCCGCGACGGCGAGCATGAGCTTTTTTACGAGCTGATTCGGCCCTACGAGCGGCGCATCTACGCCGCAGCCTTTGCCATTCTGCGCAACGAGGCCGATGCCGCCGATGCAGCGCAAGAGGCCGTCTTAAAGGCCCTCAAGCACATCCGGCAGTTCCGTGCCGAGGCTCGGTTCAGCACATGGCTGATCCAGATCACCGTCAATGAGGCGCGTATGCGAAGAAGGAAAGAACACGCCCATCTTATGGAGTCAATTGCCGGCGATGACGCCGAAGATGCCAGCTACACGCCTCGCGACTTCGCGGACTGGCGCGAGATTCCCTCCGAGTCTCTGGAACGGAAGGAAGTCCGCGAGAAGCTGGCCGAGGCGCTGGCATCGCTCGGTCAGATTTACCGCGAAGTTTTTGTTCTGCGTGACATGGAGCAGATGAGCATCGAAGACACCGCCAAGGCCCTCGGAATCTCGCCCGGTTCGGTCAAGACTCGTCTGCTCCGCGCGCGCCTGATGATGCGGGACCTCCTCGCGCCGGGGCTCGGCGGCGCATGGAGCACGAAGTTGTCGTTTGCAAAGGGGACTAAGCCATGGTCGTGACCTGTAAAGATGTCTGGCGCGAAATTTCGAACTATATCGATGATGACATCGAACCCGGTTTGCGCGCTGCCATGGAGGAACACTTTCGCGGCTGTCAGCGTTGTTCCGCGGTGCTGAACGGCACGCGTAACGTGATTCGCTTATATAGTGACGAACGGATGCTTGAAGTTCCGCTCGGATTCAGCCGCCGCCTGGAACGACGCCTGGAACAGAGCCGCCAGCAGAGCCGAAGAAGTTTTCTGGGCTGGATGGCGGCCGCTGCCGCCGCTGCTCTGGTTTTCGGAGCCATCGAAGTCAGCCGCTCTTCCCTTTCCAACCGTTCCAGCCTTCGATCCCAGTTGGCTCAACAAGCGGTCGGCATCCCCCCGGAAATGATGGTCATCGTCGCGACCGATGGAAAGAACTTTCATGTCACCGGATGTCCCTTTATCCACGATAAGACAAACTTGCGCACCATCTCCGCTCGGGAAGCAATGAAGGAAGGCTATACGCCCTGCGTGCGCTGCATGAAGAAATACATAAAGACTTGAAACGCCTTCGCGTGGCCGCTTTCGCACTTCGTTGCGGCCATCGCGAAGTAAAATCCGAAAACTCGCCCGAACTAGTGCTGCTTCATCCCATCGTCTTTCTTCATGCTGTCATCCTTCTTCATCTCGTCTTTCTTTGTCTTGTCTTTCCTGGTCTTCTTCGCCTTCTTGTCGTTCTTCATTTCGTCTTTCTTCATGCCATCGTCTTTCTTCATGCCATCCTGCTGCATCTGGTCGTTCTTCATGTTGTCGCCGGATTGCGCGAGCACGCTAACGGGCATTGCCAGAAAGCAAAGGACCATCAGTTTGCCGATCATTTTCTTCATGAGGTTTCTCCTGTTTTGTATCGGAATTCTTCGGGACGAACCGAATCGCAGGTAGGATGCGAGACCTCACGGAAAGTTACAGTCGATCAGCGGCTTTGCAGAAACTGTAACTTTTCACGCCCGGCCGACTCTATTTGAATGTGGGGAAAATCGTCCCGTCGTTGCCGAAAGGAATCTCTATGTCCGCCTCATGTCGTCTGTCTGTTTTGTTATTGCTCCTCGCGTCTGTGTGCGTCACCGCTTGTAATGCAAGAGAACGGGGCAGCGTTCAAATCCCCGCGCCCGCCGTAGATGCGTCGCTCTCGGCGGCCAAGGGCGAGCAGACCGTAGTCTTCGCCGGCGGCTGTTTCTGGGGAATTCAGGCTGTCTTCGAGCACGTCAAAGGAGTGATCAGCGCGACCTCAGGCTACTCGGGAGGTTCTGCCTCGACCGCCGAATATGAGACCGTCAGCACCGGCACAACCGGCCACGCCGAATCCGTGAAGATCGTCTACGATCCCTCGCAGATCACCTATGGCGAGCTTCTTCATGTCTTTTTCTCGGTTGCCCATGATCCGACGCAACTCAACCGCCAGGAACCGGACCAAGGCACTCAGTATCGCTCCGTGGTTTTCTATAATACCGATGAGCAAAAGAAAATTACTGAGGCGTACATCACGCAACTCGACGACGCGAAGGTGTTTCGGCATAAAATCGTCACGCAAGTAGTTCCGCTCAAGGCTTTTTATCCCGCGGAGGCCTACCACCAGGACTATGCCACCCGCCACCCCAACAATCCGTACATCGCCTATAACGATGCGCCGAAGGTCGCTCATCTGCAACAACAGTTCCCGACACTTTATGTCGGAAAATGACGGGACTCGAACTGGCAGGGATTCCAGTGTAGTACGTCGGAAATAAGGGTACGGATGAGGGAGTGTCAAAGTCAGAAACCGTCTGGCTGGCACTCCCTCAGCGGCTGAAGCCGCGCCTTATTTGCTTGTGCTTACGGATGGGCTGAAGCCCATCCCTTTCAAAGCGAATGCATGTTTCAAAGCGAATGCATGTCCATCTGTTTGACGCACTCCACTTGATCGGAATCGCAATTCTGCGAGCTAGCAGCTTAAGGATTTCTATGGACTTAAGACTGGGGCGGGCGTTAGAACTCATCTGCCATCGCAGAATGAGCACACCCGAGCCATCGTGCTGAGTCCCGATAATTCAATCTTGGGCGCAAGATAATCTTCTCGAACCGGTTCGTCTCTCATCAGATCGGTACTTAGGTACTTCTTGTTATCATCCGGAAAAACCGTGACCACAACCGCGTTTGGCCCAAGCTGCTCTTGCACCTTGAGCGCAGCCAGGAAGTTGCATCCGGAAGAGATGCCGACGGCGAGCCCCAGTTCCGACGCCAACTTATGGGCCATCACGATCGAATCTCCGTCGCAGACGGCGATGACCTCATCGAGTGCAGTTAGATCCACCAGCGCCGGAATAAACTCGTCAGAGATTCCCTGAATGCGGTGTTTGCCCACTTTGTGCCCCGTCGACAGCGTCGGCGATTCGGCCGGTTCGACGGGATGAATCTTCACCTTCGAATTCCGGCTCCGCAGGAAGCGTCCAACTCCCATCGCCGTCCCGCCAGTTCCCACTCCAGCAACAAAAGCATGCGGCCTCAGGCCCGCGCTTTCCAGTTGCGACCAAATTTCCGGCCCGGTCGTGCTGGCATGCGCCTCGGTGTTGGCTTCATTCGAAAACTGGCGCGGCAGAAATACGTCGGATCGTTTCGCGGCAAACTCTTCCGACATTTTAATGCTGCCGAGAAATCCACCTTGCTCCTTGCTCACCGGAACAATCTCCGCTCCGTAAGCGCGAATCAGTTCTTTGCGCTCCAGGCTCATCCAATCCGGCATGAAAATCTTCACCGGATGCCCCAGCGCCCGCCCGAGCGCCGCGAACGAAATGCCGGTATTCCCGCTCGTCGCCTCCGCAATCGTGTCGCCGGAGTGTAGCTCCCCGCTGGCATACGCTTTCTTCATGATGTGCAGCGCCATCCGGTCCTTGATGCTTCCGGTCAGGTTCAACTGCTCACACTTCGCGTAGATGACTCGTCGCTTTCCGCCAAAGGAAAACTCAATGCCCAAAAGGGGCGTATTCCCGACCAGACGTCCGAGTTCCTTCAACTTTCTCGCTGCCGGGTCCACTCCCTCGTCCTGCTTCGGCACGGACGTCAATATTTCAGGCATTTGTCAGTCCTTTCACCCCGAGCAGCATCGTCAAATCCTCATGGTCCTGTTATACGACAACACCTTCAAGCCGAAACCACAGTGATCGAAATCACAGCACAAAGCCCTAAGTCCCCGCATGGGAGGTGGGCAGAACGCTCTGAACCAGAGGGGTAGTGCCTGAAATGTGCGTTTATTTTCAAGCGACTATAATTTCACATTCGTGGCTAAGACACCCCCATTTGTCGTGTCTGTCCTCTCTTTGGTGGTGGCTATGTTCTTAGCTCGCCCCCCTCAAGAAGCCACCTCAAACCTATCAAAATGGGCAGAATTCTTAGGTCTTAAGAATATTTCACACTGGGTACAAAACCCGTTTTTCGACCGATGGGCGATAGCAAGCCTAATCGTGCTTGCTATCCTGGTATGGGTAATTCCTTACATCCTGAACCGCAGACGCAAAGCGTTTGAGATCATCTACGATCACAGGAATATCGGGCGACAATTCCGAGAATTAAAAACAGTCGAAGAGTTTTCTAGCCACACTACGGGGGTAGAGTACAGGGTTAAAATTCGAAACAACACAGATAGGACACTGGAAGATGTGAAGGTTAAATCAGAGTTTCTAGGGCAGATCGGAACGCTGCCAATACGCCTAAAATTCCACGAAACGAAGCAACCGACTTGCACGCTGGACCCTCATGATAGTGCTTTTGTTCCACTGTTATTTATTCCACTGCCTCTTTTTAAGCCGGGAACTCCGAC
>JBELAC010000153.1:0-11837 GCA_049509215.1 Terriglobales bacterium
GGCGGTGCTGGCGGTTCAGCGGCTGGTTTTGGCGGCTCTGGCCTTGCCGGTTCCGCAGAAGTTTCTGTTTTCGCCTCAACCGGAGGAGCCGGAGCGGCCGGCTTCATCGTCACCGGGGGCTTTGCCACCGGGCGCGCGGCGGGATGTTCCGCGGCTTCTTTTTTCTGCGTGATCGCGCGCAAGACGTCGCCGGGACGCGAAATATGCGACAGGTCGATCTTGGTCTTGAACTCTTCTTCGCCGTGACTGGAGCTGCGGGCAGATTTTGATGCGCTCGAACCGGACTCGCTGCGGGAGCGAAGATGCTTGCGAACCAGGTCCGCTTCATGGTCTTCCAGGGAACTGGAGTGCGTCTTCTTCTCGGTAACACCGACCGTGGTCAGCACGTCAAGAATCTCGCGGCTCTTGACTTCCAGCTCACGGGCCAGATCATTGATTCGAATCTTCATCCGCTCTCGTTTTCCTTTTCCGGTCCCGCACGACCAACTCGCTCAATTTCCTACGCTCGCATATCGACCTCACGAATTCATTTCTCTCTTGTGCTGCGCGGCTGGCGAAGCTCGCGCTTTCGGTCCGAATATAAAGTCGGACTCGCCGTATTCCCGGCTCAGCTCTGCTTGTCTTCCGGATCCGCCTCGGCCGTATCAACTTCCGCCGGAGCTTCTTCGGCCGTGGACTCTGCTTCTTCGGCCGGCGGTTGCTCGGTTGTTTCGGCAGGCGCGGCTTCCGCGGCTAATGAATCCGCTTCGACCGACCCCTCGGACAACGATTCCTCGTTCAGGGCCGCTTCCGTGGCGGGCTCCTCGGGGCTGTCCGCTTCGCTAGCAGCGACGGTTTCGCCGCCATCCAGACTGGCAAAATAATTATTGACCGCAATACTGATTTTTTCCACCGTTTTCGGGCCAATGCCCTCGATGGCTTCCAGTTGCTCCGGCGTCATATCGGCGAGCGATTCGACCGTATTCACGCCGGCCGCTTTTAGCTTCTCGACCAGGCCCTCACCCAATCCCGTCACATTCTCGAGCGGAGTAACGGTCTGCGTGACCAGCGCCGACATCTGTTGCTCGACTTCCTGGCGCTTCTCTTCTTCGCTCTTGATGTCAATCTTCCAGCCCAGGAGTTTCGCCGCCAGGCGCACGTTCTGGCCCTTCTTGCCAATAGCCAGCGACAGCTGCGTGTCGTCGACGACGACCTCGAGATGCTTTTCGCCCGAATCTGCGATCGTCACGCGGCTGACTTTGGCCGGCTGGAGCGCCTTTTCGGCGAAGGTCACCGCATCCTCGTGATACTCGATGATGTCAATCTTCTCGCCGCGCAGTTCGCGGATGATCGACTGCACGCGCATGCCTTTCATCCCCACGCATGCGCCCACCGCATCCACGTCCTTATCTTTCGACATGACTGCGATCTTGGTACGTTCGCCCGCTTCACGGGCGATCGCACGGATCACGACTGTTCCGTCGTAAATTTCCGGCACTTCGGTCTGGAACAAGTGCTGTACGAGCTCCGGTGCCGCGCGCGAAACCACCACGCCCGGACCTTTGACGGCCTTTTCCACGCGCGCGATCACAACGCGAATGCGCTCGCCGACAGCAAACGACTCCAGCCGCGATTGTTCCTTGCGGCCCATGCGCGCCTCGGCTTTGCCGATATCGACGATCACATCCGGACCCTCGATCCGCTTCACCGTGGCGTTGACGATCTCATTGACGTGGCCGACGTACTCGTTGTAAACGGTGTCGCGCTCGGCCTCGCGCACTTTCTGGAAAATCACTTGCTTCGCGAGCTGGGCGGCAATGCGGCCAAGAATTCCTTCCGTGACTTTCGGGATCAACAACTCTCCGCCCGCTTCGGCGCTCGGATCGAGTTTGCGAGCCTGCTCCACCGTCACCTGCAGGTTCGGGTCTTCGACCTGCTCCGGGCCCTCAACAATCGATTTGACCGCATAGGCGTTGATTTTGCCGGAGTCTTTATCGAGCACTGCGCGGAGGTTTTCCTGCGTCTTGTAATACTTCCGCGTTGCGACGACGATCGCATCCTCGACCGCGCTCACCACGATCTGCGGGTCGATGCCTTTTTCCCGGCTTACGCCTTCGATGATGTTGTAGAGCTCGCTCGCCATAAGAATCAGTTCTCAGTTCCCAAGCTCTTAAGTTCCAGCTCTAAAAGAAGATCGTTCTTCCTGAGAACTGAGAACTAAATTTCAGGTACCAAATTCGCCTTTTCCACGTTCGCCAACTCAATCTCGACGGAAACCGTTCCGTCTTTCGGACGCATCTTTCTTCGCGCCGCAGTCAGATCGAGTGACAGCTTTCCATTCTCGAAGCTTTCCAGCTTCCCTTCAAAATGCCGGTTGTTGTTCACCGGTTCTCGCGTCGTCAGCTTGACGCGATGTCCGCGAAAGCGTTCAAAATCCGCCGCCTTCGTCAGCTTGCGGTCGAGCCCTGGAGACGAAACCTCCAGCACATACGATCCGCCTGGCACCGCGTCTTCCACATCGACGATCGTGCCGAATTCCCGGCTGAACTTCGAGCAATCCTCGTGCGTCACTCCGTCAGGATGATTCGCCGACGGATCTGGCCCAACTCTGCTAGACCCCAGACGATCAATGAACACGCGCAGCATGCGGTGCTTGCTGGACCCTAGAAATTCGATTTCGACTACTTCGAGTCCGCTTGAACCCGCCACGCGCTCCGCAATCTCCTGGAGCTTGACCTGATCAAAAGCCATGTTTTCAGCAACTTAAATGAAAACCGCCGAGCCGCATTTGTGCCCAACGAAAAAGTGGGCTTTCGCCCACTGGTGTGCTTCGACAGTCCTGACACTACGACACAACAGTTTTCATCCCCAACTATACGCCCGCCCCACTGAAAAAACAAACCGCAGCAGATAGGATTGCGCGGCACCGGCAAAGGATTCAAGCGGCTATCAGCCGGGCTCCGCGACCGGAAAGCCCCAAATGTGCTATCGACGTCGCGATTTCCCGTGTACCCAAAGTTCCCATCGTAACCTTGCCGTGGGGCGTGGGTTACTCCAAACTTCTCTTACATGCAAGCCTCGAAAACCCATATCGGCATTGCCGTCGGAGTTGCCGTGCTGCTGGTTGGGATTTTTCTCGGCTATCTGAACTGGCTCAGTAATCAGGGGCCGGTGCTGGCGCGATCGGAAGAGCGGGATCCGCTGACGAATATGCCGATCAGCATCACGATGAATCCGTTGCGCGACCGCACCATTGAGCGCACCTCGAACGCCTTCATCGCTCAGATGCGCGACGGCAAATGCCGCACGGTGCTTGCCAGTTGGGAAGAGGATTACCGCAAGAAGCGTGCCGAATTTATCTGCGATTCCGAAACACAGCACCCGCTGATTTCATGGCAACTGGTGGAATGGGAAGACGCCCCGCCACTCATCATCCTGCACTACAAAGGCCAGCGCTACTCCACCGCCGCGCAAGATGCGACCTACAAAGACCTGTTCTCGGTGACGGAAGAGAAGAAAGAGACCGGCTGGGTGGTCACGAAATACGACTCGTTCTACTAACCACTATCCCCCAATATGCACCATCGTCCGCGATGCCGGCACAAAACCCGGCTCTCCAATGTGGTGCCGCTCTTCTTTTTTCTCGATGACCTTCAGAATGAACTCGACCAGCTTTTCGTCCGTCGCTCCGCGGCGCATTAACTCAAGTAAGTCGTGATCCCAGACAGAAAACAGACAAGTCCGCAGTTTGCCGTCGGAGGTAATTCGAATCCGGCTGCAATGCCCGCAGAACGGATTTGACACCGGCGCGATGATTCCAACCTCTCCTATGCCGTCGGGGAAACGATAACGGCGCGCCGTCTCGCTCTGTTCGTGTTCGATCTCGACCAGCGGCAGATATTCTGACATGCGCGCCACCACTTCATCCAGCCGGACAACCGTATCGGGCCTCCACACGCGGTCTTCTTCGAGCGGCATGAATTCGATAAACCGCACAACCACTCCCTCGGAGCGCGCAAACATGCCGAAAGGAATGATCTGATCTTCATTAAAGCCGCGCAGCAGCACGCAGTTGACTTTGACGGGATCGAGGCCTGCGCGGCGCGAGGCGCGAATGCCGCCGAGCACGCTGTCATATCCATTCGGCACACGCGTGATGCGCGCAAAGCGCTCGGGATCGACCGCATCCATGCTGACGGTCACGCGGTCGAGTCCGGCATCTTTCAACGGCTGTGCGATCTCGGCCAGCAGATGGCCATTCGTGGTGAGGGCAATTTCAGGCTTGGCGCCGTCCACAGTCCGCAACTTGGCGAGATCGCGCACAAATTCGACAATTCCTTTGCGCAGCAACGGCTCGCCACCGGTTAAACGAATCCTGCTGATTCCGAGCGAAACCAGGATGCGCGCCATGCGCAGATAATCTTCGAACGGCAACTCCGCGAACGCCGCGCCGTTCGTTCCCGTGCGGCAGTAGACGCAGCGGTAGTTGCAGCGGTCCGTGATCGAGATCCGCAGATCGCGAATGGAGCGCCCGAATTTGTCGGTGAGAAGCACGTCGTTGGTCATTGGTCGTGAGTCGTCCGGCACTGGGATTTAAGAACTACGATCGCAATCTGCACGGAATCGCGAACGACCAGCGACAAACGACCGACGACTGAACTGTAATTTCATTCAATCATCCAAACAGGAAAACGACGGGCAGGATTAACTCTGCGAGCGTTTCCTTTCCAAATCACGGGAGGCGCCAGCGTTTCCACCGGCACCCTTGGATTCGCCACCCCACGCGGCCAATCCTCGCTCTCACTGCCGGGGTATTCCCGGCGGCAGCGCGAGTCGGAAACTCGTTCGCCATTATAGATGCTGCGGACCGAACAATGGTGACATCCATCCCAAACACTCTCTTCTGCCGCGCAAGGTTTGCTCAAGAAATGCTTGCGGCATCACAGTCGGCCTTTGACCAAACTGCTAAACTCTGCGCATGAAAGCTCTCGTCATCACTCGCTTTGGCGGACCGGAAGTTCTCGAATTACAGACTGTGCCCGACGCGCATACCGGGCCCGATCAGGTTCTCATTAAGGTCGAAGCCGGTGGGCTCAACTTCGCCGACCTGATGACCGCGCGCGGGGGCTATGCGGGCACGCCCAAACCTCCGCTGATTGCGGGGCGGGAGTTTGCCGGCCTCGATCCGAGCGGCCGCCGCGTCATGGGATATACGCAATGGGCGGCCTTCGCCGAGCAGACAACGGCTCACCGCGCGATGCTTTGGCCGGTCCCTGCCTCGTGGACTGCCGAACAAGGCGCCGCATTTCCCGTCAATTTCTTTACCGCTTATTTTGCCTTCTGGAAAGCTGGCCTGCTGGGCAAACCGGAGCCGGCCAGACCGGAGGGAGATAAGCCCGCGCGCGTCCTGATTCATGCGGTCGCCGGCGGTGTCGGCACAGCCGCCGTGCAAATCGGCAAAATTCTCGGCTTCGAGATGTATGGCACGTCCTCTTCCGAAGAAAAGCTGGCACGCGTTCGCGAACTTGGACTGCAACACGGCATCAACTACAAACAGAAAGATTATGTCGAAGCCATCAAAGAGATGACGCAAGGTGTTGGTGTCGACGCCGTATTTGAAATGCTGGGCGGCGAGCACGTCGGCAAAAGCGTGCGCTGCCTGCGCGATTTCGGACGCGTCATCGTTTACGGCTCGGCCACCGGAGAAACTCCTCAGCTTGATACTCGCTTGCTCTACGTCAAGGGCGCGAGCGTGCACGGACTCTGGCTCACGTATCTCAGCCAGAATCGCCCGCTGATGGAATCGGCTTGGAAGCAGCTTTCGGAGTGGCTCGCCGCCGGCAAACTAAACCCGGTGATCGGGAAAGTGTTTCCCCTCAAAGATGCGCGAGATGCCTTCACGTTGATGCAGGAAGGCAAGAATTACGGCAAGATCGTGCTGAAAATCGTTTGACGGATTTGTCAGCGCTGATAACTCACAACACTGCGATGCCGGGCACTTGCATTGTTAATCTTCTGTAAACTGCGCGCAAGAATCTCGCCTATTTCCCGTTCAACAAAAAGAGCCTGTGGCGCATGCGGACTGGCAGTCTTTGGCATCAAGAAACACGTTTGCTAACAAGACAGGTCACGGTTGTGGGGCTGGCCCGCAAGCAACATTGCTAACGCGATTTGCGCACACTCGTCTAATAAATAACTTCGCTAAGTCAGGAACTTTCTCAGGCAAGAGTTCGTATCCTGAAACGAACTGAAGTGAGGCAGGAAGAACTTCTCGACCTGCACGAAACGAAGTAGTTGCAGGGTGACGGGACTCAACTCGCACATGGTTTGGCGGCCCTGGCGAGCCGAGTCCTGCAAGAAGAACGAGTTTGAGGCCCGCGTCTTTTTGCGTCACCCTGACACGCGCATTGTAGGACTTTGCTGGGAAAAGGCAAGCCTTCCGTGTCCACTCTGAACCAGCCGCCCACTCTGCCCGGCACAGACGCCGCGGCAGAGACTAAGGAGCTTTTATGAAACTGAACAATTTGGCAACGGCAAAGGCAATGACGGTCGCAAAGGGTTTGGTGCTCGCCTTGGCCGTGCTTCTCGCAACCAGCGCTTTCGCCAGCAATAAAGGCAGTTTCCACGCACAGGAAGCGGTTCAGGTCAACGGGCAGTCGATTCCCGCCGGCGATTACCAGCTTCGCTGGGAAGGCACCGGGTCGAATGTCGAGCTAAGTTTCATGCAGGGCAAGAAGGAAATCGCCAAGACGTCGGCAAGGGTGATCGAGCTCAATCAAGCTTCGGCGTATGACTCCGCCATCGTCGATCACAGCAGCGGCAAAGCATCCGTGTCTGAGGTTCGTTTCGCCGGCAAGAAAACCGCGCTCGCCATCAACACAGGCGATCGCGCGTCCATGTCCGACAGTTCCACCAGGTAAGTTAACTTACAATTCTCTCAAACGAGGGAGCACTGGCGTGCTCCCTCTCTTATTTCTCGGCGAGCACGTCGTAGTTGTAGTTGACCAGCGCCCGCCTGGGTGCTTCCTTCAGCCCATGCAGCGGCACAGTCTGGTCAACCGAAGTGTTGCCCTTCAGGCGCGCCCGCCCGAGGGGAATCGTGCGCCCATCCACCAGTTCCACATAGATCGGTACAATCATGCGGAAGTTGTCGTCCACCCCCGACTGCGTAACTTTGAAAGTGAAAGTAACACCGCCGTCCGCGCCCTTACCGAACGAGTAATCGATCTTGTAGGTGGGCAGCGCCGTTCCGTAAACATATTCGTTGAAGAACCAGTCCATGCGATGGTTCCCATCCAGGTCCATCTCGGCAGTCATGTGTTTTTCGACCATCGCCTTAAAATCTTCCGTCGTCGCTGCCTTGCCGTAATAAGTCTGCACAAAATCGTGCATCGTGTCGCGGAACAGTTGGTCTCCGGTCTTGCGGTCCCACATCATCATGCGCACCATGTGCAGGATGTATGCTCCCTTAGGATAGATAAGCCGCCGCGTGATATTTCCGCCGGTGCGCGAGTTGTTTGCCCGATAGCCCATGGTGACCGGACCTGCGTCAATGCCGCGAAAACCTTCGGCATTCTTCTCCAACAAAAGCTCTCGTTCATCGTTCCAGAACTCAAGAAACTTCTTGGGATCCTTTTCGATCATGCTGACGTACAGCGAGGCGGACAGCTCCGCAAATCCCTCGCTCATCCACTGCTCCCGGCCTGAGGAGAATCCCACGGTATGCCCCCACCATTGATGCGCCACTTCGTGGGCGGTGACAACTTTCCAATACCCTCGGTCCGAATGATCCAATCCGAGAAAGTGCCGGACCGTCGTGTCGAAGTAATAACACGTCGGGATCCATACCAGCTCCGGCCATGATTGGCCGAAGTTACATGCCGTCTGCTGTGTCAGCTGCAGGTGCTTGAACATCGAGGGCCCAAAGTAGTCGGTGTAGAGTTGAACGGCCAATTCCGCTTCGGCGAGTGCCTTTTTGTTCAACCCCGTCGTGCTCATGGTGCCCATGATGCCCGCGTTTGCCAATCCATGCAGCCAGTCAGGCGGTTCCTCGTTGGCATACGACTGGATGAAATACTCTGGCTTGGTCAGCTTGGCTTCCTCCTCTTTAAACTTTCCAAAACTGAAGCCGGCTACGGTCCGCGGACCCTCGCTCTTCCACACCGTCACGTTGCGTCCTTCCTCGTTCCTTTCGGAGACGAGGACGCCGGTCGCGGCCATCTGCATTCCTTTCGGGATGCGCAGCGTCATATCGTAGAGCGCATACTCCCCAAGCCCGGTCGAGGGGTTATTGGGAAACCAGTTTTCCCGCGCCACTGGAAAATAGTTCCCGTTGCCCTCATTCGTCACCGCATCTTTTCCTTCATAAGCAGTCGTGATGCTGAACTTGTCGCCCCTTGCCAGGGCCTGCGGCAGAATCACGACGAAATTCCCATCGTCGTTCTTATCCTCCTGGATAAACGAGAGCGGCCGCCCGTTGGCCGTTACGCTCTGCACGCGCAGCGATCGAAAAAGATCAAAGGGGACCACTCGCAAGCCGTTTCGCCGGGCGACGCAATCCGTCGTGGCTTTCCCCTCCAGACCGCCGTTTTTTTCAAAGGTCACATCGAGTTGTTGATGCTCGATCCGGATGCGCTGGCCTATCGTTCCCTTCGCGTACTTTTCCGAGATGTTGAACGACGCCCAGTGCCCCCACTTGTTGTCTTCATAAGTGCGGAAGTTGACTTGTCCCGAGTTGCGGTCGGGGTCGATTTCGAATATTTCTTTGCTGCTGTATTTCTTGCCGTGAATAAATGCCACAAACAGATTTCCCGGCTCCGGGCTGAGCACATCCTCCAGAATGTGTGTCTCCATATTGTCCTTGAATTTGTGGCGGGTTATGTTCTGGGTATCTTTCAGCAAACTGCTGTCGCACCCTCCCGCCGCGCCGCCGGCTCCGCCTCTCTTGATCTCATCGAAGGTTGAGTCTGTGAAGCGGAAAACCGCTTGACTGAAGTTCTCGACAAACTCGTCTTCTTTCGTGAGCAGCTTCAGGCTTCTGCGCTCCGCTGCATCGTCGGTATCGATCACGAGGTTGCCATCGCCGACGAAGACCGCCCCCGTCACCTTTCCATTCACCGGCCCCACAAAGCACACAGTACCCGAGCGCAGATGAAAGGTTCCCTGTTCGCGCTTCAGCACGAAATTGCTGACACTGACCGTTTCGCCGCTTAGCGTCAGGTTGCGGAGCTGCTGATACGTGGGGTCGGAATTGGGCGCGGGGGCGTCGGCTGCTCGAAGGGACAGGGACAAAGACAATAGGACAAATAAAACCAGGAAAACACGGGTGCTCGTAGGCATAGGCCTCGCCTTAGGAAGAGTCGGTAATTCGCGGCTCAAAGTGTGCGTAAGAGACGAATATTCACGGTTCACTTTTATGGGTTAGCAGAAGCCCCCATTTCAGCGCTCAAGTGGACGTTGCTGCCGGAGCTAACCTTGATCTTGCGCTCCCAGTTATTGAAACCGGCTTTCTTCACTGTGACGGTGTGATCACCCTCAGTGACCTGCACATCGGATGGAGTGTTACCGACGAAACTGCCGTCGATCTCGATGTCGGCGCCGTCGGGAACGGACGTCACCGATACTTTGCCAGTCGTCGGAGTGGCGGCGGGAGCGTTCGCTACAACATATGTCGGCGGAGCCGCTGCTGCTGCGGCCTTGGTTTCCGCGGCAGCGGCAGCCGCTCGTATCTCGGAGCCGTGCGCCGCCCAATCTCTATCAATTGCTTCGCACGCGTCCTGAACGGATCCGCCCAGCGAAAGAGTCGACTTACTGACAATTGAATCGCCCGTGATCCGCGCGAACACCGCGACTTTATTCTTGTGTCGCAGGTAACCCTTTCCACCCTCATGATCCAACAGCACAATGTAATCGGCTTTGTCCTGGATGTTGTTCACCTTCACCTGCGGACAACGCTCCCCGAAGGTCTTGATGATCTCCGCGGTCTGAGGCCGGGCGCCGCCACTCATCGAGCCGCCGTAGTTGCCCCGCGAACCGCCACTTGAACCGGCGACGGACCACGAGTCGCTACTAGTAACAAATACTCGGGCCGCGTCCATTGGGGGAGCCGCCGCTGATTTGTCTTGTGCAGAGAGAACTGCCCAGAAAAACGTGATAACCGCAAAAGCGAGATAAGTTCGCATTTATCCTCTCAGGTAAAAGCCAATCTGGTTCCATGAAACGCTCCATTATCTCCTTTGACAAAGCGGTGTCAATCCAAATCGCTGCTGGACGAGTGCCCAGCAAAAAAAGGGAGCGCGCAAGCGCTCCCTCCAAACCAATCACTAATCACCAACCACTAATCACTTCTTAATACTTCGGCATCTTCGGATCAACCTTCTCCGCCCACGCCGTGATCCCGCCGGTCAGGTTATAGACTTTCTTGAATCCGGACCGGCGCAGAAAGTTCACAGCCTTCGCGCTGCGTCCGCCCATCTTGCAATGAGCGATAATCTCGCGGCTCGAATCGAGTTCGTTCACGCGCTTTGGCAGATCGCCGACCGGAATCAGATATCCATTCAAGTTACAGATCTGATATTCATGCGGCTCGCGCACGTCGAGAATGAAGATATCAGCCTTCGCGTCTATCTTCTTTTTCAATTCCTCGACCGAAATCGCCGGCACATCATTTCCCGCCGGTTCTTCCTGCCCGCGGATTCCGCAGAATTCCTCGTAGTCGATCAGCTTGGTGATCGTGCGGTTCTTGCCGCATACCGGGCAATCCGGATTCTTACGCAGTTTGAGTTCGCGGAACTTCATGCCCAGCGCATCCACCAGCAGCAGCCGCCCGGCGAGCGAATCGCCCGCGCCGAGTATCAGCTTGATCGTTTCCGTTGCCTGGATCACGCCCACCAGCCCCGGCAGAATGCCGAGCACTCCACCTTCCGCGCATGAGGGCACCAGCCCCGGAGGTGGCGGCTCCGGGTACAGGCAGCGATAGCACGGGCCGTCCTCGGTCGCAAACACACTGGCCTGCCCTTCAAAGCGGAAGATCGAGCCGTAGACGTTCGGCTTGCCGGTCAGCACGCACGCATCGTTCACGAGATAGCGCGTCGGGAAATTATCAGTCCCGTCGGCCACAATGTCGAACTCGCGGAACAATTCCAGCGCGTTGGCGCTGGTCAGTTTTGTGTCGAACGTGCGCAGGTTCAGGAACGGATTGATCGCCGTAAGCTTTTCGGCCGCCGAGTCAAGTTTCTTGCGCCCCACATCGTTCGTGGTGTGCAGAATCTGGCGCTGCAAGTTGGTGTAATCGACCACGTCGTAGTCGACGATGCCGAGCGTGCCCACGCCCGCGGCCGTCAGATAGAGCGCAAGCGGTGAGCCGAGACCACCGGCCCCAATGCAGAGCACCTTCGCGGCCTTCAGCTTTTGCTGCCCTGCCATGCCGACTTCGGGCATGATCAGGTGGCGCGAGTAGCGCAGGATTTCGTCGTTGCTTAAAACAGCTTCGGGTTTCACTTCGGTTACGGTCGCCATGGGGGATTCGCTTCCAGCTCCTAGCTACGAACTTGCAGCAATCAACGACGGAAGGGAATTGCTGGAAGCTGGTAGCGAAAGGCTTCCTCCCGCGATCGACGGCACGATAGAAATGGTATCACCGTCATTGAGTGCCGTAGCCTCTTTCTGAAGGTAGCGCATATCTTCGTCGTTGATGTAGATGTTGACGAATGCGCGCAGTTTGCCGTCGTCGTTATAGAGATGGCGCTTCAACTCAGGATGCTGCGCGACCAAGCCGGTCAAAGCATCGCCCACGGTCTTCGCGGAAACGCTGACCGTCGCTTGCTTCTCTGTATATTGCCGGAGCGGAGATGGAATTT
>JBELAC010000154.1:0-11606 GCA_049509215.1 Terriglobales bacterium
GGAATCCACGGCAATCGAGTTCGGTGCGGCGCCATATGCCGATTGACCTGTGCCGGGCACTCCTATTGGCAGCCCAAGGTTGATCGTCTCCACCACCTGGTTGTTGGCCGTGTTGATCACCGAGATGGTGTCGCTATAGGTATTGGCTACCAACAGATACTGCTTGTAGAAAGCCAACCCGGTCGGGTGCAGACCGGTCGCGATTGTATCGGTGACCGTCATCGAGGGCAGATCGACCACAGAAACGGTACCGGTGACCGCGGCGCCAACGGACGGGTCGGCAACGATTTCAGTGCCAGCGGACCAGATCTGGAAGTCCGACTGTGTAGCGATCCGGCCACCTTCGTTGCTAACGTAAGCGGTCGTGCCGTTGGGAGCGATCACGATACTGTGGGGCGCGTTGCCGACGCGGATCTGTTGACCCTGGACCGGCGGCTGCGCGGTCAGGTCGATCTGCGCGAGCGTATCGTTCTGATTCAGCAGGGCGTATGCGCTCGTGCCATCAGCTGCGAACGCGACGCCGCCAGGGTAAGAAGTGCTCGGAGTATAGAACGAGCCGCAGGGGTTGGCATACGCACCCGGAGGGCTGTTTGGAAAGCATGTGATGAAGGAATTGTTCGGCGGCACGCTGACCTGGGCGTCGTCGTGTAGAAAGCCCTGTGCATCGACCGCAGCAATGGTGACGTTGCTGCTGTCCTGGCTGAACAGCAGGTGCTGGCCATCCGAGGAATAGGTGATACCGCTATAGCTGCCGCTCGAATCCGCTGCGAACGGAACGTAGTTCTGCAGTACAACGCCGCTGAGGGTGTTGAATACCTCGACGGCTCCGTTGCCATCGGAGATCGACGTACCCATCGTGAGCACGGCTGCGGTGTGAGTGTTGGTATTGGGGTTCAGCGCGATGGCCTTGGCGCGGACCCGGATGCCGAGGTTGACCTGGGTTCCGGCCGGCGTGATGACCTGGCCGTCGCTGACAACCCACGAGCCATTCTGCTGTGGGCCGACGGCGTAAGTCGGGTACTCCTGCGACTGTGCAGCGGCGAGACCCGGAAGGCTCAGCCCCGCCGCCAGCAAGCCGGCGAGCGGACGCAGAGGGTTGATCCGAGACCTGTTTCGAAACCTGTTACGAGACGCTTTTCGAGCCATACTGTTTCCCTCCATTGATTTTTTTCATCACACAACCGGGATGGGCCGTGCGACATTGGGGTGGAAAGACATTGGGTTTCAAATATGAGCCGCGATAATAGTTGGCAATCGTTACCGATTTATTACCCGTCTGTGAAGATCGGGTGAAACTTCTGTGACACAGGCTGAGCTTTTCCTTCGCGGATTGTGACGCGCGCAGTTCGACGTTAACCAGAGTCTGTTTTTGTGAACGTTGTCTTGGTGTCCTTGCGGGAGGCGACCAGTCACGGTCGAGCGATACCCACACGCAGATCCGGCCGTCCTAACTCTGATCAACATCGACGAGCGCGCGCAACGGCCCCAGCCATGGTTCGTAGCGTTGCCAGCGCGCGACGGAAGTGCGATAGATCGGCTGCCGGGTCTGCCACTTGCTGGGAGTCTTCACAGCCCGCGGATTGGATTCGGGGCGCAGGCATGCGTCGTCCCACGCCAAGCCGCAGGCCGCGACGATGCGCCGGATGAGTGGTTCGGGCGCGCGGGTCAGGTCCTCGTAATCGACCTCGAGGAAGCGATCGGGCGGCAGCACGCTTCGCCAATGGTCGGTGAGCCGCTGGTAGCTGTGGAAATATGCGACCAGTTCGGCGCCTCCGGTCGGGAACGCCAGGCTCGGATGGAAATGAGTTTGATGAATCGACAACGCGGTGTCGACCGCAGCGCGGCGGCAATGGATGATGAGTGTGCGCGGAAATGCCAGATGGATCAGGCCGGCCCAGAGGAAGTTGAACGGCATCTTGTCGGTCACTCGAGCCGCCTTTGGCGCGATCTTGCGCAGCACGCGAAGGTAATCTTTCGCCGCCTTGGCGAGGTAGTCCTTGAGAACGAATGGCTTCTCGCTTCCGGCCGCGGCACTGGAACGGAGCCAGTCCGCCGCGCACGCGTTCCAAAAATTCAACTCATCGGCCGCGCCAACCTCGGGGTGCATGGAGATGATCTGCTCGACGAGAGTTGTGCCGGACCGCGGCATGCCGACGATCAGCACCGGCGTCGCATCCATGCTGCCGAGTTCGGGTGCCCGCGCGATCCATTCGGGTGTGCATCGGGCAATCATGCGGTCGATCTCGTTAGAGAACGCGGCCGAGTCGAACGCCACAAAGCCTCGGCGCACGGCGTCCGCGGCGTCGAAATGTTGCATGGCCAGGGAGTAGTCACCAAGATCGTCTGCCGCCTTGCCGATCGCGAGGTGAAGGCGGTGGCGATGCGACGCTTCCAGCCCGGGCGTGGTCAGAGCGGATTCCATCCCTTCAAGCAGACCCGCATCAGCGCTTGTGACCGGGCGACACCGGACTAGTTCGTAGTAGCTTCCCGCCAGCAGTGGCGCGATTGCGATGGCGCGTTCGAAGCATGCGCGGGCCTCGTCGAAACGGCCGAGCTCAGAGAGCAGATTGCCTAGCAACTCGTACGCCATGGCGTTTTTCGGATCTGCCACCAGCGCCTCTCGCAGCACCTGTTCGGCTTCCTGATTGCGATCCTCAATCAGCAGCGCGCGCGCCTTAGCCAGGCGGCCGTAACTGGTCTTAGCCGCGGTCGCTGCCGCCCGGCGGAAACAGCCGATCGCCCGGTCGCGATGGCCGAGTGTGTAGACCAGGGCGCCGGCGCGGAACCACGCCTCCGCCAAGGACGGCAGCAGCTTCGTGGCGCGATCGTACGCAGCGATTGCCCCGCCGATCGCGCCCATCTTCTCCAAGGCGATTCCCAGGCGGAAATATGCATCGGCGTAGCGCGGGTTGCTGGCGACGGCCCCCTGCAATGCCGCTATGGCATCCGGTACGCGGCCGGCCTCGAGGCAGGCGAGGCCGAGATCGTGCTGGATGATGGCATTCGACGGCTGCAACCGCGCTGCATCGCGCAACGGTGCGATCGCATCGGCTGGTCGCCCGGCCCTGAGTAACTGAGTGGCCAACGCAACCAGGGGCGCTACCTGCTGCTGCGCGGCCGGGTTTGGAGACTGGGACATCCCAAGCACACCTGCTGCTGCAATCTTTGTAACGGAGCCACAAACTTTTGCACCTTACCATTGCAAGATAAACGGTTTGTAAATGTCTTTCTCTGCTCCTTGCCATTTGCTTGCTTGTGGTGTGATTTTTCCGTCCGCGATGCCTACTTCAATCTGCCGCAGCATCGTCACGATCTGCTCTGGTTTGTACCTCTTGATGGGCATGACCTGCTTTTCCCCTAAATGGATTCTCTCTCATTCCGCTTGGTACAAGAACGACCGGTCACGTCACGCGTGACCTGACCGATGTTTTGTACCTAGTGGAATGTCAGTGTAACGACTCTTGAAGGACGACGGTGGCTCTGAACGTCGCCCGCGAAGGTCATTCATCGGAATCACGCTGCTGGTTATCGCGGCTGCTGCGGCCATTTCCCTATCGGCCTATTGGTGGCACTCGCATCACGCACCTTCCGTGCTGGACGAATTTTGGGAGCCGATGCTCCGCGGTCCAGGCCCGGTGCTAATCGCCGCCGCCTACGTGCCGGTTTACGCACATAGCGCGCGGATACCCAACAACCAAGGCGAGTTGATACTCATGCCCGACCAGTATGTCGGCGGGGGAGACTTGGTGGCGGCCGCCCGCGTTGCCGGAATACTCGGCCAGATGGGGCGCGCCTCCGAAGTAAGGGTCGGCAACGCGATTTCGTTTGAGGATCTGCGCAACTCACCAACCGTGTTGATCGGATATTCCAGCACGCGATGGAAGGATGTGACGCAGGATTTCCGATTTTATGTGGATGACAGCGATCGGGGCATGATTCGCGACAACGGCAAGCCGACGGTATGGTATCCACACAATGTGACCCGCGATTTTCACACCGATGAAGACTACGCGCTGGTTTCGCGGGCGTTTCTTCCGCAGACTCACTCGATGCTGATCCTGATCAGCGGCTGCACGCAATATGGGACCGAGGGAGCAGCCGACCTGATTACCAATCCAGAACTCCTGGCCGGCGCGCTGCGCGATGCTCCGGCCGGATGGCAGCACAAGAATCTGCAATTGGTGTTGCGTATGCAGGTGATTGCAAATGCTCCGGCCTCACCGAAGGTGGTCGCCGCCCATTTCTGGTAGCCATTTGCAATTCACGGGCAGTGGCCGCGAGCCAAACGCGCGTGGGTCTCCACCTGCTTTCGCATTGGCTCGAAGTTCCGCTGCATCCGGCCGACGCCAACCGACACGCAATCGATCAGCGAAAATGATTTCGACTGTTTCGCCAGCACGGGGGCAAACACGCCTGAGACAATGTTTCCAAGTTAGGCGTCCACTAAATCTGGCCTTCCTCCGCACAAGTTGCACGACGTGATGCCCGCTTTCAGCAAGCACCAGCCGTAGATCGCGCCTATGATTCCAGTGTCGACGACGAGCGCGCGCATGAAATCAGCCCTGCGTTGGCATTCCACTCGGGGTGTTCGTGGGTCGCTGCCTTTCAACGAAGACTGGAATAACCGCAAAGGCCCCGAGAGTTAGGAGGTAGACGCCTCCCGAAATTGGATCCCGAGTCGCGAAATACTCTCGCATGGTTATTCCACGAATCCACAGCACGAATGTGAACTCCACCAGGAGCATCAGCCCGAGCGCGACACATCCAAATGCTAGTCGCTTCAGGCAGTCTGGTGGAAGCCGCAGACGTCTGACTACCCAGCGGGCCGCGAGGATGGACAAGCCGAACATAAGGGGTGCTTCGATCAGTTCTGCTGTTCTAACGCCCAATTTCGGAACGACCCAGAGGGTGCGGATCGTTCCCAGAACAAAGCCTGCGGAGAAAACGAGCATGAAATAGAGCACGCCAGCTTTTGCTGTTTGTTTCACCGCTAAGCCTCGCCAATGCCAAACGACGATCAACTCACTGAAGACGAATAGCGTGCCAAAAATCGCTTTGTTGTAGCGGGCCAACCAGTTCGGGAGGTAAACGTCAAAGTTGGCAGCCCGATCTAAAGTGTATCGGGCTGCTAAATCGGTCAGCGGGCATCTGCCTCCGTTCGCAGCCAGCACGCCACATTCCAGCAAAACCATCACTGTGAGGATCGTAGCCCAACGAAATCGACGCAATACCGCTAAGATGGGCAGCGCAAGAATGCTCGTTGCGAGCAATGCCCAAATCGTTGTGTGCAGCAGCTTGATGGCTGTAAGCATGTGAGCTAAATGATTGTGGCGGGAGAACCAATTAAGAAGCAGTGACGGTAGTCACCCGACGTTTCTGCACTGGCATATTTGCTACAACCGCAAGACCGAGAGCGTGCACGTCGATCCCGTATACCGATGTTGTGCCGAATCCGTGCATGGCGTCGCGCCCACTAATCGCGCGAGGAAACGAACCAAATAAGATTTGCGCCGTTTGTCTAGGCAGATAAACGCGAGTTGCGGAATCCCAGATTCCAGAAGCGAGGCGAAGGCTTATACTTGCCTCCACGCGAGTGTCTATTTGAGATGCGCTGTTCCTAGCGTTCTCTAGCTTTGAATTAAGAGAGCTGGTTATGTCCAATATATCTCACTGTTTTCCACACTCCTACTTAGCAAGATTTGTTGCGACCGGATACGCAACAAACGATCTGATCTGGACTTATGAGAGGGGCTTGCAGGAGATTAGGCTGTGCCCCTTAAAGGAGATCCAATCCAGTTATGCCGAAGTTTCTGACTCCAGGGCAACAGAAGCAACTGATGCCACTATTGGCAAATTGATCGTGGGTCAATCACTTTCGCCGTCAGAGCGAAATGAGTTTTCACAATTTCTTTCGACGCAGTGGTTTAGGGTCCCATTGTCTCGTGCATCAGTAAAAGCAGACTCAGGCGGAAGCCGAATTGAAAATCCAATAGACGAGTCGCACATCTCCACATTCGTCGAGATGCTCATTGGAATGCGGTGGGCCTTGCGCACTACTGAAGAAAGCGAACCACTTGTCAGTTCCGATTCCCCAGTAATTCTCAACAATCCGACTTCGATAGAAGCGCTCGGGCCCCCAACTCCCCTCGCGTACGAGTTGCTTTTCCCGCTTTGCTCGCACGCTATTTTGATCGCGACCTGGGATGGGCATGCGGGCCAAGGGCTCTTATCGGGGCATGCAGCCCGCCAAATCAATCGCTTGATATCGTCTACCGCGGCTAATTTCGTATATGCGTCTGCTAGAATTCCGGCGATTGCAAGGTATCTTTCGCTGCCTCGCCAGGAACTGAATCGACCGCGCTTCCCTAGTAAACCGCCAGCTTAGATTTGTGACTCTTCGCTCTATACCCAAGAAGCCAATGATCCTATAGACCTCAATTGACGATTTTTACAGTTTCTCCGATCTTCAGCATAGCTTGCTCGACCACTCGTGTGGTTGGATGGCGTACGATTATGTAGCCATTGCCCTCGTAGTCCGTTGAAGATTTCTGTCCAGCCCAAGGAATCTGCTTTTCAACTACAAGAGACCTAAGTTCCCGTAATGTACTCCTTGCCCCTCGCACTCTTTGAACCCTTCCCGATCCTCGTCCACGCAAAAACACTGCGCCGGCTGCGAAGCGACGCTGGGGAAGTGGGGCATACTTTCCCAGGACCATCAATTCTACCCACGTCTTGATGAAATCACTTTCGTGTGCAACGGAAACAAGTTCAACTATCTTCGCGCCCGGGGGGCGGGCTGCCGCTTCCGAGACCACAGCGCTGCCGTCTGGCCTACGAAACCACTCCAAGTGTGCGATACCGTTCTTCATTCCAAGTACATTCAGAACTTTCTTGGCAGTTGCCTTGATGTCCCCGTATCGGGCCATGTTTTGATTTCGGGGTAAGAGCACGCACCATGGGATTCCCGGTTCTCGATTAGCTTCGAGGGGCGTAGGCGAGTAACGTGTTATCGATTGCCACAGCACCTCTCCCTGGACCACCACACTTTCACAGGAATGCTCTTGCCCGTTAATATATTCTTCAATCAACGCGCCGTTCATAGAGACGGCATTGACTCTCTCAACTGCCGCCGATAGGCTGTTCTTGTCGTCTACTCTGAAGGTGTGCTCTGATCTGACACCAGCGCGAGGTTTCACCACCAGAGGATACCCAACGCTGTTGGCAAACCGCACCGCTGCTAGCCCACTCGTTGCAAGGCAATAACGCGGACAACAAATGCCTGCGGATGTAAGCAATTGCTTCATTTGAAATTTATCTCTAAAATTTACGGCTTCTTGAAGTCCCATGCCATCGATGTTGAGCATCTCACGAGTCTCTGCCAGGGGAACCTGAGTTTCCTCGGAGTCTGCCACCAATCGATGGACCTTACCGAAAGCTGGAACCATGGAGCGTATAGCGCCAATAAGCTCACTACTGCTGTTGACGCTCTTGATCCTGCGATAAACGGCTACTCTGTTTCGGATTACCGGCAAAAAATCGCTTAGGGGATCTTGCGATATAAGTCCCACTCGAACGTCTCGCAAACGTGTCGCGGCTACCAGAGCTCGCTCTGCGGTTTCGGACACCCAGGGAGTGACATAAACGACAAAATGCATGGCAATTGACTTCCGAGTTCTCTGC
Organism: Terriglobales bacterium; assembly: GCA_049509215.1. Classification (GTDB taxonomy): domain Bacteria; phylum Acidobacteriota; class Terriglobia; order Terriglobales; family Acidobacteriaceae; genus Acidiflorens. Next base: position 7,681 of record JBELAC010000154.1, read on the forward strand.
TACTGAGTTACTGAGTTGCGGTTTTTGTACCCGATGCCGATCTCCGCAAATACAACGGCGTCCACAGTTATTCCATGCTTCCTGAAAGCATCTGCAACATAAGCGGGGTGGTAAGCAATGGAGCAAAACCCCAGCGGAGAACGAAAACGGATTCCGCGGCTCTCCTTACAGCATTCGAGCGCCTCGTAGCCACACTTAGCATAGTAAACGCTACGCACCCTGGTTGCTTCATCATCGGTGCCATAGGTGCTGATTAGAAATGGCGAATTGGCCATCTTGAGAGCTAGAATCACAGGCTCTAACCGAGCTATATTACCGATGCTATTGAATGGAAAGAAAAGCAAAACGCGGCTGGCGTCAACGCGAAGCTTTGCTGGTGTGGTTATAGTCTCAATATTTTCAGCACCGCATCGGGCAAAACGGTACTTGGTCTGATCTAATCCGAGCTGACGAACATTCTCCTGTCCTTCGTCCACATAGCTTTGGACGATGTCGACGCCAAGATACGCCGTCTTGCGCGCGACAGCCCAATTAAGATATCTCCCATGCATACATCCAATTTCAACTAGCAAGTCAAAAGAGCTGCTCATCGAATCGAGGAGGCGTTCTTCCTCGGAGAGGAACAGTTTTATTCCATCAGGAAAGCGCCGAGGATCGATTAGTCGATTGCCTAGATCGCTTCCATAAAACTGCGAAACCGCCATTGGCACTTTCCCTCCCTTAAGAAATCGACTTGTATTGCAAAGTCTCCGGCCTTGCTTTCGCGTATTTTGAGAGCAGCGTCGTCGCTCTTTCAGCGAACTGTGATAGGCCCGCCGATCCTGAAAATGCAATTATCAACATCATGATCTCCCTTGTATTCAGAGTGATCATTGCGCGCTCTGAATCGCTGGTTGGGCTTCCGAATGGTCCGGCACCGTCCGCAAAAACTGGCAATCCATCCAAGTTGATGGATTCTTTGCCAATGCCTCGATACGCCTCACCGGCTTTGCCCACGCGAAAGGTAACAGGAGGTTGTAGCCGCTCGGCGTCGTAACAGCCCACAGAATGCGCACTTTCGAGCGATACGAGATTGTTAATATCGACTGCTGTGTTAATGCGGAATAGGCCTTTGCCTTGGAGAACCCGTCTGAATAAGGATTCTTGTGAGCCCCGATAACGCGAGGGATCCTTACCGAGGACTCGATAGGCGTCCCGAAGTGCCTTGACTTCTGGCATCTCGGGAACGGAATGAAGCGTTGTCTGGGCAACAATATCGGCTACCCTTTTGTCGATTTCTGTCCAAAGGACGGGGTCGTGCTTCGTGACCTCAACTGTGGCGAACACTGCACCGATTGCTAGCAACGGTGCTGCTTCCTTGAGGGAGATGTCGATTGTGATTTCCATTTGAGTTCCTTACGTGTTGGTCTTGGCGCGTCTTTGCGCATAAATACACCGCTGAACCCTTGTTATTTCTTGAACTTCGCAAAGGATGGGCGATCGTTGCCCTACGACTGGGAAATGCACTGAGGCTTCCCCAAACTCGCTAAACGCATCAATCCACGGGCCCGACGGCACACCCCACTGGTGGTATCTGTAACCGGTCCCGCCGTCCCGTCCCTTTAACGGATGTTGAACAGCCCAGTTGAGACTCACCGGGTCGGGAGAACCGTAGACATTTTGCCATTCCACAATCCGTTGCAACAATCCAAGCCTACTCTCATGATTTTCGCCGAGTCCAAACAATACTGCTGCGCCAGTCCTGATGCCTATGTTCGAAAGGCGCTGAACCGCGTGTTCAGTGCGGCTGATCCAGGGAGCGGTCCGGAATCCCACATCTTTACTGAACCCGCCGACGAGTAACGGGTTCGGAGTCTCAATACCGACAAAGAGATAATCGAGTCCAACGGACTTCAAGTCTCGAATCACACCATCAGGCAGCTTCAGTATTTGATCCACCGTTAGTTGGGCACCAAAGCGCAAGTCAAGCTGAGCGAAAGAAAGGAGGTCAACAAGCAAACGGAGGTGTCTCTCGGAACCCGCGAGGAGCGTCGAATCCTCAACAAAAGCGCTCGCCTTCCTGGTAGGGCTATCCTGCTGAATTACCTTCACGGCCGATCGGAGTTGCTGGAAAAGCCTCTGGGGAGCGTGGTCGAGTTCGAAATGAGGCTCCCGGATACTTCGACGCTCGCTACAGAAGTTACAGTCGTATGTGCAGCCATTGCCGCTGTCGCTGAAAACGTGCGCAGTCATCCGCCCGGCAAACACATCGAATGAAGATCGGATGCCGAACATTTCGCAGGGAGGCGGCATTCCGTCCAAGACGGTTCGGCTACGGCTCCCCCTGGTGGCCCGTAGCGTCCCATTCTCATTCCATGCAACTATCCAACGGCCGGGCACCTCGCTCAATCCATCGAGATTGGATACGACGCTCGACGGCAAATAACCATTTCTCATGTGATCCGCGATTCGCTCCCCCAACCAGGGTATTACGTGCTCTCCTTCTCCAGCGATTACCAAGTCAAATACAGGATCTATAAGCTTTTCTGACATAAGTAATACCGGAGAACCGGGATGGTGAACGATTTCATCTTTGCCGTCGGCATATATCGTCTCGCTTGCGTGCCATCCGCCCAGCACCACGCACACACGATCGCCAAGCATCTCCTTGGCCGTTTTGGCGCACGCCACAGCTCCAGGCAGACACAGGGACATTGCCCCTAGAATTAGTAGGTTGGGTTCCACCTCTTGGAGGAGGCGCTCGAACGCCGGCCCATCGTCCTTCAATGAGTGCATCAACAGCAGTGTATCTCTGCGCCTTTGACGCCCTTCCGTCCAGTTGGATTCGCCCCATGCGCCCCGGCCTAGTTCGGCCATCAAAGCCGCGAGTCTGCACGCGTTGAAGAGGCTTGCTGGATCAACGCTATTAAGCGTCGCCTTTCCTACAATTCCCTCGGGAAATTGTGGCGCTGCAACAGCCACGACCTTTAATGACATAGTTAGCCTCTATTTCTCAACAGTCACGATGTGATGGAGAATTCTTGTACCTGCCCGGCTAAGGTTTAGATCACACCGAAAGGGAAGATAGGCGATCATTAAGTTGTCGAGGGAAATTGAATATTACCACAACGAAACAATCAATCAATTATTCGCAGCTGTGGACCATCCAGGGGTAGGGCAGGCAGATCGGGACCAAAGATGCGAGAAGGCATTCTAGTAGGTTCTGCTGTCGGCCCCTCCGCGCCGGTCCAGTTTGCCTATCTTTACAGGATTCGTGGATGCCTTAGAGTGAACGCATGACACTGGTGAGTGACGAGACTCACGATGCCCACAAGTGATGAAAAGTGAGTCGCTTAGCAGAAAGGACGGCATCGAAGTTGGTTGTCGTGTTTTCGTAACAACAATTCCATGGGAAATGTTACGCCCCTATTACAAACGTTTGATTCTGTGTATGGAATCATTTTGTCGTTGGAGCGTGTAGCACTGGTGAGCGATGCTTCCCAGACACGCGCTGACTATTGTTTATTGACGAAAAACCTCTTCGCGCAGAACTGAGTAGGTCATGAGCCGCGCCCCGGCGTGTTGAAAATAAGTAATCCAGAATTGTCGTAGCTCGGACCAGTACACGAAATCTTTCCTCGCCCCGTCTACCCCAAGCGCATACACTTGAGCGTTTTTCAAGTCGGCAACGGAGATTTCTCGATTAATTCGGGCCCGCGACCATGCGGTTATTTTGGACGAAGACTCCAAGTCAAGATCGCGCGTATGGTGGCGCATGTCCGAAAAGATAACAAGAATCTTCTCGGAACCTGGTTGCGCATCGAAGATTTGCCCCGCCAAAGTGAAACTGCCGAGCAGATCGGTATATTCGAAATGTGGTTCGAGATGCGCGGCTTTGGCTTGCCATGCTTTCTCAATTTGGCCTCTCGCCGACTGCAGCCGCTCCC
>JBELAC010000155.1:0-11594 GCA_049509215.1 Terriglobales bacterium
CTGGAACGGCGGACGTTCGTCTCGCGCGCATCGCTTTGACCAGCCCGAACCCCGCCGTCTCGCTGCGTGAAGCCGCGCGCCAGTTGGCTCTGCCGCAACCAACCCCGCATGGCGCGACAGTGGAGGATCTCTACCAGGCTGAACGTTCTCTGCTCGACGGCACCTCCGTGATTCCGCTGTTCCATCTGCCCCTGGCATACGTCGCGGGCTCGCGTGCCCGCGGCTGGGTCCCCGATCAACTGGGCCGATGGAATCTCAGCGATGTCTGGCTGGAGGACTCTCAATGAGTTTCCGCCAGAAGCTTCTTCTCCTGTTCGCTCTCACCATCTTGGTCTGCGTGGCCGTAATCTCGGTGTCGGTCTATAGCACCATGCGCCAGTCGTTCGAACAGGCCAATCAGGATCGCGCCAACTCCGTGGCTGCGCAATTCCGCTCCGAATTCCAGCGCCGCGGCGAAGACGTCGCCCGCAAAGTCGAATCCATCGCCGCCAGCGAAACCGCGCAGCGCATCGCCCTCGAAATCAATCGCGGATCATCGGCCCCGAACCCCGGCGCCACGAGCGCGGGCAGCGGCTCCTCGGACAACAGCGGCTACCTGACCGACGCGCACACGCTCGCCGCCCAGCAGCAACTCGACTTCCTCGAACTCGTCGATCACCAGGGCAACATCCTTTCCTCTGCACAATGGCAAGCCAAGTTTGGATACCCCGAGCCCGCGATCTCCGCCGCCACCGGCCCCGCAGGCGCATTCCTCAAGCGCGAAGAACTCCCAAATGGCCCGACCCTCGGCCTGTTTGCCATCCGTTCCGTCCACATCGGCGAAGAACCCTTATTCGTCGTCGGCGGAGAGCGCCTCGACCAGGGCTTTCTCTCCACCCTCGACATCCCGGCCGGCACACGCGTGCTGCTATATCAAAATCTCGACCCCAAATGGAATCCGCAGTCCCTGCTCGACCTCAACGGCGCCGCCTCCGGAGCCGACCGCATCTCCTTCTTGATTGAAAAAGTCCGCGACACCGGACAGGAAGCCCAAGGTGTCATCCATTGGACTTCCGACTCCGCCGACGCCGAAGTCTTTCACGCCATCCCGCTCACCGGCCCTAACCAGCAACTCATGGGAATCCTGCTGGTCGCCAGTTCGCGCCGTCCGCTCATCGAATTGCAGCGCCGCGTCATCTCCACCGCCATGCTGGTCGGCGGCTTGGGACTTCTGGTCGCCGTGCTCGCCAGCCTGTGGTTTGCCGCGCGCGTTACGCGTCCTGTGGTCTCGCTCGCTGAAGCCGCACGCCGAGTCGCTGCCGGCGATCTCAACACCAAAGTTGAGGTCGAATCACGAGATGAGCTGGGAGAGCTCGCAGCGTCATTCAACCGCATGACCGAAGATCTCCTACAGCAGAAAGACCGCGCCGTACAAGCTGAGCGTGTCGCCGCATGGCGCGAACTCGCCCGCCGCCTCGCTCATGAACTCAAGAATCCTCTATTCCCCTTGCAGGTCACGGTCGAAAACCTGATGCGCGCGAAAGAAAAATCTCCGGAAATGTTCGAGGAGGTTTTTCACGAAAGCACCGCAACCCTGCTCGCCGAAATCAACAATCTGAAAACCATCATCGGCCGTTTCAGCGAATTCTCGAAAATGCCGCAACCCCAGCGCCAGCCCACGCAGGTGAACGACGTCCTCCGCTCCGTGCTTCGCGTGTTCCAGGCCCAACTGCAAGAAGACAGCCGGATCACCGTGCACACCGAACTCGCCGCCTTGCCAGAAATTCAGGCCGATCCCGATCTGCTCCATCGCGCGCTCTCGAATCTAGTGCTCAACGGCATCGACGCCATGCCGCAAGGTGGGCAACTCACACTTCGCACAAGTGAAATCCGTGACGGCGGTCCAGCCGATCGTGTCGCCATTGAAGTCTCCGATACCGGCTCCGGCCTCACGCCCGAAGAATGCGAGCGCCTCTTCACTCCCTACTACACGACCAAGCAGCACGGCACGGGTCTGGGCCTGGCCATCGTGCAATCGGTCGTCAGCGACCACGGCGGCAAAATTTCCGTCGAGAGCACCAAAGAAAAAGGAACCACGTTTCGGATCGAATTGCCCTCCGGCGCGCACTCTGCAGCGGAGAAATAATATGAAACTCAGGTTCTACCGCCGAGACGCAGAGTGCGCCGAGAAAGATCGTTATTAGGTTTTCTCGGCGCGCTCTGCGTCTCGGCGGTAGATTTGGTTTACTTAACGAATGTTGAGGTCTATTCCCGTGCCCCAAAAAGCGCATCTGCTCATCGTCGACGACGAACCGAACACCCTGGCCTCGCTCTCCCGCGCCTTTCGTCTCGAAGGACACGAGGCCACGGTCTGCGACAATGCCGCGAAAGCTCTCGAACTCGCCACCACTCAGCCCTTCGACCTCATCCTCTCCGACGTAGTCATGCCCAACAAAGATGGCTTAACGCTGCTCGAAGAATTAAAAGCTCAGGGCGTCGCGACCCCCGTCGTCATGATGTCCGGCCAGGCCCATATCGAAATGGCTGTCAAAGCCACGCGCCTCGGCGCGCTCGATTTTCTTGAAAAACCGATCTCCACCGACAAACTTCTTTTAACTGTCGAAAACGCCCTCAAACTCGGACGCCTCGAACGCCAGAATCGCGACCTGCAAAGCCGCCTCGGCAAGCACGAATTGGTCTGGAAAGGCGAAATCATGCGCAAAGTCATGGCGCAGGTCGATCGCGTCGCCGCCAGCGAAACCCGCGTCTGCATCCTCGGAGAAACCGGCACGGGCAAAGAACTCGTCGCCCGCACTCTTCACGAGCGCAGCGCGCGCTCAGCCGCTCCTTTCGTCACGCTCAACTGCGCGGCCGTTCCCGCCGAGCTCATCGAATCCGAACTCTTCGGCCACGAAAAAGGATCGTTCACCGGCGCCGCCGCCCGCCATCTCGGCAAGTTCGAGCAGGCCCAGCACGGCACCATCTTCCTCGACGAAATCGGAGACATGCCGCTCACCATGCAGGCCAAACTCCTCCGCGTGCTCGAAGAAGGAGAAGTCGAGCGCATCGGCGGCGACCGCGCAATCACGGTCGACGTCCGCGTCATCGTCGCGACTCATCACGATCTCGAGGCCCAGGTGCGTGACGGTAAATTTCGCCAGGATCTTTTTCATCGCATCTACGTCTTCCCCCTGCGCCTGCCTCCGCTGCGCGAACGCCGCGAAGACATCCCCGCCCTGGTCGAGCATTTCGCCGCCCAGGTCAGCGCCATTAACAACTGGAAGCCCATGCCCTTCGCCCCCGACGCCATCGCCGCCCTGCAACAACACGCATGGCCCGGCAATATCCGCGAACTCCGCAACGCCGTCGAGCGCCTCATGCTGCTAGCGATCGCAAACGAAGTCACGGGCGAAACCGTAGCGCTTGCGCTCCCCATGTCGGCGGCGGGAGGTTTCGGTCCCCACTCCGCATTTGCCGGATCAGGGCCGCTAGCCGATCGCGTTCGCGCCTTCGAAAAGCAAACCATCCTCGCCGAGCTAAAGCGCAACCACAACCAGATTTCCAATACCGCGCGAGCACTGGGGCTGGAGCGCTCTCATCTTTATAAGAAAGCCGAGCAGGTTGGAATTGATCTGAAAGGGGTGCGAAATGAGAGCGAACACTGAGCGTACGATACGGAAACTTCGCACAACCAAAAGGATTCCGTTCAGACTATTTAGCTTGCTTGTGTGGCTGATCGCAGTTACTGACCCGGCGTGGCCACAAACCAAACTTGAGAAAATCAAAAGCGAATACCAGGTTGCCAGCGCGGAGCTTCAGAAGCACATCGTCGATACTTGGTGGATTGATGACGATCCTCGTTCTCCCGAATTACTGGCGCGGCAATGGTCGCTCGCAGGTGAATGGGTTGCCGCATGGCTGGATGCGCACCCCACTGCCGAAGCACGATCAATCGAAGCAGCAATCTCCGAACTTGCCCCAACCGAGGATGCAGGAGACTCTTCAAGGGAATTCCTTAGCCTAGGCCGAGACACATTTCTCGTTACTGCCCCCGGCGCAATTGGAAATGTCTTCATTGTCACGAAATCAAATGGCCACTATCACCTCGCATGGAGCACGGCGCAGGCTCAGGAGGCCAGCGGTGAGCAGGCCGAGATTTTAGCCGCGTGGAGAGCGGAGAATGCCCGGGAGGGCGACCGCGGTCCGTATTGGGCTGCGTCCGGTCCCGCTGGATCGGTTATGCCCCATGTCGAGACACTCCCCGAAGACGCAAAGGGCCACGCTCGGTTTTACATTGATGGAATGTACGCGCAGAGTGCGGGCGGTACCGTCGGAAACCAAATAAGTCTCTGGCTTTGGGACGGCAAAACTGCGCACTTGTTGATCGCCCGGGCCTACACTTTCATGATTGATCAATCGGTTGGCACGCGGCTTGAAGGTGATCTTCTCAAAGTTCAGCAGAAGAAGTTCTTCCGCACTTTCTTTTCATGCGGGGGATGTGAGGAACGCCAAACAGATTGGATCGTCCGCATCACTCCCGAGGGCATCGAAGACCTGGGAGAAGTGAGTAGGGTTCCTGACCTCGATGCGGTGGACGAACTCTTCTACCGCCTGATGAAGCACAAGTCGGCCACGGACTTGGCCGCGCCCGCGGCAATCCAATCCGCCCGCAAAATATTAGAAGAGGACCAAGCAGAACATTCCGAGAAGGAATGGAAAAAGTTTCCAACGCTCGGCATGATGGGCGAATGGAATATCAAGGAAGGCCCAGAGAGTAAGGTCCTGTGTTTCTCCGCAGACGACGTTGGCTCGATCCTGTTCACCCTCAAATCGGTAGATGGCGGTCTCTTCATTACTCACGTGACAGAAACGGAACAGTCTTGCGCGAAGTAACAAGAGCCGCCTAAAACGCACCCATCCGTGCCCGGCTCCGACCTGCTTTTCCGTTTGCAATTTCCCGCCCACCCAGACGACAATCCCATCGTGACCACGACCAGCTTTTATCAGACGCCCCAGCCGGCTGCGCCCTTCCATCCTGGAGCCCTCGTCATCGCTACACTCGCCAACCCGCGCGAAAAGATCTGGGGCGCAATCCTTAATCTTTCGCCCGCCGGCCTTAGCCTCCGCGGCGTCGATCTTACTTCTTTCGACGATTTCATCAGCCAGATTCGCGATGGCGAGCCCTTCACCGCCGGAGTCATGTTCTTCCCCATGCATCGTGTCGAGCGGGTCGAACTCGATCTCCCCGAAGGTGCTATCCCGTCGCTCGCCCAGCGTTTCGCCGACAAGACAGGCCAGGACCCCGCACCCATGCTGGTCAGCGAATTCCTCCCCTCCGCGATCGACAATGCTGAGAAATCGCATTCTCCCACCGATCGCACCGGAAGCAACGTTGCACGAGATTCAGGAAAAGCCGGCGACGCGGGAGACAAGCCCCGGTGAACCTCCGCCAGATCTTAACCGCTCCCAACCAGCTCACCCTGCTGCGCATGATCTTCCTCCCGTTTATCGTCATCAATCTGGTCAAACACGATTTCAAGTGGGCGCTTGTGATCTTCGTTCTTGCCGGAATGAGCGACGGGCTCGACGGCCTCCTCGCCCGCACGCTCCATCAGCAAACCATCCTCGGCCAGTATCTCGATCCCATCGCCGACAAGCTGCTCATGAGCACCATGTTTCTTGTGCTCTCCATCGAGCATCTGATCCCTTGGAAATACACGGTCATGGTATTCAGCCGCGACATTTCCATCCTGATCCTCAGTGGCGTGCTTTTCGCAATCGCCGGACTCCGTGATTTCCGTCCCAGCATCTTCGGCAAAGCCAACACCTTCGCCCAGGTGTCAGCCGTCTTCTTCGTCATGCTGCTCCTGGTCGAGCCCGTTCGCTGGATCCAGATCGCAAGCATTACTTTCCTTCGCGCGACTTTCCTCTTCACAATCATCTCGGCGGTGCACTACGCGTTCCTGGTGCAGCACCGCCTCCACAGCCAACCGCCCTCGCTCCCGCAGCCAGCGCCAACGGCGCATTCATAAACGTCTGCTAGGGGTCGCCGGTCGCTTTGGATTTGACACTCCCGCGTGAAAATAGACAAAAAGAGTACGCGGACATGACAACGCTAGACCGGCACTCCGTCCATGCTGGGGTCACCAGGAGACTCCAACATGCGAAAGCGCAAGAGGCTGATCGTTTGCACTATCGGGATCGCCGCGTCTTTCTTTCCCGCCGCCTGGCTGTACGCGGCACCGCTCCCGGCGCCTTCCGCACGAACCGCTTCTCCCCGAACAACAGCCATCGCCGGCGAGAGCTGGCTCTCGCACCTGCACAGGTCTTTTGACGAAACCAGCATGGGCAAGACAGGGAGATTGGGTCCGCCTCCCAGTGATGAAAACGGCCCGACAGGCTCAACCGCAATCCTGCGCGCCAGCGAAATCTCCCGCAAGCTTGCAGACGCCGGCGTCAATACTCAGAAACTTGCGCCCACAAATCATTCCGTCGTCGTGCGGGGATCCGATCTCTACCGCATGAACTGCCGCGGATGCCACGGTGAAGACGGCGCCGGAGCACCTCCTGAAATCAACTCTGTACTCAACCCCGTGCGCGCCACCTCAACCGTGGCCGTGATGGAACGAATGAAAACCGCTGGCATGGAGATGAGCCGCGCCGATGCAGTGAAGCTCGCTCAGCAATCGAAGGCGATGCTGCTCGCACGCCTTCACCATGGCGGACAAGACATGCCCGCGTTCCCGCACCTGAGCGAAGCCGAGGTGAAATCCCTGGTTGTGTATCTTCGGCAACTGGCCCGCGTTCGCGGCGCCGAAACCGAACAGCTCACCGTGCAGGAGGAACGCGTGCGCATCGGTGAACATGTGGCCAAATCAACCTGCCATATCTGTCACAGCGCGGCTGGTCCGAATCCGACTGCACAGCAGTTTCTTGATGGAGCCATCCCACCACTCAGTGCGCTGACCACGCGACTGAGCGAGGCCGAGTTTGTCCGCAAAGTCACGCTCGGCGCTCCCGTCATCGCAGGCAGTCCCGCGGCTTCATTGCGCGGTCGAATGCCAGTCTTCTATTACCTGAGCACAGATGAGGCAGCTGACGTCTATTTGTATCTTGACAGCTTTCCGCCGGATCGCGGCGGCGATATGTCGGCCAAGAACGCCAGTCCGATCCTGGCATCAGGTAACTCTGAGCCATCCTCCTCAGTCGCTGAGTCTTCGGCTCGAAGTCAGGAGCCGACGCGCAGTCCTGGGTCAATAACCAGATCCGATCCCCTCATTACCTACCTTCCTTTAATGGCAGGCTCGTTCGTTGCCTTACTTCTTGGATTCGGGTTCTGCTTCACGGTCCACGAATTAAAAAGAGCGCAGCGCTCAAGAAAGCAACGGCAGGCGGTCAAGCCGGAAAAATCTGACTCCTACTCAACCCTGTCGGATGACAATCACGTTGCGAGCCAACTGATCGCCTGATTTAGGCGAGGCTGCTATTGCAGCTTCGCGTACTCGGCTTTCGCTTCATGCAGCAGAGGCAAGTCGGGATCTGCATCCTTCCAACTGGCAAGAAAATTCTGGTAGGCGATACGGGCTTGTGGAATGTTGCCCTGCTTCTGGAAAACTCTGCCTAACTCCAGTTGCGCGATCACGATCACAAGGTCGACGTTGCCGTGCGACTTGAAGTCGATCGTTTTCTGCAGATCCTGTTGCGCCTCGGAGTATCGCCCGGCCTCCTCATACGCCAGGCCACGCGCGTAAAACACACCCGCATCGCCGCGCGCATAAAGAGCAGCCGTATTCAAGTAATCGATCGCCTTTGCCGCATCAGCCTTAGCCGGATTTGACGGACGTAACGCGACGACCGCACGAATTTCAGGGACGATCACGTTGATCGCCATGGTGTCATTAGGATGATTGTGTTGAATCTCATCGGCGAGCGCGAGGACTTTCTGATCCTGGCGCAAAATGGCAAACGTCGTAGCAACACTTCCCAATACAGGGAGAGTACGCGATTGCCGGAGCGCGTCGGTCGCGTCACTTTCCGCCTGGACGCGGTTCCCTACCAAAGCTTCATCAATGGCAAGCTGCGATTCGATGGCAGCCTTGCCCTGCAGGTGCAGCCGGTCGAAAGCTTCTTCTGTCTGGCGGGCGAAATCGCGCACTTGTTTCATCTGGCCCCGAACAGAAGCCAATCCGAAGCGGAATCCGATAACGCTCAGCTCGTCTTCGGGGTCGCCCGAAGCGCTGGCGAGCTCCTTCTCGATCTCGGAATCCCTGCCCTGCGCCCAGTCCAATCCTGCCAGGAACGTATGAAAGCTTTTGGTGGATCCTTTGCGCTGAAAAACGGCGTTGACCGTCGCGCGAGCTTCCTCCAGCCGTCCTAGTCCGCAATAAGCCTGGGCCTCCTGTCCATAGGCGCTCACCATGTCAGGATCGATTTCCAGAGCAGCCTTAGCACTCGCGAGAGCATTGTCATACTGACCGAGCTGGTTATAGATAACTGCCAGATTATTATAGGGAGTGCTATCCCGCGGATAGGTCTGGCGAAACAGTTCGTAGGCGGTAATGCCTTTATCGAGTCGTCCGCTATCGGCGTAATAATGCGCCATGATGTAGAGCTTTTCGCGCTCGCTGGCACGATCGCGAAGCTCGAAAGCCTTTTGGCGGTTTTGTTCCGACAGCTCTGTCTGCCCAAGATTGTTGTAGACCGTGCCCAGGCGGGCATATGCCATCGCGAAATTGGGGTCGATCTCAATCGCGCGTTGATAGTTCGGGATCGCAGCCAGATCGTCGCCCATACCATGCTTGGCATCGCCCAGGGTCAATGCTTTCAGTGCATCGAGCGACGACGTGGTCGCCATGGAAAGCGACATGTCGTATTGCTTCACCATCCCCAGCGATTCGCCGAGTTGCCCCCGCAATTTGCTCGCGGCGCTGTGCAGGGCATTCAGCACGTCTTCTTTTCGATCTGCCTGCGCCTGTTGACGCCCCAGCGAATCTCCCGAGGAGGCATTGGTGGCTTCGAGCGTGATGACGTACTGCCCTCCCACGCTGTCGATGCTGCCGTTCAGCATGGCCTTGATACCGTCGCGCAGGCAGATTTCGCGTCCGACATCCGAGGTGATACGGTCATTCGCATTGCGGCCCATGAACTGCAACGTCTGGTGAATTTTCTGATCGGGAAACACATTCAGGTACGGAGATTGTCCCAGATCAACTGCCAGCGCTTTCTTCAGCGTTCCGTCAAAAACCGGATCGGCGGTCGTATTGACGAAATCCGCGATCAGGATCGAGTCCTTCTCGGTGAGCGCATGGCCGCGGCGGGCAAAGACGAATCCAATTCCTGCCGCAACCAGCGCCAGAATCAGGACCGGAATCAGCCAGCCCGGCATTTTGCGCGCAGGGGACTGCGCTCTGCGCAGATTCGAACTCGACGAAGTTGCGGCCAGCATCGTGCCGGACTCCGAGTCGCGCCGCAGCCGCTTCAAATCGGACCGCACTTCCGCCGCGCTCTGGTAACGAAGTTCGCGATCTTTCTCAAGCAATTTGTTCAAAGCATCCTCAAGGTGAGGCGGAAGATCCGGGTTCAGTCGAACCGGCGACGCCGGGGCGCGATTGAGTATCGCGTCAAAGATCACAGCAGAGGTGTCACCCCGAAATGGCAACGCTCCGGTCGCCATTTCGTAGAGCACGGCGCCGAACGAGAACAGGTCGGTGCGGGCATCCAATTCCTTGCCTCGAGCCTGCTCCGGAGACATGTAAGCAACCGTGCCCACCGTTGATCCCGGACTGGTCAGGAACGGATCGTCGACCGTCGCCTGCGATCCGATTGTTGCCGCGGACAGGATCGAGGACGTCGGAGTGCGCTTGGCCAAGCCGAAATCCAGGATCTTTGCCTGGTTCCGGTTGGTCACAAAAACATTCGCCGGCTTGATGTCGCGGTGGATGATGCCTTTCGCATGGGCGGCGTCGAGAGCGTCGGCGATCTGGATGCCCAATTCCAGTAAATGCTCCAGTTCCATCGGCTGTCCATGGATGCGGCTTTTTAGCGTCTCGCCTTCCAACAGCTCCATCGCAATAAAGTGCCGGCCCTGATCTTCACCCACCTCATAGATCGTGCAGATACCAGGATGGTTCAGGGCCGAAGCGGCTCGCGCCTCGCGCTGAAAACGCTCGAGGGCAGCGGCGTCCTTTTCCGTCTCGGGCGGCAGGAACTTGAGGGCGACGTGGCGGCCCAGGTTGATGTCCTCAGCCTCATAAACGACGCCCATACCACCCCCTCCCAACCTGGAGAGAACGCGGTAGTGCGAGACCGATTGGCCGATCATCTCGCTCGTCATTGGGACAGGCCAGTCATTTGGGGGAAAACGCTCCTAGAGTAATCGAATGTTAGGCCCCGCAGTTTCAACAAGTCAAACCCACGGGCGGCTCATCTACTACTTGTTTTTATACGATGTGGATCGGCGTAAGTTCAGTGGTTTTGAAAGCTTGTTGGAGCCGTTGAGCCTCCATGGCCCAAACATCTCCTCAACGTTCTGTCTAGCACTCTGCGTCCTGGAGTCGGAGATGGTGCTGTAGCCGGTGGAGCTGGAATGAGATTGTGGGGCGACTCTTAAAACGCGCAGATCGTGAAATTTGCGTTGCATTTTTAAGCGAGCGGTGTTGCGAAGTGCCACATGAACGTGAGTTGTCCTAAGTTGTTGTTTCTTCGCGATTATCTTCCAACATCAGCGCTTTGCAGCGATTCTGGTCCGAAACAGTCGATGCAATTCTCATCAAAGCGCTGTTGAGTTCCTTTGCAAGATTCTCGAACTCGCAATTCTATTTGCCGCATAACCATCTCATTATCTTCGACTTGAACGCCTAAAAAGAATTCTTCCATCGCCCTCCCATCTTTGGCACCACAGGTGCCTTTAGCAATGGTGGCGAGCGGCCTGAAAGTAAAGAGCCCTCGAAATAAAAAGGTGGATCTTATGACAGTCATCCTGGTTCTCTTCACTTTCGCGACCTTCCTCTTAATCGATCATTTCCACAGCCGCAAGAACGTCATCGTAGTACAGCCCGCAGTCATCGCGTCCGAAGCCAAGTCCGCCAAAGCTCCTCGCGCAGTCCCCGGCCTGGTCGGCGGGTTCAAGGTCCCAGACAATCTTCGCTATCACCCCGGACACACCTGGGCATTGAGCGAGAGCCCCAGCCTGGTCCGCGTTGGTCTGGATGACTTCGCCTCCAAGCTGATCGGCAAAGTGGACCGCCTGACCCTGCCGCAACGCGGACAGTGGATCCGCCAGGGACAGAAGATTGCCACCTTCTTCCGCGACGGCGCTTCCGTCGACATGGTTTCTCCGATCGAAGGCAGCATCGCCGACGTGAACGACGGCGTCTCGCGCGATCCCAAACTGATGCAGAGCGACCCCTACGGACAGGGCTGGCTGGTGACGGTGCAGTCTCCTGATGCCAAAACCAATTTCCGCAACCTGATCGGCGGCGCCATGGCGCGGTGGTGGACCGAGGAGTCGGCCGGCCGCTTGCAGAAGCACATGCCGATGTTCGCCGGAGCCCTGGCGCAGGACGGCGGCGTGGCCCTCGGCGACCTGACCGAACAGATCCCCGACAAGGAATGGG
>JBELAC010000156.1:0-11556 GCA_049509215.1 Terriglobales bacterium
TGGCGGGCAGAAAATTCCCAGCAAATTCTTTATGGAGTCTGAGTCCTGCAAGCGCTGCCACGAGGACATCTACAGGCAGTGGAACAGCTCCGCTCACCATTTCTCGTCGTTCAACAATCAGTGGTATCGCAAGTCGATCGAGTACATGCAGGATACGATCGGCACCAAGCCTTCGAAATGGTGCGGCGGGTGCCATGATCCGGCCGTCCTCTATGCCGGCAAGATGGATACGCCGATTAAGCAGTTTGTGCATGCGCCGGAAGCTCAAGCTGGCTTGGGCTGCATGATGTGCCACTCGATCGCGGACGTCAAAAGCACGATGGGGCAGGCCGATTTTCACCTCGAGTATCCTAAGCTGCACGAGCTCGCAGCCACCAAGAACCCAGTGATTCGATTCCTGCATGACACCATCACGCGGTTGAATCCTGAGCCGCATCGCCGCGTGTTCCTGAAGCCTTTCATGCGCGACCAGACGGCCGAGTTCTGCTCCTCATGCCACAAAGTTCATCTCGATGTTCCGGTCAATAATTATCGCTGGCTGCGCGGCTTCAACGAATACGACAACTGGCAGGCCAGCGGAGTCTCCGGAGAAGGCGCACGCTCCTTTTACTACCCGCCCAAGCCCCAGCAATGTGCGGATTGCCACATGCCGCTGGAGCCGTCCAACGACGCGGGCAACATCGCCGGCAAAGTGCACTCGCATCGTTTTCCGGCGGCCAACACGGCTCTGCCCACCGCCAATGACGACGCGGCGCAGCTGAAGGCCACGGAAGACTTTCTGACCAGCGGAGCTTTAACGGTTGATATCTTCGCGCTGTCGCCTGCGGTTTCCGCGCTGAAGCAGGGAGTAGCCGCGCAGCACGAAATGGCAACCACATTCGCCGTCGGTGAAGAAGCCGAATCCAAAGTGACGTCCGAAGCCGGTGGCGATGTCGCGCCCACTACTGCGCCTCTCGATCGCGTGCATCCATCGGTGCGCCGGGGCGATACGGTTCGAGTCGATGTTGTGGTTCGAACCAAGCGCCTGGGCCATTTTTTCCCCGGCGGAACGGTCGATGCCTATGACACATGGCTGGAACTGAAAGGCGTTGACGATCAAGGCCAGACAATTTTCTGGAGCGGCATGGTCGAAGACAATGGCAAGGGCCCGGTCGAAAAAGGTGCGCATTTCTATCGCTCGCTCCAGGTCGACGCGCATGGGAACCCGATCAACAAGCGCAATGCCTGGGCGACGCGCTCGGTCGTTTATGTGCGCCTGATTCCGCCCGGCGCTGCGGACACTGTGCACTTCCGCATGCAAGTTCCGCAGAAGGCCGGAAACAAAATCAACCTCACTGCGCGACTCTGTTATCGCAAGTTCGCGTGGTGGGGGACGCAATTCTCGTTTGCGGGACAGCCCGATCCGGCCGCACCCAAATCCCAAGTCGCTCCCCAATACGACGACAGAAAATTCCTCCTGAATGCTTCCATGCAAGGAGTTTCGGCGAAGACGGAAAAGATTCCGGACGTGCCGATCGTTGCCCTGGCCGAAAGCCACGTTTCG
Organism: Terriglobales bacterium; assembly: GCA_049509215.1. GTDB lineage: Bacteria > Acidobacteriota > Terriglobia > Terriglobales > Acidobacteriaceae > Acidiflorens. The sequence goes on from JBELAC010000156.1 coordinate 1,544, forward strand.
CTCGACGTGCTGGCAAGAAACACTCCCGCGCCCAAGCCCACCACTCAACTTGCCAAAGAAGACTGGCAGCGCTGGAACGACTATGGCATTGGACTGTTGCTGCAGGGGGATCTGAAAGCTGCGCAGGCTGCGTTCGAAAAAGTCACCGAGATCGATTCGCAGAATCCCGATGGCTGGGTCAACATCGGTCGCGCCGCACTGCAAGAGGGCGACGTCCCGCGCTCCCGTACGGTGCTTGAAAAAGCTCTGGCCATCAACCCGAAGCTCGCGCGCGCCAATTTTTTCTATGCGTCACTGATGAAGACGGCCGGCGATTACGATCAGGCTGCTGCGCATTTGCAGATCGTCCTGTCTCAATATCCACGCGACCGCGTGGCTCTTAACAATCTCGGCCGCGTCTTCTTTCTGCAAAGAAGATATTCCGATGCCGTGAAAATCCTGCAGCAGGTGCTGGCGATCGATCCCGAGGACCTGCAGGCCCATTACAACCTGATGCTCTGTTACAACGGCCTGGGCGACCAGAAAATGGCGAAGCAACATCAGGTCCGCTATCTGCGATTCAAAGCCGACGAAGCCTCGCAAGCCATCACCGGGCCGTATCGCCAGCTCCATCCCGAGGACAATAACGAGCGGCAAAATATTCACGAGCATGTATCTGTGCCGTTGCCGATCCTGATCGAGCGAGCGCGAAAATAATGCGTTTATTCAACAAAACATCCACCACGGAGGCACAGAGGCACGGAGAAAACCTTGATTGTTCTTCTAGGGAATCTCTCCGTGACTCCGTGTCTCTGTGGTGGGTGTTGATGTTTTTAGCGGCCACTCCCGTTCTCTCATCAGGGCAAGTTACTTTTCGCGACATTACCGCTCAGGCGGGCATTCACTTCACGCACAACAACGGAGCCTTCGGGAAGAAGTGGCTCCCGGAAACCATGGGCCCCGGCTGCGCGTTTATTGATTACGACAACGACGGCTGGCCCGACATCCTGCTGGTGAACGGCACCGACTGGCCCGGCCACGCAAAGAACGGCGCGACGACTTTGAAGCTGTACCACAATAACCACAACGGCACTTTCACCGATGTCACGCAAAAGGCTGGCCTCGCGATCGCATTTTTCGGAATGGGTGTTGCGATCGGCGATTATGACAACGACGGCTTCGACGACATCTTTATCACCACCGTCGGTCAAAGCCATCTCTTTCACAACAACGGTAACGGAACTTTCACGGACGTAACGAAAGCGGCTGGGCTCTGGGGGCCGAACGAATTTTCGACCAGCGCTGCGTGGGTTGATTACGACCGCGATGGCAAACTCGACTTGGTCGTCGCCAACTATGTGCAATGGTCTGAGCAATCCGACCTTTACTGCACGCTCGATGGCGCGCACAAGTCCTACTGTACGCCCGAGTCTTACAAGGGAACGTCTGTCCGCCTCTGGCACAACCTGGGCAATGGCAAGTTCGAAGATGCTACGCAAAAAGCCGGACTTTACGATGCAACCTCGAAAAGTCTCGGCATCGCGGTGCTCGATACCAACAATGACGGTTGGCCAGACCTGCTGATCGCCAATGACACGCAGCCGAATAAGCTCTATTTGAACAAGAAGAATGGCACGTTCGAAGAGCGCGCCATGACCGCCGGCATTGCGTTCAGTGAAGACGGCATCGCGCGCGCCGGGATGGGCGTCGACGCCGCTGATTACGACCACTCCGGCAGCGCCAGCCTGATCATCACGAATTTTTCAAATCAGATGCTTGCGCTCTACCACAACGAGGGTAACGGTTTGTTCGTCGATGAAGCGCCGCGCTCTGACGTAGGCCGCGCCACGTTGCTCACACTGGGGTTCGGCTGCTTCTTCTTCGATTACGACAACGATGGCTGGCCCGACATTTTTATCGCCGATGGACACATTGAAGACCAGATTGAGCGCGTGCAGAAGCGTGTCAGCTACGCGGAGCCGCCACATCTTTTTCGCAATCTCGGAAACGGCAAGTTCGAAGAGGTGACGGCAAAACTCGGCGCCGGATTCGCTGCTCCAAAAGTAGCGCGCGGCGCGGCGTATGCTGACATCAATAACGATGGCGCGCTCGACATTCTCGTCATGGCCAATGGCGGCCAGCCGCATCTCTACCGCAACGAAGGCGGAGTCAATCAAAGCCTGCGCGTAAAACTGGCTGGAACGAAATCCAATCGCGACGGCATCGGCGCCATTGTTCGTGTGTCCGCGGGTGGCGAAAAGCAGTGGCAGATGATGCGCTCGGGCTCCAGTTATTTGTCTTCCAGTGAACTGGTGTTGACGTTCGGGTTGGGCTCGAAAAATAAGGCAGATACGGTCGAGATTCAATGGCCAAGCGGCCAGGTCGACAAGCTCGCTAACATCGCGGCTGGACAAACCGTCACGATCCAGGAAGGCAAAGGCGTGATCAGTTCGCGGGCCTACGGGAAGAGATAATGCCCGCGCTCGTAACTGTACTTACAAAGATGTCATCCTGAGCGTAGCAGTTCATTCGCGAAGCGAATGAGCCGCGGAGTCGAAGGACCCCTACCCCGTATATTAACCCGCGCGATTGCAAGGCATTTCGACCACTCGGTGTGCACTCAGATAGAATCACTCGCAAGCCCAAATGATTAGGAAGCTCATTGCCGGTTTTGCCGCTCTTGTTCTGCCCGCACTTCTCTTAGCTCTTTTTGGCGCCGCCGTTCCTAGCCCTGATCCTCATGAAGCCGCTCGCCTGAACAACCTCGGCGTCGCTTATATGAACCAGCAGCTTTTCGAAAAAGCGCTGAAATCTTTCGACGAGGCCGCCTCGAAAGATCCCACGCTCAAAGTGGCAGCCCTCAACCGCGGCATCGCCCTCCTCAACTTGCAGAAGGTCGAAGAAGCGAGAGCCGTTCTCGAAAAGGCCGCGAAAGACGATCCTGCCGATCCGCACGCCTGGTTTAACCTTGGCCTTTACTACAAGAACTCCGCCAGTCCCGAAACCGCGCTCGATGCATTCCGCCATGTTACTGAAATCGATCCCGATGACGCTGACACTTGGTATTTCTTCGGCTCAACCTACGCGCAGCTGAAGGAATTTCCCGAGGCGATTGCGGCTTTCAATCGCGCGCTAAAGCTCGATCCGCACCACGCATCGGCCCAGTTTGGATTGGCGCGTGCCTACCAGCAGTCCGGACAGACCGATCCAGCGCATGAGGCGATGAAGCAATTCCAGCACGTCACGCAGGCCAAGCTGGGCTCGCCGATCAGCTTGTCCTATGGCGAGCAGGGAAAGTATTCGCGCGCAGAAGAGTCGCCGATGGCGGTGGAGAAGGTTCCGGCGGCGATTGCGGTGAGGTTTGTGGATGTGACGCAGAGCGCGGGAATCGTATCAAAACCCTCAGCGAGCAACGGCAAGGACCTCGCTTCCTTTCTCGGCCCAGGCGCATGCTTTCTTGATTACGACAATGACGGTCGAATTGACGTGCTCCTTGCCGACAATGGGCCGGAAGGAGGGTTGGCTCTCTTCCACAACCTGGGCGGCAAGTTCGAAGACGTAACAAGGAAAGCTGGCCTTGATCCCACCATGCACGCGATCGGCTGCACGGCTGGCGATTACGACAACGACGGTTTCACAGACATCGCGCTGAGTCTGAACGGTAGAGTGCTCTTACTGCATAACGAGAAGAACGGGACATTCAAAGACGTGACCGAGGCGGCGGGGATCAAAAGCGGCGGCCTCAACCTCGGGCTGACCTTTGTTGACTACGATCATGACGGCGACCTCGACCTGTACATTATTCGTTACAGTGCAGATCCAGTTGCTGACCCTCGCGATCCGTTTCCATTAAAGGATATTGAGCGAAACCTTCCCGGCCGGAATGTGATGTGGCGCAACAACGGCAATGGCACGTTTACCGACGTCTCGGAGTCAGTGGGGCTTGAGGGGAACGGGCCCAGCGTGTCCTCAATCGGCACAGACTTCAACAATGATCGCGCCGTGGATCTGGTTGTTACGGGCGGGTGGGGGCACCCCGAAGGAATTTACGAGAATCCTCGAGAGGGGAAGTTCCCGCTCCGCCAGCTGTGGGCGGCGCCCGCCCCCGGGGGCGTCGCCGGCGTCGCTGCTCTCGACTTCAACCACGATGGCTGGATGGATCTCGCTTTCGCACACTGGGGGTATCCCGGTGTCAGCCTCTGGCAAAACAACAGTGGCAAAGACTTCCAGCAAGTTTCGCTTCCGAAAGTCGATTGGGTCCGCGGCTGGAGCGTCGTTGCCCTCGACTACGACAACGATGGCTGGGTTGACCTCGCCGCCGTCGGCGAAAGAAAAGATGGTCGAGGCGAAGTCCGCCTCTTCCGCAACCTCGGTCCAGACGGCTGGAAAGACGTCACCGCCGATGTCGGCCTCGACAAAATTCAACTCAAAGAACCTCGCGCCATCATCGCCGGCGACTACGATAATGACGGTGCGGTCGATCTCCTGATCACGCAGAACCACGGGCCTGCCGTTCTGCTCCGCAATGAAGGCGGCAACAAGAACAATTCGCTACGCCTCGCGCTCAAGGGCCTGAACGACAACAAGTCTGCCATCGGAACGAAGGTCGAAGTGTTCTCCGGCGGCATGCGCCAGAAATTCGAAGTCTACGGATCTTCCGGCTACCTCGGCCAGAATTCGCCTTATCTCACGATTGGCCTTGGGCAGGCGAAGCAAGCCGATGTCGTCCGTATGCTCTGGCCTACGGGAGTTCTTCAAGACGAGATCGAAGTCGCGGCCAACAAGCTGCAGAATATTCAGGAGCTCGATCGTCGCGGCAGTTCGTGTCCCACGCTGTTTGCCTGGGATGGCAAGCACTACGGGCTAGTTGGTGACATGCTCGGCGCAGGCGTGATTGGGCACTGGATCGCCTCCAACAACGGCAGAATCGAGCGCAACATTCCCCGTCCCACGGAAGCCATCAAACTCGATCGCGCCACGCTTCGCGAAAAAGATGGAAAACTCAGCTTCCGCTTCATGGAGCCGCTGGAAGAATCTGTCTATCTCGATCAGGTGAAACTGCTGGCGGTCGATCATCCCGCCGATGTTGACGTCTATCCGAACGAATATTTCGCCACCAATCCTCCGTACCCACCGTTCAAAGTTGTGTTCAGCCATACCAAAGACGCCCGCCTGCCTGCCGGAGCTTGGGACGAGCACGGCCATAATGTTCTGGCCGATCTGCGGGCGCATCGCTACTTCGGCGATTTCCGGGTGCTGCCGTACTTAGGATTCGCCGAGCCGCACTCGCTGGAACTCGACCTGGGTGAAGCGTACCGCGGAGGCCCGCTTTGGCTGCTGATGCACGGCGAGGTCGAATATTTCAGTGCCAATAGCATGTACGCCGCCGATCAGGCCGGCTTGCGTCCGTTCGCTCCGTATGTCGAGGCGCAGAACGCGGAAGGGAAGTGGGTCCGCGTTATCGACGATCTTGGATTCCCCGCAGGCGGCGCACGAACAATGACCGCCGACCTCACCGGCAAACTTCCGCGTGGCGCGCGGCGCATTCGCATGCCCACGAACTTGCAAATTTATTGGGACAACATCCTGATCAGCCGCACCCCGCAAACTCAAAATTCACGCCTGACGAGTGTTCCGCTGGCGCGCGCCAATCTCGCCTTCCACGGCTTCCCGCTCAAGATCGAGGACAAGCCGCCGGGAAACGTGAAGTACATTTATGAAAAGGCGAGCGCGACCGGTCCTTACACGCGCCCTGCCGGGGCCTACACGCGCTATGGCGACGTGCTGCCATTGCTGACTGCTGAAGATGACAAGTTTGCCGTCTTTGGGTCTGGCGACGAGGTCGCGCTCGATTTCGACCCGACGGGTCTGCCTGCGCTTCCGTCCGGCTGGGTGCGCGACTATTTCTTCATCGCCAACGGCTACGAAAAAGATATGGACTTCTACGCCTATCGCGGCGACACCGTCGATCCCTTGCCCTTCGGTGACATGCATTCCTACCCGTATCCGGGCCAGACGTTTCCATCCGACGCCGATCACCTGAATTACCTGCTCGAATACAACACACGATTCATGTCAGGCAACGAAGCTCCAGGCTATTCGTTCCAATATCCGTAACGCTCCGGGGGGGCCTTCGTCCCGTCACCGTCCGCTGGTTTATAATCAAAGATTCCATCTTCCAGCGTGCAATAACCTGGCGGAATAAACCTGTAACCTGACGCGATTTCTGACGGAGCAATCTAACTATGATTCGACAGCTTCAAAATGCAGGCCCGACCGTGAAGATCATTCTCAGCGGTCTGCTGCTTGTCATCTGCGGCGGCATGGTGATCACTCTCATCCCTGGATTTGGCTCCAGCATGGGTATCGGCGATTCGCCGACCGCCGGCGTTCTGGCCACGGTTGGCGACGAAAAAGTGACCGTGCTGGACGTGCAGCGTGAGGCGCGCCAGTTGATCCAGCGGCAGTTTCCCCGCGGCGGCGCACAAGCCAGCATGCTCATGCCTTATTTTGCCGGCCAGGCTGCCCAGGAACTTATCAATGAGAAGGCAATGGTCGCGGAAGCCCGGCGCCTTGGCCTGCGCACCAGTGACGAAGAATTGCGCGAAGAGCTCCAGCAGGGCCAGCTCGCGGCAACTTTTTTCCCGGGCGGCAAGTTCATCGGACAAGAGGAATACGAGAACTTCATCCAGCGCAACGGGATGACCATCCAGCAGTTTGAGGCGCTGGAAAAGGACTACATTCTCATCCGCAAATTACAGGCGTTGGTGTCGGGCACCGCATTCGTTTCGGACTCGGAAGTCCACGATGAGTTCGAACGCCGTAACACGAAGGTCAAGTTTGAATATGCCGTGATTACGCAGGCCGACATCCTCAAGGGCCTGCATCCCGCCGATGCCGAACTCAAGTCGTTTTACGACCAGCACAAGGCGAGCTACAACAACGCCATTCCGGAGAAGCGCCAGATCAAGTATGTGGTGATCGACTCGGCAAAGATCGGGGCCGCGACTACGGTTTCGGATGCGGAACTGCAGGCCTATTACGATCAGCACAGCGACGAATATCGCGTGCCCGAGCAGGTAAAAGTGCGGCACATTCTGATCAAGATTCCGCTCCCGGAACCCGGCGCCAAAGAAGACGAGAAGGGCGTCGCCGACGCTCACACAAAGGCCGAAGATGTCCTGAAGCAAGTCAAGGCGGGTGGAGATTTTGCCAAGCTCGCCGAAAAGTATTCGGACGATCCAGGCAGCGCCAAGAATGGCGGCGAACTGGGCTGGGTTGGCCGCGGCCGCACCGTGCCCGAATTTGAGAAAGCTGCTTTTTCGCTGGCCAAAGGCCAGACCAGTGATCTGGTCAAGAGCAGCTATGGTTTCCACATCATCAACCTCGAAGACAAGCAGGACGCGCACCTGAAATCGTTCTCCGAGGTGAAGAGCGAAATCCTCGAAAAAGTGAAACAGCAGAAAGCAGCTCGCGCCACCGAGTCCGCTGCCAATGCCTTGTTAAGCGCGGCGCGTGCCGACGGTTTCGACCAGGGGGCCAAAGCCAAAGGCGAGTCTGTGGTCACGACTGAGTTCTTCGGTCACGGCGACACATTGCCCGGCCTGGGCCCGGCTCCGCAATTCACCGATGCGGTCTTCAACGAGCCCGACAAGGCGCCGCCTGACGTTGTGCAGGTTCCGCAAGGCTTTGTCGTTTTCCAGTTGCTTGCGATCAGGCCGCCCGCAACGCCGACGTTTGAAGAGATTCGCGGGCGCGTCGAATCAGAATTCAAGAATCAGCGCGCCGCTTTTCTGCTCCAGCAAAAAACGCAGGAACTCTCCGACCGCGCCAAATCCGAGCACGATTTGAAGAAGGCCGCCAAAGAGCTGGGGGCGAATTTCCTGACCAGCGATTATGTGGCTCCCGACGGACAGGTTCCCAGCATCGGTTCGCTGTCCGGCCCGGCGAGCGTGATTTTCTCGCTGAAACCAGGGGACATCAGCGGACCAATCACGGCGGGCGCCGACGGCGTCGTTGCCCAGTTGCTCGACAAGCAGCAGCCGACGGATCAGGAGTTTGCCCAGAAAAAGGACGAGATCCGCGAGTCGCTTCTTCAGGCCAAACAGGGCGAAATGTTTCAGCTCTTTGTTTCGAATCTGCGGAAGGATATGGAAAAATCCAAACGCCTGAAGGTCAATCAGGAAGAAATGAAGAACCTGACTCGCCAGACCTCGGAAGAAGGTTCGTAGGACAAATGCAGTTTCCAGTTCTCGGTTCTCAGTCGGCGCTGTGAGCTGACAACCAGCCACTGAGAACTGGCAACTGGGAACTGAGAACTGCTCTGAATGTCTTTCGCACGGGCCAGCGGAATCTTGCTTCACCCCACCTCGCTTCCTGCGCGGGGCGGGATCGGTGACTTCGGTCCAGCCGCCTATGCGTTTGCGGATTTTCTGGCTTCCGCGCGGCAGGGCGTCTGGCAGGTGTTGCCGCTGGGTCCGCTCGGTTTCGGAAATTCACCCTACTCTTCGACTTCTGCCTTCGCGGGAAATCCGCTCCTGATCAGTCTGGAGCGGCTTGCCGATCGCGGTTGGATCGGCCGCTCTGAACTCGAAGCTCTGCCCGCGGGCGAAGGCCCCGTCGATTATCCGTCAGTGTTCCATCAGAAATTACCGATGCTTTTCGAAGCAGCGCGCAATTTCCTGAGCTCCGCTCCGCCCAACGCGCGCACCCGCTATGAAAACTTCTGCCGCCAGAATCATTGGTGGCTTGATGACTTTGTTCTCTTCGACGCATTGCGCGCCCGCTTCAAGCTGCAGAGCTGGAACCAGTGGCCGCGTGAACTGACCCGCCGTGAGCCTGAGGCGCTCGCAGAGACGCGCGCCGAGATGCTCGAGGAACTCAACCAGCGCAGCACCGTCCAGTTCTTTTTCTATGAGCAGTGGCAGGCGCTTCGCTCCTATTGTGCGGAACGCTGTCTCCGCGTCGCCGGCGACATTGCGATCTTCGTAAACTTCGACAGTGCTGACGTCTGGACTCATCCCGATCTGTTTCGCCTTACTCCCGAACTCGAACCCGAAGTTGTCGCCGGCGTGCCACCCGATTTTTTCAGTAAAGACGGCCAGCGCTGGGGCCATCCTCTTTATCGCTGGGATGTAATGAAAGAACGAGGCTACGTCTGGTGGATTGACCGGCTGCGTTGGGCAACCCAAAATTACGATTACATTCGGCTCGATCATTTCCGCGGGTTCGCCCAGTTCTGGGAGATTCCAGCCCACGAACCCACGGCGATCCACGGGCGCTGGGTCGATGGCCCTAAAGACGATTTGTTCGTCAAAGTGCGCGAAGCTCTTGGAGGTCTCCCGTTTTTCGCCGAAGATCTCGGCTACATCACGCCCGACGTGCATGCTCTGCGCGACCGCTTGAAAATTCCCGGCATGGCCGTGCTGCAATTTGGATTCGGCGATCCGGGCGCCCACATCCATCTCCCGCACACCTTCACCACGGAGAAAGTCGTGTATACCGGCACGCACGACAATGACACGATGGTCGGCTGGTGGGAGACGGCGGCAACCGAGCAAGAGCGCCGCCATATCCACGCATATCTCGGGCAGTTTGACGACGGCATCCACTGGGCCATGATCCGCTCTGCTGCGACCTCGGTCGCCAGCCTTTGCATTTTCCCCTTGCAGGATGTTCTTGGACTCGGCAGTTCAGCCCGCATGAACGTGCCGAGCCTCGAGGATGGGAATTGGCGGTGGCGTTTTGGCGCTGACCTTCTGCGTCCGGAACGGGCAACTGAACTGGCCGCTCTCGCTGAGGTTTCCGACCGCATTCCGCAACCGATCCCGGCGAGCAGACAAGATTGGGCGGCCTGAACGCGTGGGGCGAGCATGGTCGAGTGTAATGCTCAAGGCCTTTCAAGGTTTCGAAACATATCTGGTGTATCCTCACTGTTCGAAGAACCATGAGTTCTACACATTCGGAGCACGCCCCTGTGACTGTTCCCATCATTCGCGCCCAGGCCGTCGAGAAGTTCTACACGCAGCCCGATG
>JBELAC010000157.1:0-11552 GCA_049509215.1 Terriglobales bacterium
GACGCCGACGTCGCGCGTGCGCTTCTGAATGTTCCGGTCTTTGCTTACGGCCGCCACGACCGGGCGCCATTCCGATTCAAGCTTGTCGAGCACGCCGCGCAGTTCGTCCTTGAGCTCATCGTTGATGTCGCGCCGCACGCCGCCGACTACGCAGATCGCGTAGGTCTTGCGGTTGCCGCTTATCTTTTCAGCGATCCACATGATGGGCTCGCGGATGCGGAAGCTCTGCATGAAGAGCGTGTCAAATCCAACGATGTGGCAGGCCAGTCCCACCCACAGTAAGTGACTGTGCAGACGCTCGAGCTCCAGCATGATGGTGCGAATATATTCGGCGCGGAGCGGCAACTTCAGTGCGGCAGCTTCTTCGACGGCTTGAACGTAGGCCACGCTGTGGACGCAACCGCAGATGCCGCAGATCCGCTCGGCGAGCAGCGGGATGTCGTTGTAGCTCATCACCGATTCCGCAAGCTTCTCGATGCCGCGATGAACCATGAAGCCGCGATACTCGCAGCCGCGCACCATCTCGCCTTCGACGTACAGACGGAAATGCGCGGGCTCGTCGAGCGTGGGATGGAACGGGCCAAAGGGGACGACGGTGCAGCCCTCCGGCGTCTCTCCGAACTTGAATTCGGCGTCTTCGTTGTAGTCTTCCGGAACCTCGTTCCAAGGCACGTCTTTGCGCAGCGGATGATGGTTCTCAGGCCAGCCGTCAGGCAGCACGAGACGTTTGAGATACTCGTGCCCGACCGGCTCGATGCCTAGCAGGTCGTACATCTCACGTTCGGCCCAACTGGCCGCGGGTACCATATTGGTGATGCTGTCGATCTTAAGGTCATTCTCCGGCAACTGGGTGAGCACGCTACAGAGGAGATGATCCTTGTCGAATGCGAAATTGTGAGCGACGAGAAACTTGCCGGAGAACGGCCGATCGTCGCTGCCGATGCTGGCCACGTAGCGGGCATCCAACTCCCTGAAAATGTGCTGGCAAACGAACTTCACGACCGAGCGATCGACATAAACGAACAGTCGGCGGTCGTTGGGCAGGTCGGCGCGATCGATGAGAGGGCCAAACCTCGACTTGAACTCCTCGAACATTTCTCGCGCGATCATTTTTGCTCCAGAGCCTTTCCCTTCAATACGGGCGGTTCCGATGCGTGGGGCAAGCCACCCAACCATCCAAAGTAACGTTTGATTTCGCCGTAGAAGTTGTGCGCGACGTAGCGGTTACACTCTGCTTCCTGCGCGTATCCGCAGAGCCAGGGCTGGGCAGCGCGCCGCGAGGCTCCGCCAAGTTTCGAAAGGTTATAGACAAGCACGACTGTTAATCCCAGCACGGCGGCGAGCGCGGCAGGCGCGAAGACCGCGGCTGAGTTAAATTCATAGATTCCAGCCAGCGGGCTACTGCGCATCGGGAGAGCATTGGCCAGCGTGGTTCCCAGGCCGCCGCGGCTGGCTTCGAGGGCGCGCTGCATCAACCGGAATCCGATCACCGGCACAATGCCCAACACAACGCAGCAGAAGGCGAGCGCGAGTTGAGGAAGTTGCATCATCCAGGGGACTTCCAGCCGGCCATTCTCCGCTGTTGCCGCGCGCTCTCGGACCAGAGCGCTGGTGCGCGACAGGAAGCTCACGCCGAAAAACTTGATAAAGGAGGCGAGGGTCAGCGCACTGGTCAAAATCGCGATCACCGCACAAACGGCGAGGTAGTGTGCCGATCCGCTTCCTTGGATCGCAGCCACTGCAATCGCCCACTTGCTGACATAACCGTTGAATAAAGGCACGCCGGAGATCGAAAACGATGCGATCAGCGCCGTGATTGCGGTTATCGGCATGAACTTCATCATGCCGCCCATCAGGTTCAGGTCCTGCGTGTCCGTTGCATACAGCATGGACCCCGCATTCAGGAAAAGCAGCCCTTTGAACAGGCCATGGTTGAGAACGTGAAACAGCGCACCCATGAACCCGATGGCCGCAAGCGCAGTTGTTGCCGGAGTATTCACGGGCAGCAACGCCATGCACGTTCCCGCGCCCAGCAGGATGTATCCAATCTGCCCAATGCTGTGAAACGCCAGCAGGCGTTTGGATTGCTCCTGCTTGAGGGCCTGCATTGTCCCCGTGAAGAGAGTGATCGTGCCGAGGATGGCGATCAGCATGCCCCAGCGCCCAAGTGGGTAATTCGCCAGCGCGCTGACGGGAACGAGCCACAGAAAATACCGTAACAATCCATAGACGCCGGTCTTGATCATTACGCCCGATAGCATGGCGCTCACCGGAGAGGGCGCGGCCGGGTGTGCATCCGGAAGCCAGATCTGGCCAAAAGGCCACATGCCCATCTTGATTCCGAATCCCACGAGGAACAACGCGAAGGCCAACGCTGTGATGCCGGGCCGAGTCGCGAGCAGCAGCGGGAGGTTCGCGCTGACCGTGTCAAAGTCGTATTTCAGACTCGCGGTACCGCTCACGGCTTTGCCGCCGATGGTCAGCAGGCCCGCGCCGATCATCGAGGCCGCGCAGGCGATCTCCATCAGGAAGAGAAACTTGGCGGCCGCCCTGACGTTCTGCCGCTTGCGGTGCTCGAAGCGAATCAGCGCGAAGCCCGGCAAGGTCATGAGTTGCCAGAAAATGAAGAAGAACCACATCATGTCGGTGGTCGAGAGCAGGCCATACATAGCGGCGAGAAAGAACAGGAAATACGGGTAGTACCGGGCGGCGCCGTACTCCCGGTAGTGCCGCATATAAAGGATGGAGTAAAACGATGCCGGTACGGCGATGATGGCCGCCAGCAACAGGAAAACAGCGGACAGCCCATCGACGTAGATGCGCAGAGCGAATCCGAACTGTGGCATGGCCCAGAAGGCAGCGTGATGAGCCGAGGGGCCGATCCACAGTACTTGAAACACTGCCGAGAGAATCAGGATGGCCGTTCCCGTTGTAACGCCAAATGCCACCCAGCCCGCGACCAGTTTGTTGCGCGCCACGAGCAGGGTCAGGACCGCCCCCGCAATGCAGGCGATCATCGACGCAAGGACGGCTTGTTCCGGCGTCAGCATACGGTTTCTTCTCGCGTCTTCAGACGAAACAACAATTCGAGCAGCACGCCCGAGGTTTTGCTCACCGCAGGAGTCAGGGTCTGTGCTCCCTTCAGCGAGCCCGGTTGCACGCCGAGCAACCAGGCTTTCGTGATTCCATTGGATTCGGCGAATTTCGCAAGCAGACCCAACGAGAGTTTGTGCGTCGAGACTTGCGGATAACGGGCGGCAATCTGCTCCGAATCCAGAAATATGACTGATCCAGGTTCCGTTTGAGCGCTTAAATCGACGGCATCGAGGAAGACCAAGTGGTCGAACTCTCTATCGGCGGTGACTCCCATCCAGTGCTCGGGGGAACTTCCGGCGATGACCACGTCCTGCACGCCGGCGTCGAGCAACGATTGCGCCAGGTACACGCCGAAGCCGTCGTCACCGTAGTCCGTGTTTCCTACACCCATCAGGCACACACGCCCCTGCAGTGTGTTCTCGAGTTGCTCGCCGAGGCTGCTGTGAACGGTGTCTGCCATCAGATATCTTCACCCAGTTGCTTGATCTGCTCGTAGGTGAACACGGGGCCGTCAACGCACACATAGGCGACTCCGATGCAACAGTGTCCACACTTGCCCACGCCGCATTTCATATAGCGCTCCAGCGTGGAGACAATGTTGCGTTCCTTGAATCCCATGGCCAGCAGATCCTGAATGACAAAGCGGAACATGACGGGCGGCCCGCACACGAAGGCCACAGCGTTCTCAACCGCAACTTTCACGCCCGGTTTCTTGAAGAGACTGCCGACAACTCCCACATCGCCCGTCCAGCCCTCGGCCGCGCGATCGACGGTAATATGGCAGTCAACCCCGGGGGTACGTTCCCAATTGAGAAGCTTCGAGACGTACATCAATTCCTTCGGGGTCTTCGCGCCATGAAAAATCTGGATACGCTCATAGTGTTCGCGGTTGGCGAGCGCGTACACAATGGCGGAGCGCAAGGGAATCAGGCCGATTCCTCCGGCGATAAACACCAGGTTCTTGCCGCGATAATCTTCCATCGGGAACCCGTTGCCGTAGGGTCCGCGCACCGCGAACTTGTCGCCGGGTTTGAGTTTGTGCAACGCCTGCGTACAACTGCCCACCTGACGGACGGTAAAAAACGTATTTTCCTCGGTTGGGCTGGGCGGGAGCGAGGTTGGGAACTCGCCTACTCCGAAGAGTGAAACCTGGGCGAACTGGCCCGGACGGAAGCGCTTGAAAGCGCTCTGCGCTTCATTGTCTTCGAAGTGCCAGTAGAACGTTTTGACTTCATCGATCTCGTCTACCACGCGATCGAGCACGGCAACCTTCGGCAAATACACGTTCTCGACAATCTTAGGAGCGATGCCTGGCATTGCCACGTGTTCTATCGAAGACGGATTCATGCTTCGTTACTCCGTGCAGTTACGTGGCGGCGGATCATCTCCACCACGCTCGGCATCCCGATGTCCCCATGGCAAACTGCCGCGCAACGGCCGCAGCCGACGCATGCCATCGAGAGTTCCCGCTCTATAAAGTAGTGCGCGAGCTTGCGGAAGAATCGCCGGTTGCGGCGATCATGCACGGCGCGCCGCGGATTGAAGCCGCCGGCCATGCGCGTGAAACCGCTGAGAGCGCAGGAATCCCAGATGCGCAAGCGTTCGACCGCATTCCCTTCCGCCAGACGATCCGTCACCGTGAAGCAGGTGCAGGCCGGACATACGTAGGTGCAGCCCCCGCACTCCAGGCATCGATTGCCGACTTCGTCCCAGGTTTCTTCCGGAATCTCGCCGCGCGATACGGCCTGAATGGCCGCTGAAAACCAACTCGTTGTGCCCGGTCTAAAGCTCTTTCGAACCCCGTCCAGAATCGCGCTGCGCTGCGCCACGTGCTCGGGAGAGCCCTTCCGGAAAATCGGATCAGCAAACAGAGTTTCGCCCAAAGGCGTGCCTGCGACTGCCAGAAAGTCATCTCCGTCTTTAACGCTTTGAGCGCCCATGCCGTGCAGATCGAAAAGTTGTAGATCAAAATGGTCGCGGGCCGCCGGCCCGGTATCCGTGCACATGCAGAAACATTCTTCGCCGATGTCGAGTTCGGGATCCGTACACGCCACATTCACGAGGAACAGATTCTTGCGATGATTCTGGTAATAGATGTCGGGAAAGTCGCGTCCCAGATAGAACCGGTCGAGGTGGTAAATTCCGGCGACGTCGCACGAACGAATGCCGAAAATCGCGCGCTTCCGTTCTTCATAGGTCGACTGAATCCGCAGATCGCCGTTGGAACGCTCCACTTTCAGCAGGCGCTCGATCGGCGGAAATACAAAACGCTTGGGCGGATAATAAGGATTGGGCAAGTGAATCTGAATCCGATCGCGGTTCTGGTCTGTCACCGGATCAAAAAACGTGTCCCGTCCACGCCCCCGAAACGGCGCGATCACCTCGTAACCCCGCCGCCGAAGCAGGTCCACGACCTTCAGCACGTCACCACGAGACAAAAGACGAGCCTTCATGCCGCTTCTTTCTCCACGCGTACCGGAACCAGCCGGAAACTCTCACTGGAAGGCCCGAGGATCTTCTGTTCAACTTCATGCATGAAATGCGGGACAAAAACAGTGCCCGTCATGACCTGGCGTGTGACTCTAGCTGTCGCCACCGCCGATGTGGCCGCCGCGCAGAGTCGCACACGCTTGCCGTCGCGAATGCCGATCTGCTTGGCATCTTCAGGGCTGATCTCGACGAAGCCCTGCGGGTAGTCGATCATCAACTGGCTGTACTCCCGTTTTAGCGTCTCGCTGTGCCGCACCAGCACATTCTGATTCCAGTAATAAAGCGAGTTTCCGAACACCAGCGTGAGCGGAAATTCCTTGGGATTCGCCGGTCGCGCTGGCGGCATGGGAACTGCTACGAACCGGAACTTCCACTCTTTCTCGTTCGGGAATTCTATAGAGTCTTTCGGCGCAAACAAGAATTTTGTGCCCAGAGGACGGTCCTTGGTGCACGGCCACTGGCGTCCGTAGTCGCGCGCGAGGTTGTCGTAGTCCGCGCCCCCGTAGAAAGGAACCACCTCGCCGATCTCATCCATCACATCGCGTGCTGATGTGTATTTCCAATCCGCGCCCATCAGCCGGGCGAGTTGGGTGATCTGTGCCCATGCCGGCGTCAGCCTGGCAGGCGGATCGACCACCTGCTCTACCAGTTGAATGCGCCGGTCCGTGCTTGTGTAGGTGACTCTTTCCTCGCCAAACGCGGTCGTCGGCAGGATCACGTGGGCGCACTCAGCGGCCTCTGTCATGAAGAGATGCTGCACGACCAGCAAGTCGAGTTGCTTTAGTTGTCCGGCAACGTCGCCAAGCAGCGCGGTGTTGGTGGGATCATAGCGCGATAGCCAAAGCGCCTTGACCTTGCCTTGTGCGCGATGAGTCAGCAAAGCGCGCGATCCAACCCCTGCGTGCGCAGGAACTTTGCTTTTCCAGATGGCATCAAGGGACGAGCGTGCGCGGTCATCGCTTACGGGCTTATAGCCGGGCAAACGATCCGGCAACATGCCCATGTCGCACACTCCCTGCAAGTTGTTTTGCTCGGTGAGTGCGAACAGTCCGCTTCCGGACTTGCCGAGATTCCCCGATACCAGCGCCAGGTTTACGACCGCGCGGATGCTGTCGCGGCTCCGCTCCTCCATGCTGGCAGAAAACATCAGCGTGGCCGAACTTGCGTGCCCATAAGCCAGGGCGGCTGCTTCGATCAATCTCGGCTCGACACCGCAGCTCTCCGCCACGCGCAGCAGATCGTATTCATGGACCGAGGCAAGAAAAGCTTCATAATCGCGGCAGCGCGTCTTGGTGAAGCCAGAATTCATCAAGCCGCGGTCGACAATGACCTTGGCCATCGCTCCATAGAGCAGCGTTTCCGTTCCGGGCTTGATCTGCAGGAAGATGTCGGCGCTCTCGGCCACCCGATGCCGCCTGGTACCGACTACGATCAAGCATGCGCCGTTCAGCTTGGCGCGGATGACCGCGCCGCCAATGGTTGGCATGCGCTTGGCGAGATCCACCCCATCGACCACGATCACTTTGCTCTGCGCCAGCTCCGCAATCGAGTTTGTGCTGGCCGGAACGCCGATCATGTCCATCAACACGTTGATCGCGTTGTTGGAGTAGATGCCCGTCCCGTGATGCACGTTGTTGGTGCCGATCACGCCGCGGGCAAACTTCTGCAAAAGGTACGTTTCTTCGTTGGAACAGCGCGGTGAATTCAAGAAGCCCAGCGCATCCGGGCCGTGCTTCTCCCGAATCGCCTTCATTTTCGAAGCGATAAAGCCCAGCGCTTCGTCCCAGCTCACTTCGTGGAGCGTGCCGTTCTTGCGAAGGAGGGGATTCTTCAGCCGGTCAGGCGAGCTGGCGACCTCGTGTATGTACCAGCCGCGTATGCAGATTCGTCCTTGATTGCTGGGATGAGAGACGCTCGGATAGGCACCGACTATCTGGTTGCCGGAGGTCTCAAGGTAGAGCCCGCAACCAACGCCACAGAAGGTGCACGTAGTGAGCTGATGAGCCATTACACCATCTTCACTATGCACCAAACCTGAGCCCTGCCCTATGACACAGCGCACATCGATTGGTGACAAAGGTCTTCGTTTGCCGTAGTCGAGGACTTGCTCGATCGACCCAAGTTGGCTCAAGTTCCCGAAGACTGGGGAAAAGAAAGCTCGCTAATTCAATGATGGGATTGAGGTAATTGGTCGGGGAGAAAGGATTGAACCTCCGGCACCTTGTTCCCGAACTGCAGAAGTCAAAATTCCAAGTGCTTCATCTGGTGCCGATTAGCAGGCTGCGGAAAAACTCACGAATGCCTGTGCCACGGTGGAAGAGCGGCCCTTTAGGGCCGCGTAAGCTACCTGTTTTAACAAGGGCTTCAGCCCCAGTGGTCGTCCTTTGCACTCAAGTCTACCTTTTCCGCAGCCTGTTAGGACCCTACAAGCCAATCTCTCCCTCGCTCAGTTGTACCGGTCTCATACCGAAATGTGCCACGCAACCCAGACGAGCTCCACCAGAAAGACAGCTGCGATGCTTCAACGGAGATCCTTACTGTGCCGTGGGCGAGCAAACCGGCTCGATTGCGATCACTTGCGGGTTGGCAAAAAAATGGCGTTGAAAATAGAAGGCCACGTTGACCAGCCCGATCATCACGGGCACTTCCACCAGCGGCCCAATGACCGCTGCGAAGGCCGCTCCAGAGTTGATGCCAAATACTGACACCGCCACCGCGATCGCCAGTTCGAAGTTGTTGGAGGCGGCCGTGAATGCCAGGGTGGTCGTCTGGGAATAGTCCGCACCCACCTTCCTGCCCATATAAAAGGACACCAGAAACATCAGCACAAAGTAAATCAAGAGTGGCACGGCGATGCGCAGGACGTCCAAG
Source organism: Terriglobales bacterium (assembly GCA_049509215.1). Classification (GTDB taxonomy): domain Bacteria; phylum Acidobacteriota; class Terriglobia; order Terriglobales; family Acidobacteriaceae; genus Acidiflorens. The sequence goes on from JBELAC010000157.1 coordinate 8,458, forward strand.
GGCAGGCGAACAATGTACCCGCCTTTAAGGGAGAACATCACCACTATCGTGAACAGCAGGGCAATCAGCGTCAGCGGGCTGACACGGGGAATGAAGTTCCGGTTATACCAGTCCTGCCCTTTAGATCGAACCAATGCGGTACGAGTCAGAAATCCCGCGAGAAACGGGATTCCAAGATAAATAAAAACACTCCTTGCAATCTCTGCTATCGACACATTAACGATAGTGCTCCGAAGGCCGAGCTTGGCGGGGAGGACCGTAATGAAAACCCAGGCGTAGAGCGAGTAGAAAAACACCTGAAAGAGAGAATTGAAGGCCACCAGGCCAGCCGCATATTCCGTATCGCCTCGGGCCAGTTCGTTCCACACGATGACCATCGCGATGCAACGTGCAAGACCGATCATGATGAGTCCAGCCATGTATTCCGGATATCCGCGCAGGAAGACAATGGCCAGGACAAACATCAGAATCGGCCCGACAACCCAGTTCTGGACGAGCGAAAGCCCGAGCACCTTCTTGTTGCGAAAGACCTCATGCAGGTTCTCATATCGCACCTTCGTAAAAGGGGGATACATCATCAAAATCAATCCCGCCGCAATCGGAATAGAAGTCGTGCCGATGTTGAAGCGATTCAGAAACGGTACTACCCCGGGCACGAGCCAACCCAATACAACGCCGCCGATCATGGCGGCGAAGATCCATGCGGTCAGATAGCGGTCGAGAAAACTGAGCCGATTCGTTGCCTTCATCTGTGCTCCCTGTAATGCGGCAAGCCACGAAGGGCGGCCTCGTTGTCGAAATTCATTGCTATTCCTGGGTGACAGGGGCCATCGTCTGGCCGATGTTGTCGAGTTCTCTCTTGAGTGCAAGGCTGTCGAGAGTCTTCAGTGGAAGACAGAGCAATAGGCTGATTCTGCGCTCCAAAATAAAAAACGCCTCGCGAAACGCCCGTTCCACTTCAGTTTCGGTTCCCTGAACCGCCGCTGGGTCGGGAACGCCCCAATGGGTAGTCATCGGCTGTCCGGGCCAGATTGGGCAAACCTCTTTCGCCGCGTTGTCGCAAACCGTAAAAACAAAGTCGAGCTTTGGAGAGCCCAGCAGAGAAAATTCATCCCACGCCTTGCTGCGCAGACCCACGGTTGGTAAATGCGCCATTTCGAGCTGTCTCAATGCTTCCGGTCGAACCTTTCCTGAGGGATGGCTTCCGGCGCTGTAAGCCGTGAAATTAGGGCGCCCTTTGGAGTTGAGGATTGCCTCAGCCATGATGGAGCGCGCGGAATTGCCTGTGCACAGGAATAGTGCGTTGTAATGTCCTTGCATACTGGTTCTCTCCTAGTTGCAGCAGGTCGGTCCGCAACACGCTTCCGCTCCTGCGTTTGCAGGCTTGACGGCCCGAACGAAGGCGCTCAGGAATTTGCCATCTACCTCTGGTGCAATCGCATCCACATCGACGCCAGCCGCCGAGAGAAATTCACGCGCATCTTCTGCCCGATAAATTCGCGTTGGCTCGATATCGATTTGCTCGAAACCCGCTGCGGAAAGTTTGCTGCGATATTCGTCATCTCCGAGGGCTCCCGCCACACACCCGACCCACAGAAGCACGCTTTGGCGGATTTCTTTTGTTATTTCGCCTCGGGTCACAACATCCGAAACTGCAAAGCGACCTCCCGGTTTCAGCACGCGAAAGGCTTCTCGCAACACACGATCCTTGTCCGCTGAAAGGTTGATCACACAATTCGAGATAATCACGTCGACCGAGTTGTCCGGCAGAGGGATATGCTCGATCTCGCCCTTCAGAAACTCAACGTTCTCAGCACCGGCTTTGCGCTTGTTCTCGTTGGCAAGCGCGAGCATTTCCTCCGTCATATCGAGACCGTAGGCCTTGCCGGTGGGCCCAACCCGGTTCGCCGAGAGCAGGACATCGATCCCGCCGCCTGAGCCGAGATCGAGAACCACCTCTCCTGGATTCAACTTCGCCAGTGCCGTCGGGTTTCCGCACCCTAACGAGGCAAGCATGGCCCCCTCGGGGACCTGTCCCGCCTGCGAGGAGTCGTACAAATTGGAGGTGATTGGGTCGCAGCCCAAGCCACTTGCCGCGGTCGCTCCACAGCAACTACTTCCGCCACTCTTCACGCGCAACGCAGCCTGGCCATACTTTTCTTTGACCACTTCCTTGATGTCGGTGGCGCTCATGATGACTTCTCCTACTTACAAAGCTGGACGATATCTTGGGGTTTGACTGCTTTATTTCGCGTGCAGCATTCGGCGTAGAGGAATTGCAGCAGTTCCTGGAGCGCTTCCGTATTGGCCGTGTACCGCAAAAAGGTGCTTTCACGGCGCACGTTCACGAGTTCTTCATTCTTCAGCTTCTCCAGATGGTGAGAAAGCGTGGAATTCGGAATGTCCAGCTCTGATTGGATATCACCTACCACCAAGCCCTCCGGATGCGCGGATAGCAGCAATTGCATAATTCGAAGGCGCGGTTCGGTGCCCATCGCGGAAAGCATGTCGGCGAACTTCGCAACTCGCTCGGCACTCTTTTTGCTCGGCGTCGCTGGCATATTTCCATATTTGCAGAAATATAGACTGCGGTCAAGTGAATTATGGGGCTGCTCGGCGGACCCCATGGCGGAGGCAGGCCGCCGACACAAACTGAGTAGGGAGCGGTTTCTCTATGTCTCCGCTCTTCCCGCTCTTGATCCTCCTTTGCTGAAGGACCATAAGGTCGGGAACGACGGGTCTCATCAGTGCGCTACTGCGCTGAAGGCTCTGCGGAATTCGCTGATTTGCTGTCGCGAGTTCCCAGGCCGATTACCATAGCCATGTCTTTCGGATAGACCACATCGCGTCCGCGGGCTAGAAAGTGATAATAGATGGACATCGCCGCTCCATACGATCCGAAACCGGCCGACACTACACGGGAATGTGCAGCGATTCCTACAACCATCCCTACTAACTTAAAGCCCGATGCGCCGCCCGCGGCTCCGCCTCCCGCTTCGCCCGCGCTCTGTCCGCCCTGTCCCGCATCACGGTCGGGAGAAGCCTGCGATGCCGCCAGCATTACTTGAATGCCAGTTGCCAGATATCTCGTTCGC
>JBELAC010000158.1:0-11418 GCA_049509215.1 Terriglobales bacterium
CTTCTCTACCGCATGTGCTCCGTCATCTCAAAGCACGGCTGCAATATCGAGATTGCCCTGATCGAAACCGAAGGCCAAATGGCAATCGACGTCTTCTACTTGACCTCAGCCGGAGCGAAATTGTCCGCCGATCGCCAGACCGCGCTGAGCCAGTCGCTGGAAGTTGAATTAGCGCAACCATAGCTTTCCCCCGTGTTCCTCCGTGCCCTCCGTGGTAAAAGCCTTTTCCCGCGGCCCGAATCGCACTCCGCGCGCGTCCCCTAGTCTTTGTCCCCGAAATACCCATCGCGAGTCTGCACAGTCAGGTCCTTCTTCTTAGCCTCCAGCTTCAAATGGTGATACCCATCCCCCGCCACGTCTTTATCCGGCGTGTATCCGATGCTGTACTGCGTCCGCAGCTCTTCCACAATCTCGCTGTAGGCCTCGCCCGCCGTCTGTTTTTTCGAAGCCTCAAAAAACCGTCCGCCAGTTTCCTTCGAAATCTTCTCAAGAATCTTCTTTCCATCCACCTTTGGCTCTTCCGGAGCCCGCTGCCCTCCGCGCCGTCCCTGACCACCCGGACCGCCGCCACCGCCCGGCCATCCACCACCGCCCCCCGGATATCCCCCACCCGGATATCCGCCGCCCTGTCGTCCCGTCCCTCCGTTATCATCCCGGCGTCGTTCCTCCTTCTGCCCCAGGAAATAAATCGTATACACGATCGTGTCTGACCGTTGCGCTGACTCGATCGCACTCAACAGCGTTGTCTTGCTTCCCCGGTCTACTCCGTCGGAAAGCACAATCACCGCTTTACGCCCCTGCTGCTTTTTCAGCAACTCATTCGACGCCAGATAGATCGCATCGTAAAGTTGCGTCCCGCTGCTATGATTCCGTCCTGAATCCGAGCGTGAATTGGGGTCGTTCGATCGCGAATTGGGATCGTTCCAATCGCCCGACTCCCGGTCCCCCGTTTTCAGCAGATCGAGCGCCGATTCCACTTTCTCCCGCTTGTGTGTCAGGTCCTGCAGCAGTTCCACTTCGCGATCGAAGTGGATGACAAACGCTTTATCTTTGTCCTTCACCAGCATCTGATCCAGAAAACTCCGGCTGGCATTGCGCTTCTGGTCCAGGACCTCCCACTGGTTCCAACTGGTGTCGATTAGCAACCCGAGCGTCAGCGGCAGGTTCGCATCCTCCGAAAAATATTTGATGGTCTGCGTTTTTCCATCCTGTATCAGCGTGAAATCGTCCTTCGTGAGGTCGCCCACCACCTTGCCGTGTTTGTCATGGACCGTCGCCAGCATCGTCACCACATTCACATCGACCGGAATCGTCGCAACCGAGTCCTTGGCCTGTGGCGCCGATTGCGCCGCATCCGGCGGTGCATCCTTGCCCGCTTGCGTGGGCTGCGAGTCCTTCGTCGGCGATTGCCCAAAACTGGGAACAACCGCCAATGCAAAAGTCAGCGCACAAACCAGCGCGCAATCACATAACTTCAAGAACTTCGCACGTTCCAGGCTCATTTTTGTCGATGTCCTCGGTTCCCATGTCGATCATAACTGTTTCGCATCCCGGTATCAGTTCGCCAGCGCAGGAATCATAATCAACGGTCAGTGGAAAAGCGCCCCATGCTGGATAAAAGACTGGATGCGGGCAGCTCGGCCTGTAGTTGCCAGCAGTCCCTCATCGCGCTGCAAAAGGCGTAAATATTCGTAAAAAATGCACTCAATTACGCATGTTATCGCCATCGAAACACGAACGAGGTAAAACTTCGTAAAGCCTCATTCCCCACGCATTCGGCGATGCTAAAGTAAAAGTCAATGTCATCCTTGTGGAATCAATCGATACCGGGCTGTCTTCTCACCCTCCTTGCCCTGACGCTCGCAGGCCCCTGCTCCGTAGCGGCGCAATCACAGCCCGGCGCCTCTGCAAACACGTCGATCGCCAAGGTTGTCGGAACAGTCAAGACCGTGCAACCCGATTCCATCACGATTACGGCATCCGCCGGCGAGATCACCGCAAGCCTGTCGGCATCGACGAAAATTCTGCGCGTTCTCCCGGGCGCGAAGGACCTCAAGAGCGCAGCTCCCATCCAGCCACAGGATCTGCAACCCGGCGACGCCGTCCGAGTTCGCGGTCAAGCCTCCGCCGATGGACACACGATCGCGGCCCTCGAAATCATCGTCATCAAGCAGTCCGATGTGGCCGCCAAGCAGCAACGGGAGCGCGATGACTGGCAAAAACGCGGCGTCGGCGGACTGGTCAACAAAGTCGACGCATCCGCCGGCACGATCACCATTTCCTCGGCAACCGGTGCCAATCACAACATCGTCGTTCACGTCAGCAAAGACACGGTCCTGCGCCGCTATGCTCCGGGTTCCGTGAACTTTGACGATGCCAAGCCCGCTCCTCTCGATCAAGTCCGGGTCGGCGATCAGCTGCGCGCCCGTTCCACGCGCACGCCCGACGGAAACGATCTCACCGCCGACGAGATCGTCTCCGGCTCATTCCGCAACATCGCCGGAGCCATTACCGCGACGGACGCCGTTCATAACACTGTTACCGTGCACGATCTGATCGCCAAAGCCCCGGTCGTAGTTCGGATTTCAGCCGATTCGCAAGTCAAGAAGCTTCCGCCAGAACTGGCGCAACGCATTGCGGCGCGGTTGAAAGCTGGCGCAGCGGCCAACGGAGATCAATCGGCGAATCCGCAAAATGCATCCGCGAATCCGGCCCCCAGCAATGGCGCTCATGATTCGTCTCAGCCGGCAGCCGCAGCCCATTCGGGCGCCAATGGTCAATTTCATGGCACGGGCGGAACTTCCGGCGCAAATGGCCCTCCTGATTTTCAACGTGTGCTGGCACGCTTGCCGAACAGCACGATTGCCGATCTGCAAAAAGGTGATTCCGTAATGCTCGTCGCGACCCAGGAAACAGATTCCGGCTCAGTCACCGCCATTACCTTGCTCGCGGGTGTTGAACCGCTCCTGACCGCTGCGCAGAGCCGTTCATACTCGCTGCTTTCTCCCTGGTCCTTAAGCTCCTCGGGCGGAGAAGGTGATTCCGCGCCCTAACAAAAATGTTTCAGATGTCACTTGTTTGTCTGGAAAAGATCTGCCTGGAAAGAAAGGTGTGCGTTTGAAGTATTCGACGTCTCTCTTCGTATTGGTCTTCGCTGTATTGATCTTCGCTCTGCTGATGTCCGGCACGCCGGCCCTGGCGCAGTCCGCCGCGGGGTCGCTTCATGGCCAGGTCGTCGATCCCTCGGGCGCAGTGGTCGCCAATGCTACCGTCGCCGTCCTGCAATCCGGCGGACCGACTCACTCTGCCACCACCACCCGCACTGGCGGCTTTGAGATCGCAAATCTCCCGCCCGGCAAGTACACGGTCACCGCCAACGCCAAGGGTTTCGCTGTATTCGTGCAGAATGATGTCAACGTTTTACCCGGCCAAGCCTCGCAATTCAACATCTCTCTCGACATTCAAATCCAACAGCAGAAGATCAACGTCCAGGAGGAAACGCCAACCGTTGACGTGACCCCCCAGAACAACGCCAGTGCAATCGTGTTGAAGGGTGCGGATCTCGACGCCCTGCCCGACGATCCCGACGAACTGCTCGCTGATCTTCAGGCCCTCGCTGGACCCTCCGCCGGCCCCGATGGCGGCCAGCTCTACATTGACGGATTCACGGCCGGAGAGCTTCCGCCCAAATCTTCCATCCGCGAAATTCGCATTAACTCGAATCCGTTTTCCGCCGAGTACGACAAACTCGGCTACGGCCGCATCGAAATCTTCACCAAGCCCGGAACCGACAAATATCACGGACAGTTTTCGGTCGAGGGCAACAGTTCCGGCCTCAATACACGGAATCCTTTCCTCGGCGACGCCGCGCAGGTGCCCTACGATTCCGTCATCTACCAGGGCAACGTCGGTGGTCCAATCAACAAGAAGGCATCGTTTTTCTTCAGCGTGCAGCGCCGCAATATCGACGAGATCGCCGTCGTCGACGCGCCCGCACTCGCTCTCAGCAAGAGCGTCGCCAACCCGCGCACTCGCACCAACCTCGGTCCTCGCCTCGACTACGCCATCACACCCTCCAATACGCTCACCGCGCGTTATCAGTACTACCGCGATACCTGGTTGAACGACGGCATTGGTGGATTAACCCTGCCCGAAGCCGGATACGACTCTTACTCCACCGAGCACACCGTGCAGATTTCCGATACTCAGATTTTCGGCTCGAAGGTTGTCAATGAGACGCGCTTCCAATACCTGCGCGACAACAGCAATCAGACCCCGGTCAGCAGTTCCGTCGGCATCGACGTACTCGGAGCCTTCGTCGGCGGAGGCTCCAGTTCCGGACTCCAGACTGATCACCAGGATCACTACGAGTTCCAGAATTACACCTCGCTTTCTGAAGGCAAGCACTTCGTCAAGTTCGGCGTCCGCCTCCGCGACATTCGCGATGTGAATCTGTCCGCCGCTGGATTCAATGGCACCTATACCTTCGGGGAGACCAGCACTTCCACGCCGCTTCAAAACTACCTCGCTGGTACCCCCAGTCAGTATTCCGTCTTCCTCAACGGAACTTCTGGTGCTCCCGCCGCCACCGTTCTCGTCAACATGGTCGACGCCGGACTGTACGTACAGGATGACTGGAAGGTGCGCCCAAACCTCACCCTCAGCGGCGGCCTGCGCTTTGAAACCCAGAACGGAATCCACGACCACGCCGACTGGGCGCCACGACTGGGGTTTGCCTGGGGTATTGGCGGAGCAGGAAAGAGTGCGCCGAAAACCGTGCTGCGCGGCGGCTTCGGTTTCTTCTACAACCGCTTCGCCGAGGATCTGATTCTCAATGCCGATCGTCAGAACGGCTTGACCCAGCAACAGTATGTCGTGTCCCCCACCCCGCTCAATCCGGTCATTTCTTATCCCAACCCGCCCACTGACTTATCGTCAGCGCAACAGTCGATCTACCAGGTCGCGCCCGATTTGCGCGCTCCCTACATCATGCAGACCGCCGTCAGCCTGGAGCGGCAGGTCACGAAGGTCGCCAACCTCACATTCACTTATCTGAATTCCCGGGGCGTGCACCAGCTTCTCTCGCTCGTCACCAACGCCCCGCAGCCCGACCCCCCGGTCTACCCCTACCCCATAACCTCCTACAATCCCATCTATCAATACTCTTCCGATGGAGTCTTCCGCCAGAACCAGTTGATCGTGAATGCCAACGTGCAGGCCGGATCAAAGGTTTCCCTGCACGGCTACTACTCTCTGAACTATGCCAACAGCGATGCTTCCTCAGCCGGAAACTTTCCCTCGGATTCCAATGACCTGAGTTTGGACTATGGCCGCGCCTCCTTTGCCATCCGCGATCGCGTGTTTTTCGGCGGAACTGTCGCACTCCCCCGCGGTTTTCGCTTGAGTCCGTTCTTGATCTTCAACTCCGGTTCGCCCTACAACGTCACCGTGGGTCAGGACTTGGCCGACGACTTACAGTTCAACGTCCGGCCCGCGTTCGGCACCAATCCTGTCGGTTCCTGCCCGTTCCCTACGCCTGCCGCCTGCAGCCACTATGTCATCCCAACCCGCCCCAGCGATCAGATCCCCGTCAACTATCTCACCGGCCCGTCCCAATTCACCCTCAACCTCCGCCTCTCGAAAACAATCGGCTTCGGCCCTGAGATTGGAAAAAGTGGATCTCAACCGGGCGGTCCCGGCGGCGGCCCCGGCGGTCCAGGCGGCCCGGGCGGCGGTGGTCGTGGCGGAGGCGGTGGCGGCAGTGTCGGCTTTGGCGGGCGCCCCGGTGGCTTCGGCGGTCCCGCGACCACCAAGCGCTACAGCCTCACCTTCAGCGTCAACGCGCGCAACGTCCTGAACAAAGTGAACGCTGCCACTCCCATCGGAGTGCTGAGTTCGCAGAATTTCGGACAGTCCGTCTCTCTTGCCGGAGGCCCGTTCTCCAGCGCCGCCGCCAACCGCAAAATCGAACTGCAAGCCCAATTCAGCTTCTAGCCTTATTTGTCGATGATCAGCTTCCAGCCTTCCGTTGATCATCCGCTTCCAGCCCTCCCGCTGGAAGACTGGCCCTTGAGAGACTGTGTCACAACTGAAAGCTGGCACAAAAAGCGGAACGAGTGACGGCTCAAAGCTGCGAAGCAGCGCAAGAATAAAGCCCACGGCGCAAGCCGTGGGTAGCAAAATGGAACAAAACTCAGCCCCGGAGGGGCGAAAGACGAGTTGCGACACAGTCGCTTGACGGCCGCGTTCGTCGCATTCGAATTCCGGGGCTTTAGCCCCGGCCGTCACCTACGTTGAATAGTCCGCGTTAATCCGCACATACTCGGCCGTCAGATCGGTCGTCAGAAACCGCACCGCTTCCCGCCCGCGCCCCAACTCCACCCGAACATCGCAGACCGCACTCCCCAGCGCCTCGTGCGCTCGCCGCTCATCGAACCGGCACGCCACTCCACCGCGGCAAACTCGCTGCGTCCCAATAAAAATCTGCACCCGCGCCGGATCCACCGCAACCCCCGACCTTCCCACTGCCGCCAGAATCCGCCCCCAATTCGGATCCGCTCCCGCCCACGCCGTCTTCACCAAAAGCGAGTGCGCAATCGTCCGCGCGATCCTCATCGCCTCATCCCGGCTCCGCGCCTGTTCCACCTGCAGCCGGATTACATGCTGCACGCCCTCTCCATCGCTGACGATCTGTTCGGCCAGCGACTGGCAAACGCTATTCAATGCCGTGGAAAATTTCCGCCGTGCCCGCCCATCGCGAATTCCCGCTCCACTCGCCCCGCTCGCCAGCAGCAGCACCGTATCATTGGTCGAAGTATCCCCGTCGATCGAGATGCAGTTCAGCGATTCGTCGCATGCTTCGCGCAACAACTTCCGCAACTCGCCCGCCGTCGCCACCACATCGCTGAAGATGTAAACCAGCATCGTCGCCAGTTGCGGATGAATCATCCCCGCGCCCTTCGCGACTCCCAATAGCGTCACGTCCTTTGATCCCATCCGCACCCGCGCCGACGCAATCTTCGCCCGCGTGTCGGTCGTCATCATGGCGTGAGCAAAGTCGCCTGCGCCCCGCACGCTGGCCGATCGTGTCTGAATCAGCTCCGGCAGCGCGGCCCGAATCTTCTCGTCAGGAAATTGCACTCCGATAATGCCCGTTGAGGAAGGGAAGACCTGTGTCAGCGGCACGCCAAGAATCTTCGCAGCATCGCCACACACGCGTTCGCAAGCCAGAATTCCAATCTTCCCGGTTGCACAGTTGGCATTACCGGAATTCACCACCACCGCGCGAATCCGTCCCCGGCTCGCGGCAAGGGATGCCCGCCCAACCTCGACCGGCGCGGCAACAACGCGGTTACTAGTGAAAAGCGCGGCGGCCGCCGCACCCCCAGCACACTCAGCCAGAGCCAGATCCGGACGCCCGCTCACCTTGATCCCGGCCGCCATCGCCGAAAATGAAAAGCCCGCCGGCAACAATATCTTTTCCGGAGAATTCCGCAATCGCGAATTCCGCAATGAAGCCCGCCGAGAAGCGCTCATGCCTGAATTTTGTACACCCAGTTTTTCGGTGCAGGCAAAATCGCAAAGGCCGGCAGATTTCCTCGAATCATCGCCACCTCATCGCAGTGCGCGAGCCGAGGACATTGGAAGCAGTCCTTGTGAATCTTGTCCGGAAGATCGGTATGGGCCGCCGCCGTGAATCCCATTTGCGAGAAAAACTCTGGAATACGCGTGAACAAACATACACACGTGACCTTGTGCTTCTCGGCCTGCGCCAGCAGCGCCTTCACCAGCCGTTTTCCGCCGCCGCTGCTTTGCCGCGTAGGGTCAACCGTGATCGACCGAATCTCCGCCAGGTGCACGCCATAAAGATGCAGCGCTCCACACCCGATGATCCGCCCGTCATCTTCAAGCACCACAAAGTCGCGAACGTTCTCGCAGATTTCCGCCAGCGAGCGCGGCAACAGCGTCCCGTCGCCCGAATAGTTCGTGATCAAAGCGTGGATCTGCTCTGCATCCGGAAGAATCGCCTCACGCGTTCGCATAGGCCTCCTTTTGCTCTGATCGAACCACGTTTCGCTGTGATCTAAGTACGTTTCGCCTGGACCGCGCGTCGCCCGCTTTCGGGTGGCGCAGCGCTTTAGCGCTGCGATACTTCCGCTGTTTTGAATTCGGCTTTAGCCGCTGAGGAGAAAATTCCCGCGGAGAAGTCGCGCCCTTCGCGCCCGTCCCAACCGCCGCGCCCAACGCCCGATCCAGCGCCTCCACCACCTGATCCACGTGCTTCTTCTGAATAATGTACGGAGGCAAGAACCGCAGTACCGTATCGTGCGTGCGATTAATAATGATCCCCGCCTCCAGCAATTCCTTTACCATGCTCTTCGCCAGATCCGCCGTGTCCAACTCCACCGCCTGCATCAGCCCCGCCCCTCGCACGTCGAGAATCGCGCGGTACTTCCGATCGAGCCCCTGCAACGCCGCATGAAAATATTCTCCCGTCCCGCTGACATGCTTCAGCAGGTGCTGTTCCTCGCGCAGAAATTCAATTGCAACCGCGCAGGCCAGCGGCCCTCCGCCGAATGTCGTCCCGTGCATTCCCGGATGCATGCATCCCGCCACCCGCTCCGTCGTCAGAATCGCTCCCAGCGGCAGTCCCGCCGCCAGCGGCTTCGCCACCGTCACCACATCCGGACGCACGCCATAATGCTGATACGCAAAATGCAGTCCTGTCCGACCCAGCCCGCATTGAATCTCATCGAGCAGCAGCAATGCTCCACTCCGCTCCGTCAATCGCCGCGCCGTTTCAAGAAAACTCGCGTCAACTGGATCGACTCCACCCTCGCCCTGGATCGTCTCGATGCATACCGCGCACACGCTCGAATCAAACTTCTTCTCGAGATCCTCGGCGTCGTTGAACTTCACGAACTGCACCCCCGGCACCAGCGGTGCAAACGGCGCCCGATACTTTTTCTGCCCGGTCGTGGCCAGCGCCCCGAACGTCCGTCCGTGGAACGAATTCTCCATCGCCAGAATGCGCCACTTCGGTTTCCGCCCGTTGCCGTTGTTCGCCTGCGCGAAAGCCCGCGCTATCTTCAACGCACCTTCCCAGGCCTCGGTCCCGCTGTTGCAAAAGAACGCGCGCTCCAAGCCTGAGATTCTGGTCAGCCTCTGCGCCAGCTCCGCCTGGTACTCATGAAAAAACAAATTCGAAATATGAATCAGCCGCGCCGCCTGCTTCTTGATCACTCGCTGCACCGCCGCATGATTGTGCCCGAGCGCATTCACTCCAATTCCGCTCAGGAAGTCGAGATACTTTTTTCCGCTTGCATCCCACAGATGCACGCCCTGTCCGCGCACAAACAGGATCGGCTGGCGCTCATACGTTGCCAGCAATAACTCGCTTTCGAGTTTCGACACCGATGCCAGACTCATGCTCTCAGCACCTCCGTGCCGCACTCGATTTTCGTGAAATAAAACAGCGGCAGCACTTCCACCTCCGCCGCCGGAAGAATTCTCACCCGCCCCACGCCGCGCTTCAGCGCCTGAATGCACGCTTCCATTTTCGGCATCATCCCCCCGCTGATCACCGAGCCTTCAATCAGTCCGGCTACATCCCTCGTATTCAACCGCGCCATCACCGACCCGTCCGCCTGTTTCACCCCGGCTACGTCCGTCAGAAAAATCAGCGCGTCCGCCTGGCAGGCAATCGCGCAAGCCGCCGCCATCTGATCCGCGTTCACGTTGTAATATTCCCCGTCTCCGCCGAGCGCGACCGACGACAGCACCGGAATTCCCCCCTCCGTCCAGATCGCCCGGATCCAGCGCGGTTCCGAAAAACAAATTTCCCCGACAAATCCCAAATCATGTTCTGCGTCCTGTTTTTTGCGCGCGCGAAACACGCCGCCATCGCCGCCGCACAGTCCGATCGCCGGCTGCCCCGCCGATGCAATCGCCGCCACCAGGCTCTTGTTCACGATCCCCGCCAGCACCATCAAGGCCACATCTCGCGTCTCCGCGTCCGTCACTCGCAGCCCGTGTACAAACTCGCTTTCTTTTCCCATCAGCTTCAGCGTGCGCGTCAGCGCCCCGCCCCCGCCGTGCACGACCGCAACCTGATGTCCATCTTTTGCCAGCGCCACAACTGCCTGCGCGCATTTCTGCAGCGTCGGCTTGTCTTCCACCGCCGCCCCTCCAATTTTGACCACAATCTTCACTGCAATCCCTCGCTCTCATCCCACCCGTACATCAGATTCATGTTCTGCACTGCCTGCCCGGCCGCGCCTTTCAACAGATTGTCCAGACACGACACCACCACCAGCCGCCGTCCATCGCGCGCCAGGCAAAATCCCAGGTCGCAGTAATTCGTGTGCACCGAGAATTGAATCTCTGGCAACGTTCCCGCCGGATACACTCTCACCCACCGCTTGCCTTTGTAAAAATCCGCAAAACAATTCTGGATCTCCTCCGCCGCCATCTTGTGATTCAAGTGCACGTAAATCGTCGACAGAATGCCTCGCGGTATCGGCAAAAGATGCGGCGTGAAGATCAATTCCGCTGCCTCCAGTCGCAACTGCTCCAGAATCTCTCCCGTATGCCGGTGTCCAAAAACGGAGTACGCCGAAAAATTGTCCGCAACCGATACAAAGTGCGTCCGCGCCGTCGGTTCCTTGCCCGCGCCCGATACGCCCGACTTCGAATCCGAAATAATCCCCCGTTCGCGATCCACCACTCCCGCCGACACCAGAGGCGCCAGTCCCAGAATCACCGAGGTCGCATAGCATCCGGGATTCGCGATCAATGCCGCGCCTGAAATCGCACCACCATTCAGTTCCGGCAACCCGTACACCGCGCTCGCATCCAGTTTCGCCGCTTTTCCCGCGTCTGCGTCTTTGAACCCATACACCGCGCGATGCTCAGCCTGCTTCAATCGCCACGCCCCGCTCAAATCCACCACCCGCAACCCGCGCCCTAGCGCCTCAGGCACAAGTTCGCGCGAAACGCTATGCGGAGTCGCCAGAAACAGCAGTTCCACTCCGTGCTCCTGCAAAGCGGCCCACGAAAACGCTGCCACCGGCGCATGACCATTTCCGTTGCCGTTTCCGCCCGTGCCTAAAAATGCCGGTAGGCTTTTGCCATCGTGGCTCTCCGCGCTCCGCCGCATCAGCAACGGTTTTTCCACCCGCGCGTGCCGCCCCAGCAGACCGGCCAATTCCAGCCCGGAATACCCGGTTGCGCCCAACACCGCCGTCTTCAGTTTCGCCATCAATTTGTCTTCGTACCCCAGCCCATCCTCAATGCCTGCTTCGAGGCATAATTATCCATCATGATGCATAATTATGCATTTAGTATCCCCGCTTCTCCCCGCCCCTGTCAAGCCGAAATCCAGCCTTTCCCTCTCTGCCCTCCGTGTCCTACGTGGTT
>JBELAC010000159.1:0-11367 GCA_049509215.1 Terriglobales bacterium
CCAGCATGATGAAAGGCGATGCCCCCTCTGCGGGAGATCTGAGCGTGACTGTTGTACCCAATTCCGGCACTGGAGAACTGACCGGACTCACTGGCTCACTTATGATCCAAATCGACGCTCAGGGTAAACACACCTGGACCTTCGATTATTCGCTCCCGTAGCCGACCTCGCGTGGGCGGAGCGTTGTTGACGATAAGTCCAATTACACTCATCCTGGTCAATAACGTGATTCGCCTGTTGGGCTCTACAAGGTGGAGTGATTCTCCGGTGTGCCGGCTCCGCCACACCAACCATCAAAACGCGCTAATCTATAGACGCCCTTTATTGCTTCCATGCGCAAATATCATTTTCTGATCGCAATCACGGTTGTCGCGCTGGATCGGCTCACTAAGTGGACGATCGCGCACCGGCTTTCGCTGCATGGGAGCATCACGGTAATCCCAGGCTTCTTTCGCATCATTCACACGGAGAACCCGGGCGCGGCGTTTGGAATTTTTGCCGATTCGCCCGCGCCGTGGAAGGTCGCGATGCTGATTGCTTTCTCGATTGTCGCCCTGGTCATCGTGTCAACGCTGCTGTGGAAGAGCAGCCATACGCTGACCTCGACGGGGATTGGGCTGTCGCTGATCCTGGGCGGGGCGATCGGAAATCTCTGGGACCGCATCGTGAGCCGGCACGTAGTGGATTTTCTGCTCTTTTATGTGGGCCGCTACCAGTGGCCCGCATTTAACGTGGCCGACAGCGCGATCGTCGTGGGAGCCTGCCTGCTGGTGTTCGAGATTGTCTTTGCGAAGGCGCCAAGCCAGCAATCGGCATAGGTGTCTAACTTAACAACTAAATTTGTCATTCCGAGCGAAGCGAGGAATCTGTATTCGAGTCGGACTGCAGATCCCTCGCTTCACTCGGGATGACAATTCTTAAAGCAACTGCAGATCCCTCGCTTCACTCGGGATGACAATTCTTAAAGCAACTGCAGATCCTTCGCTTCACTCGGGATGACAATTCTTAAAGCAACTGCAGATCCCTCGCTTCACTCGGGATGACAATTCTTAAAGCAACTGCAGATTCCTCGCTCCGCTCGGAATGACAATCCTTAAAGCGAATTACGGTGTCTGGTAGAGCTGGCGGTAGACGTTTGCATTGCGCAGAATGGCCTGCACATATTCGCGGGTCTCGGTAAACGGGATTGACTCGACGAATTCCTGCGGGTCGCGATAATGGCCCTCGCCTAGCCAGTCGGAGACGCGGTCGCTGCCCGCATTGTAGGCCGCCAGTGCATACTCGAATTGGCCGTTGTATTTGTCGACCATATCCTTGAAGTAGCGCGTTCCCAGTTCGAGGTTGACGGCCGGCGTGTAGAGTAGCGGAGCGTTGTATCCCTTCAGTTTGACCTGTTTGGCAACTGTCTTTCCCGTCTTCGGCAAAAGCTGCATCAATCCGACGGCATTCGCCCGCGAAAGTGCGCCGGCGTTGAACTCGGACTCCTGACGAATGAGCGAGGCGACGAGAAACGGGTCCAGCCCATTTTGCTCGGAATACTTTCGCAGGTCGCTCCAGTAGGCCTTCGGGAAGAGCGCTTCCCAATAGGGACGCGGAAGATCGGGAATGTCGACCGCGAAGTAGTTGGGGGTCATGCGCTTCATGATCTCAATGCCGCGGTCGTAGCGCCCACCATCCTGATAGACGCGCGCCATCTCAGGCGGAGCCCATGTCCCGCCTTCCTGGCTGGCGGCAGCCTGGAGCTCGCGAACCGCCATGTCGGCGAGGCCTCCGTTTGAAAGCAGACGGGCACGCGCCACGCGCAGGTTGTCTTCGGGAGGGTCGGCCGCCTCAATCTTGCTGGAAGAGAGCGGGGCAACGTGGTCAAGGAGCGCGTAGTGCACGGCCTCCTGATCAGGGTCCACGCCATGCCGGGCGAGCAGACCTATGAGTCGCTGACGGGCAAGTTCGGCGTAGTAGTAATTGTGAAAGCGGTCTCCGAGTTTCTGGTAAAACGCGCGTGCCATTGCCGGATTGTTTTCTTCCTCCGCGAGGCGCGCGCGCCAGTAGAGTGCGGCAGGAACCTCGGCGGAATCGGGATAGAGCGCAATCTGGTTCTCAAAACCTTTGCGCGCATCTTCGGTTCTTCCCTGCCGGAAATTCAGCCAAGCAGCCTTCCAATGCGCATAAGAGGCGCGGGTTCCTTTGGGAAAGCGCTCCTGCAATTCGCGGAAGTAGTCGATGGCATGGTCGTAGTCGCGCTTCAGCAGGTACATATTTCCAGCGGAGAGCAGCGCCTGCTCCAGCCAGGGACTGGTGGGACCGAACTGCCGCAACTGGTTTACGGTTTCAAGGACTGCGCCTTCGTCGCTGGTGGAACGCGCCGTCTCGCTCAACAGGTAAAGTCGCTCGGCCTCGGCGTCGCCTTGCTGGGCACCCATGGAGGTGAGCAGGTGGCGGGCGTCGTGGCTCTGCTCACTCTTTTCGAGCGCCGTGGCCAGTGTCAATTGCAACTCGATCCGGCTTTCAGGAGGAACGTCGGGCACGAGTTCGCGGTATTCGCTTGCCGCTTCGTTGTAGTGCCGGGTCTTGAAAAGCAGATCGGCGCGGGTGCGGCGCTCCGCGAGCGATCCGGAGATGCCGAGTTTCCGCAATGCGGCTCCCGCGGCGTCGGCTTCAGAGCTATTTGGAAGGTTGAAATAGATGTTGCGGAATGCGCTTTCGGCCTTCTGCGTTTCGCCAGCAGCCTCGTAGGCCCGGCCAATGGCGAATTCGATGTCACTGCGGACCGGGGAACGGTCTTTTTCAAGCAGAGCCGCGGCTTCGTGAGGACGGTTTTCCTCCAACAGCGCGCTGGCGTAAAGCAAGTGGGCGTCGCGAATCAGGAGCGAATCGGGAAAATTCTTGCTGAAGTCGGCGAGCGTGGCCAGAGCCTCGGCGTTGTGGGCGGTTTTCAGGTAGGCATCGCCGAGATGATATGCGACATAGTCACCCAGTTCGCTGGCTCCGGCTTTGGCACGATTGAATGGATCGATGGCCTTGCCATAGTCATGATCGAGGGTGCGAGCATAGCCGATGACGAGCCATGCTAGAGCACCTGCGTCTTCTTTTGGGTGACGGCGCGCATAGGCTTCGACCCCGGCATAGGCGGCGGGAGTACGATCCTGGAGCAACTGCTGCGCCATGGAACGCAGATTGGCAGAGGCGGCAAAAGCCTGGCGCGCCCGGCGGACACGGGGTGAAACGGGCTTACGGCGCTTTTTCTGGCTGGTTTTCTTCGAAGTCGGCTTGGCACTCGATTTGCCAGCCGACGACTTATGGGCCTTTGATGTGGTTGTTTTGGCTGATGGTTTCGAAGGCGAAGTGGAGGATGTCGGCGGAGTGGACTGCGCAACCGCCAACTGAGACGAACTAAAGCCGGAGAGAAAAAAGGCCCCTGCGAGAAACGAAACGACGAAACGACGCACTCCACCCTACCTAAACCCGAAAATTGGGTCCCATAACCCTTAGATCGTCTTCTGCGAGACTTCGTTTCATCTCATCTTCAAAGTAATTGGCGGAAGCTGCAACCGTGTTCCCGTAACGCTTTTGGTACGTGGACCGGCTCTTGTCGATGGTATCTTTCAGGCGGTCGTAAAGATCGTGATTCTTACGCCCTTCTGCGACTTTCACCTGGTTATAGAGCTTGATCTCATCGACTAACAAGCGGGCGAAACGCTGTGCCTTGCGATGAACTTCCTGGTCCTCGGCGGACACGGCCGGAGGAGCGGTGGAGGGTTGGATCGCGGGTTCGACATGCCCAGGTGAAAGGGTCTGCGCGGGAGCATCTGCGACCGCGGCCGCGGATTGAATTTCAACGGCTGCGCTTTGCGCGCCGGCGATCACTTCCTGATCAAACTGGTGCCCGGGCGTCGAGCCGGAAACGGCAACAGCCGAGTGCGATTCGCTGGCAGCTGCGGCCATCGCGAAGGCCGGAGCATGGGCGGCGAAGGGGTCGTTGAATGCGGGCGCAGCGGATGCTTCATGACCGGGCGAGGCTTGCGCATCCCGGGACGCGCCGGATGGTTCCTTGTGAGATTGTTTGCGGAGTGCGTTGACTTCCAGCCACGAGCCGGTTGCAAGCGCCAGCACTTCGAGCGAACCTTCATCGAGCAGGCCGCTATCACTTCCGCCATCGGCATAAACCAGGGCTGCAACTTTATCTTTCAAAATCAGCGGCAGGAGCTGGATTTGATCGTTGCCCGGATTTCCGAACTGCTCGAAAAAGTGGGTATCGAATTCATGGGCGGAGACACGGGCCGGAACGCGATCTTCGAGCACGCGAACAACGGCGGACGCGTTCGAGTCGAGAGCGAAATCCTTGAATGAATCGGAGGCGAAGCCGCGGCTTTGCCATCCGGTGGCCTGGCTGCCTTTGACCACAAACAGGCCGATGCGAGCGGCATAGCGAGAACCGGAGTCGAGCAATGCGCGCAAAATTTCCTTTTGCGACGTACCCAACTGGATTTCGGAAACGGCGCGAGCCAAATCGACGGCCGAGAAGGATGGGGCGGTCACGATGGCAGGCTGGGCTGCGAGTTCGGCCATGACCTGGCGGACAATTTCTTCACGCAGTTTGGCCGCGTGGCTATCGAGCGCGTCGGCCACCACGCGTCCTACAATCGGTTCAATCCAATCGTGATCCGACATTCGTGCTCCACCGTGCAACTTTGATCCCGAAGGCAGGTTACCTTCTACCTCTGATTATAGGGCCGTTCGGAAGAGCGGACCTGACACCTTGGTACGTGACCTCTCGATGCTTTAGTAACCCGCAGGAGGCACCTTCGAGCCATTTAAAAAACAGGTTCTGCGAAAATCGCTCTGAACCGTTACAATAGCAGGGCGCCAATGGGCGCGTGCGCAGAAAAATCTGCATCAAGTTACGAATGAGTACCATCCAACCAAACATACAGCCACCGGTCAGCGAAGAAATGGAACTGGTCCGGCGGGCCAAGCGCGGCGACGATAGCGCCTTTGAAGAATTAGTACGGCGCTACGATCGAAACGTATTCCGCATCGCGCAGCACATTACGCAGAACCGCGAGGACGCGGAAGATGTAGTGCAGGACGCGTTCCTCAAGGCGTATGGGAACCTGGCGCAGTTCCAGGAGCAATCCAAGTTTTATACCTGGCTGGTTCGGATTGCGGTGAACGAAGCGCTGATGCGATTGCGCCGGAGGCGACCGGAACGCATGGTCTCTCTGGACGAGGATGTAAAGACCGAAGACGACTCACTTCCCCGCGAAGTCGCCGATTGGAGCCCCAATCCGGAACAGATGTATAACCAGGCGGAGTTGCGGGAGATTTTGACTCGCACGATCCAAGGTCTGCCGCCGGGGTTCCGGACGGTGTTTGTGTTACGGGACGTCGAAGGTTTGTCGACGGAAGAAACGGCCTCGGCTCTGGAATTGAGCATCCCGGCCGTAAAGTCGCGTTTGTTGCGCGCGCGTTTGCAGTTACGAGAACGGCTGAGCCGCTACTTCCAGAAACGTGCGGCTGGCAATGGCGATCAAGCGAGTGGAGACGGACAAAGTGAAGTGCACTGAATTCCTAAACGAGCTAACCAATTATCTCGATAGCGCGCTGGATGAGCGGACCAAGGCTGAACTTGAGGACCATTTGGCGTGGTGCCACAACTGTTACGTCGTTTGCGATACTACTCGCAAGACCATCGAAATCTATCGCAACCAGGAGCTTTACGAACTGCCCGACGACTTACGGGGACGTCTTCAGTCGGCCATTATGAGCAAGTGCACGGCGCACAAAAAGGCCGGTCCCGAGAAAGTCTGACGATCCTTTGTTTCGGTCTGCGGTCGCAATTCCGCACCACCCGCGTAGTTCAAAGCGCTGATTCTGATTCCGCATCGAGGCATCCCCCTAGTTATCGAACCTTTTTCCGATAGCGCTCATCTAATTCGATGAAGCGTGGACTGTAGGCTTTCCGTTTATGGCATTGAAAATGTTTGCGCTCCTAGTTTCTGTGGGGAGGGTGAGGCTATGCTAGCGAAAATGATGGATGCGGTGTTCGGTTGCCGGCACGCCCGCTACAGTTTCCCGCTGACGATCCGGCCCAAATCAGGACGCCCGGCCACGGCGGCGCGAGTTGGGACTTATGTTGTTTGCCTGGATTGCGGCCGCGAATTCGCCTACGACTGGAAAGAGATGCGAGTCGCCGAATCGCCGGGCAAAGAGGCTTCGCGTGCGCTGGTTACAAAGGAAGCGGCCTGAGCGGAATCGACGGACCGCTCTCCCGTTTTCGCGAAATTGACAGAGTTGCGGCAAGAAGCCAGGGGCATCGCGCTGGTCGAGATTGGCGGTCCAATTTCCGTAATTCAGCGTCTGCAAGTCCACTCAAGGGTCAACCTCCTGAGGTGGACCAGGGCTCCGACGAATAAATTTCACTCAGACGCTACTCTAAGGCGGATAATAGAAGCGGCACGCATGCGCAGGCATGCTTTGGGACGGCCGCATTCGGTCGACGCCCCCGTTGACTGGGCCGGAATCCAAAGACGCTTCTGCCTGAGCCGTTGCCGGGAGGTGTTTATGCCTCTTTCCAAGCTGCGCGACTATCTGGATCGCAATCAAATTCAATACATGGTGATCTCGCACTCAGTGGCCTACACGGCCCAGGGGATTGCCGCTCTGACTCACATCAAAGGAAAAGAACTGGCGAAAACAGTGATGGTGCTGGTGGACGGGCGATTGGCAATGGCCGTCGTACCGGCATCGTTCCGTGTGGATCTCCACCGCCTGAAGAAATATTTGGGCGCGACGACGGTGGAGTTGGCGAGCGAAGCGGAATTTCGCGGGCGCTTCCCGGACTGCGAAACCGGATCCATGCCGCCATTTGGCAACCTTTATGGCATGGACGTTTTCGCGGACGAGACGCTGGCTGAGGATCGTGAGATCGCTTTCAACGCGGGCACGCACCGGGAACTGGTGCGGATGAACTTTACCGATTTCGAGAGCCTGGCAAAGCCATTCTTGATCCCGCTGGTGGCACGGCATGTCGCCGTGCACGTGGCCTGAGCGAACGCCCGTCAGAGTGCCGGTTGTGAACGAAGCGCCAACCGATGAGTCAGAGCGCAGGCGTTTGGGTGCCTCTTGGATCCGCCAGTTATCGCCTCTTGGCGGGTGAATCAAGATGGAAAGGGATCTCCCTGTCTTTTTTCATACAATCTTCACAAATCGCTGTGTTAGATTTGCCCCATGCATGGTCAACTTAAAAGTCTGCGGAGGAAAATGAATTGGGCAAGGACATGGTCCCAAAGAAGATCTTTTTTACCAAGGGTGTTGGAAAACACCGTGAGCGTTTAACATCCTTTGAACTTGCCCTCCGCGATGCCGGCATCGCGGCGCAAAATCTGGTCCGTGTTTCGTCGATCTTCCCACCTCAGTGCAAACTGATTCCGCGCTCGCAGGGATTGAAGTACCTTCACCCGGGAGAAGTCGTGTTTGCGGTGGTTGCGGAGAATTCCACCCACGAACCGCATCGTTTGTTGGCCTCTTCGATTGGCGTGGCGATTCCGGCTGATCGCAATACGTATGGATACCTGAGCGAGCATCATTCGTTCGGCGAGACCGAAGATGCGGCGGGAGATTACGCCGAAGAGCTGGCGGCCGAAATGTTGGCGACAACGCTCGACGTAGAGTTCGATCCGGACCGGTCGTGGGACGAGAAGAAGGAGATCTACCGCATCTCGAACAAGATCGTGCGCACGGCGAACGTGACGCAGTCGGCGGTGGGAGATAAGCGGGGACTATGGACTACGGTGATCGCGTCGGCGGTTACGATCTTCGACTAATTCACTCTATCCTTTTTCGTCGCCTTGCAGCAGAATGATGATCAGATCGTCGCCGCTCCACCGGATTTGAGCCTTGGCGGCCTTGATGGCTGCTCCCGGAAGATCGAGCGCGAGGCCAACGACGGTACTGCTCTTCGTCGTCGCGGATCCCAGCTTTTTCTCCACCTCCGCCCTCGTCGCACCGGGGGCGAGCCGGAACCGGATAATCTTCCGTCCTGTATCGCGCAGGAGCGGTGTTGGCGCTGTTTCGGCCACTTCTCCCGCCTGACCAAAAGCGACCTTGATGGGAATTTGCGTGAAGATCGTCCGTTCCTCGTCCACCACGATAATGCCAAACGGTGTAACACCCATTCCAAGCTTAGTGACAGCCAGCTGCGAGTAGTCCACGATCAAGCCAATGCCGGGTCCAGTTTCGATTTCCTTGACCATAGCCTCAACATGCGCCTTCCCGTCGTCGGCCAGTTTTGTCTTGTTCGTTAATAGTTCGGCATAGGCCTCCTCACGCCGCGTTTCCGTGAGCGCCTGCGACAGCTCTGCGGCTGAGGGCCACAGTGCCTCCTCCAGGAGCGAAGTCAAGGTCGCATCCGGCGCGAAAATCCGGCTTTGCCACCCAGGCGAGAGTCTGTCCAGCAAAACTGCCATTGCCATGCCCGAGTAATACAGCCGCATGCGAAGTGGGGCCGTTCCGTAAGGGTCGTTATTTACATTGATTGCGCCGCTTGTGTGCCGAACCATCAAATTGATGAGGTCCTCTCGCTGGTGTGCGAGGTTTCCATACCCGGCGAACCCTTGCGCCCACGACATGGCCGCTCCCGGTTGTCGGCCTTCTAACACCTGGAACAGGCGATACTCGGTGTATACTGCCAGCCCCTCGGTAAATTCCACGCCATCCTCGTATGCCACAGCCTTCCCCGGGAGGAAGGAGCGGCGATCCTTGCGGAGCGCCAACCAGCGCAAGGCTGCACGGCGAAGCCCGGCGGCGTCCGTGGCGCGTAGCGCGTCGGCCAAAGCCGATCCCTCCAGGGCAAAGCCCACGTTGTTCTGGACCGAGAGAACCGGATAGTACAACAGCAACCACTCGTCCGCTTCCTTGTCGGCAGCCATCTTGTCCTGATAAACGTGAAACGCCTCGTGGGCCACCAGGGAGAGCTGAAAATAAGGATCTGTCGCCAGGTCCGAATACTTGAACGTCTGGAACTTGTCCTGCGTCGGTCTCGGATCCGCCACCAGGCCGAAGACCTGTTGCCGCAGGTTGGATAGCGTGTCGGCCACGACGAGCGTTCGCACTCCCGCCACGTCCTTGGAAGTATTTTGGCCGTCGATGTCGATGAGAGTCGGCCCGTCTTTTACGTAAATCTGCCAGCCCGGAAACTGAACGGGCCCGTCATAGCGCCGGAAGCCTTGCGGCGGATGTGGATGATTGATGAGGACGTCTTGCTCTCCCGGCAAGTAGAGCAGTAGTGGCGTTGTGGAGGCATCCCAACCGGGCCAGATCGGATTACTACGGGAGGCGATCAGATGCCACACTTCATTCGCTTCGGCGATCAAGAGTGGATCTACGCGTAATGTCGGCGGGGCGTCGGTTCGCCCCTTTTCGGTTTTCTCGGGGTTGGTCTGGGCGGGTGTGGTCTCCGCGAGAAATACGATGCACAACGCTAGAAGGAAGGTAAAAGCTATTCTAAGGCGCACGATCATCTCGGTACCTCTTAAGAAGTAATAAATGAAGCCACTGAATTAAAATGTCGCTGCCAGCGCCTTCTTCCCCGCCGGCTTTTTCTTCAACCGCTCCAGGACGGCCGCTACGATCAGGGGCAATCCGACCGTTGCATCCACGAATACTTCGCCAAACTTGCCGCCCTCGGCCGGAGGCACAAACTTGCCCCATGAGACAGCCTCGCTATAGGGACTGCCCGAAAGTCCGCCCCAGTAGACTGGCTCAGGGCAGATACGCAGGCCATAGTGATAGCGCTTGAGCGGGAGGTCTTCCCCACCCCGGCGATGACGCAGCTCGATGAATGGGCCGAATTGCTGCGACCAGTTGCGCGGCACGCCGCCGCCTATGGTGAAGATGCCCAGACGCTTTTGAGCTAACAAAGTCGCAGCGAAGTGTTCGAGATCTTCAAAAGGATCGAAGCGGAAACGCGCCTGGCTTCTTTTGTCGCGTTCGCGATTCGTGAGTGCAAAGTCGAGGCCGAGTTCGGAGTCGGAGAAGGCCGGGACGAATACGGGAACGTTGTTTTCATACGCCGATTTCAGGATGCCGCGCTGGCCTTTGGCGGTTTTCGAAAGATGTTTTCCGATTGCGCGGTTGAGCTTGTAGGAGCACATGATCTCATGCGAATCCCAAGCCGAAAATACGGCGTGCATGACGCGCTCGACGTCGTCGAGGTTCTGCTCGGGCTCGAGCGTGTCATAAACGCGGTTGTAGCCGGCTTCGTAAAGCTCTTCGTCGCTGAGGTCGGGATTGTGGCGGAAGTGGGCGCGGCCGGTGGCTTCGACGAGGCCGTGCGCCATGAGAGCGCCTGTCGAAACGATCGCGTTCACGATGCCGCGCTCGATTAATTCCGAGATAACCAAGCCCTGCTTGGCGACAGTCATGGCTCCGGCAAGCGTCATGACGATGAAGGCGTCTTTGTCGCGAGCCATCGCTTCAAGAACATCGGCGGCCTCGCCGAGCTGGCGTCCGGTGAAAGCCGTTTTCGCCATGGCGCGTACCAGATCATCGATGGAGCCGATGTTTGCGAGATCGAGCGGAGCCAGCGGAATCAGGCGGTCGGCGACCGGATCGTGCAGCTTGCGGTCGATTCCTGCTCCCTCATGAGCGCCGTGTTTCGAACTATTTTTCTGCTTCAAGAACAAACCTCCAAAATAAGAATGCACTTTGCATGAATAACCAATGTACTAGAAGTCAGCGGTAAGGCGAAGTACGTGCGGCGCGGCGGGCTTTGGTATCCTAACCATTCATGAATTGTCAGATCCCTCGCTTCGCTCGGGATGACAAGGTCCAGGTTAATGTGGAGAAACCAAGTGTCTGAAAAGTTCAATGTCGCGTTAGTACAGATGGCCTGCGGCGCCGAACCTGCCGACAATATGGCAAAGGCGCTGGATCGGGTGACGCAGGCGGCCCGCCAGGGCGCAAACGTGGTCTGCCTGCCGGAGCTTTTTCAGACCCAATATTTCTGCCAGCGCGAAGATGCAGCGTTGTTCGACCTGGCGGAGGCGATTCCCGGGCCGAGTACGGAAAAGCTCGCTGCGGCGGCGCAAAAGAACAATGTTGTGCTGGTTGCTTCACTGTTTGAGAAACGCGCGCCCGGGGTTTATCACAACACGGCTGCGATTTTTGATGCGAACGGAGAGCTGCGCGGGATTTATCGCAAGATGCACATCCCGGACGATCCGCTCTACTACGAAAAGTTTTACTTCGCGCCCGGTGATCTTGGCTTTCAAGCCGTCGATACGGCGTTTGGGCGTGTGGGCACGCTGGTCTGCTGGGATCAGTGGTACCCAGAGGGCGCGCGCCTGACTGCCCTGCAGGGCGCGGAAG
>JBELAC010000016.1:0-35449 GCA_049509215.1 Terriglobales bacterium
CAATCTGCCGCAGCATCGTCACGATTTGCTCTGGCTTGTACCTCTGGATGGGCATGACCTGCTTTTCCTCCAAGTGGATTCTCTCTCATTCCACCTGGCACAAATTTCGCCGGTCAGGTCACTATCCACTTCGCCATCCGTGCGCCCTGCGGAAAGGATGGGTCAATGAAAAGGGCAGCACGGTACAAAACCGGAAGTGTAGTTTTCGACAAACGACGCAAGACTTGGAATTTCTTATGGTGGGAGGGCAGCAAGCGACGCTCAAGATTGATCGGCACCCTGAAGGAGTTTCGAACCAAGGGAGCCGCACAAGGAGCAGCGCAGACTTTCTTACCTGATATTCAGAGGCAGCCATCGGAAAATCCAAGGCTAGAGGAAAGTGAGATTCTGACCGTGAATGCACTGGCAACACGATACGAGGGGGAGCGTTTGCCGTCGCGTCATTCAACGGCGCGAATGTATCGTTC
The DNA here is from genome assembly GCA_049509215.1 of Terriglobales bacterium. Classification (GTDB taxonomy): domain Bacteria; phylum Acidobacteriota; class Terriglobia; order Terriglobales; family Acidobacteriaceae; genus Acidiflorens. Next base: position 468 of record JBELAC010000016.1, read on the forward strand.
CTGGCTGCGTAACCACATATTGCCGAAATGGGGAGACAGTCCGATCAGCGAGGTTCAACCTCGACCGGTCGAATTGTGGTTGCGGGAATTGAATTTATCCCCCAAGAGCAAAGCCCATGTGCGGGGCATCTTGCATCTACTCATGGAATTTGCCATGTGGAGTGGTGCGCTGGAAATTTCACGTAACCCCATTGATCTTGTCGTGGTCAAAGGGGCGACGAAGCGCACTCGACAACCACGAAGTCTGACGGTGGAAGAGTTCCGCAAGTTTGTGCAGCATCTTGAGGAACCGTTCCGCACAATGGCGCTGCTCTCTGTGTGCTTCGGTCTGCGAATCAGCGAATGTCTGGCTCTGAAGTGGTGCGATGTGGACTGGCTCAACGGCAAGATGCGGATTGAACGAGCTATTGTTCGCCAACATGTCGATGCCGTAAAAACCATCCACTCGCAAAAGGAAATGGGCATAGACCCCGAACTGCTGGGACTCCTGAAGATGTGGAAACAGACTTCACAGTTTTCCGCTGACGGAGACTGGCTGTTTGCGTCCCCGGTGCAGCTTGGGCGCTTGCCGTGGTCTTACCCCCAGGTGTTGCGTATATTCCACCGAGCAGCAGAGACCGCCGGAATCGGCAAGGTGCCGACTCATACCCTGCGCCACAGCTACCGTTCATGGTTAGACGCCGTAGGAACTCCCATCGCTGTGCAGCAAAAACTCATGCGGCATAGCGACATTCGCACGACGATGAACATCTATGGCGAAGTCGTCACAGACGAGATGGCACAAGCGCATTCGAAAGTAGTTGGGCTGGCACTAGCATTGGGTACGCCAGACTAACGGATTGCAGAGCAGATCGCAGTTAGCGCAAGTGATTGAAAAGCTGGCGGAGAGGGAGGGATTCGAACCCTCGGTACAGGTGTTAGCCCGTACAACGGTTTAGCAAACCGCCGCCTTCAGCCTCTCGGCCACCTCTCCGGCGTGTTGGGATTTCATTTTACCACTCCCGGCGATGAAGCTGGTTCGCGCGACCTCTTTCCTGCCTCATTCGCCGAGTTGATTCCTCAATTCACCGCATTTTTACGGGTAACCGTTTCTCTGTACGCTATTCTGAAGTCTCTCGATTCCAGCACCGTGGACGATTGTCTATCGCATGGAGACAGCAATCCAGCACGCTCAAACTTCCTCGAATAAGAATCTGATTCTCGCCGCCCAAATTGCTTTTCTGCCCACCGGAATCCTCACGACCTTGCTCGGCCCGATGCTTCCCCTCTTGATTGCCCGGTGGGCCCTGAACGACACCCAAGCCGGGAATCTGTTCCTCATTCAGTTTCTATCCTCGCTGGTTGGCGCGCAACTCTCGGGAGTCCTGCTCGCTCGCCTGGGATACCGTCCCGCGTTTCTCTCAGGATTGCTGCTCATGGCGGGTGGCGCCGCCACTCTCTACATCGGGTCAGTTTGGCTGGGAATGGCTTCGATTGCCGTTTATGGACTGGGACTAGGTCTTATTGTGCCGACCGACAGCTTGCTCATTGCGGAGATCAGTTCCGATTCGCGCACCAGCGCAGTGAGTTTGCTCAACTTTTTCTGGGGATTCGGCGCTGTGTTCTGTTCCCTGATGGTGGCATGGGCAGCTGCCCATAAATTGCTGCCGGTTTTCTTTGCGGCCGTTTCGTTATTCCTTGTCTTGCTTGCCGTCGCCATGCGGGGTCTTCCTTTTCCTTCCGCTGCGCCGCCCGCGGATCGCTCACTCCACTGGCAAGAACTTGCCAAATCCCCAACCCTCTGGCTTTTTGCAGCGGTCTTTTTCCTTTATCCCGGCGCCGAGACGGCAGTCGGCGGATGGATTGGATCTTACGTTTCGCGTCTCGGTCCAAGCGCTGCCAAGATGGCACCGCTCATGCCGGCCTTCTTCTGGGCAGCGCTAACCCTGGGCCGCGCTCTGGGAACTCTGTTTCTGTCTCACTTTCCCGAACAGCGTGTTCTGCGAGTCGGATATGCCACCGGGTCCGCTGGCATTCTGTTGCTGCTTTGGGCTTCCACGCTGCCCGCGGTCATCGTCGCCGCGCTCATCACGGGTCTAAGCTTTGCGACGCTGTACCCCATCAATGTTGCTCGCCTTTCTTTGCGCTACGGCGTTGCCGCTCGAAGTATCGGCGCCTTCATGTTTTCCCTCGCGTCCGTGGGTCCGGCGGTGATCTCCTGGATGGTCGGCGTCACTTCCCAATCTACCGGTAGCCTGCGCGCCGGCCTGTGCCTGCCGCTGGGCGCAACGGCGATCTTACTCCTGGTCCACTTGCGCGAGTGGTAGTGCCCGCGAATACGGCTATAGCCGGGAGGCTTTCGCGCGTTTCGCTTTCTCCCATTTCAACGGAGCAGTGGAAGCCAGTTCAACTCGATTCCGTCCTCTTTGCTTGGCCCGGTAAAGCGCCTGGTCGGCAGCCTGAATCACTTGCTCGGGTTGTCGATACCGAGTGCTGGGCTCCGCCACTCCAATACTGACCGTCACCGACAACTGGTCGGGCGACTGACTCAGGCTGCCGGCCGCGCCCTTCTTCTTCGCGGGTCTTCTGCGGTCGGACTCCCCGGCCCGCGTCTCGTTTCTTCTCTCCGCTCCACGCAATCGAAACATCGATGTCTCGATCGTCTTTCGTAATGACTCGAGGTGCTCCACTGCATCTTTCGCCGAAATTCCACGAAAGATCACCGCAAATTCTTCTCCCCCACAGCGGAATGCGTGGCCGTCTCCGCTAACTCTGGCGATGCGCGCCGCGACCAAGCACAGAACCTGGTCACCAACATCGTGCCCATACGTGTCGTTGAATTTCTTGAAATGATCGATGTCGACGATCGCGATCGCGTACTGCTGATCAAGCGAGAGCAGCGATTCATTGAAAGCCCGCCGTCCGCGAATGCCGGTCAGTTCGTCGTGGTAGGCAAGAACATAAGAAGTCTCGATCAGCGAAGCAGCAAGGATCAGGGCGGAGGTAGCAACATAAGCGTCAGCCATCTTTCCCACAGGCGCGAACTGGAGCCATAGAAAGACTGCGACAGCCGACCAGGCAAACCCCGGTTCGATCGGCTTTCGCGTTTGTACAAAACGTCGGACAGAGACGACAAGAAAGGCTACAAAACCGGCCCATGCCCAATCAGGAATTCCGCCCACGACGGCGCGCGTCGAATTCACCGCACTATTTTCTGGCCGGCAAAGCACCGCCACGACCACCGATTCCAGGAACAGGACGCCAGCCCGCGGCCCGATCCCAACCATGCCAAGCCCTCGCTCGCGCATGAAGGCGAACAAAATAAAGTTCGCCGGAATCAATAACGCGGCGAGGGTGACGGCCGTACGTCCCGTCCCGGCGCTCGTGCGCCCATCCGAGAAAAATTCGATGGCCCGATGCGCTAGCAAGAGCGTCAGCAGCGAAAACAAAATGCGGCTGGAATGAAACCGCCAGGCCAAGACCAGCCCACCCACAAAAACGGCCACATAATAAAAACCAAGCGAGGGGGCGACTTGCGCGAAGACTGGACTGTTGACAAGCACGGCCACGAGCGCCAACAAGAGGCCGCCTGGCACCAGCCATGTTTTCCAGGTTTTCCCGTTCACACTCACCCTTGGCAGCGAACCATGCCTTGCTCAGAATACGGCAGCACAGCTTCACAAGGCGATTATGTTTTCCGGCGCCGGATATCATGAGCACAGCTGTGCACGGCGCAGTCCCGTGTTAGTCTTCCCTGTTTATGGGCGGTGATCATCCTACGCTTCGCATTGCCATCGATACCGGAGGGACGTTCACGGACTGCGTGTGGGTGCAAGGCGGCCGGCTCCAAACACTCAAAGTCTTTTCGACACCCGACGATCCTTCGCTTGCCATTGCCGGAGCTCTTGAGAAAATTGGATCTCGATCCGGTGTTACGTTGCTGCACGGCACAACCGTCGGAACCAACGCCCTGCTCCAGCGAAAAGGCGCTCGCGTCGCCCTTGTTACCACTTCCGGATTCGAAGACGTCATTGAGATCGGACGCCAGGCGCGTCCTCGACTTTACGACTTCTTCTTCGATCGCATCCCGCCCCTCGTTCCTCGTGAAATGCGCTTTGGCGTGAACGAGCGAGTCGCTGCCGACGGCCGTGTGTTGGAGCGGCCGAGCGAGACAGAATTGGCACGACTACGCGAGACGATCATGCGCGCTCAGCCCGAAGCCATCGCCATCTCGTTGCTGTTCTCGTTCGCGACCGCTGAGAATGAAGAGCAAGTGGTCGCGGCTCTCGCGAATCTGGGCCAGCCGCTTTCCGTCTCCCATCAGATTCTCCCTGAGTTCCGCGAATATGAGCGCACCAGCACTGTCGTGGTGAATGCCTATCTGCAGCCTCTCATGCAAAGCTACATGCAGAAATTGGCCGCGCGAACGGAACAAGCAGAACAGACAAAACGAGCGGAACAGATCGGCAAAACAGCAACCAGCTCCCGTCGAAACGTGCGGCAGTCGCGCATCTTTGTCATGCAATCCAGCGGAGGCATTACCGCGCTCGAATCTGCCGCTCGCGAACCCGTCCGCACGGTATTGTCCGGCCCCGCCGGAGGACTCGTCGGCGCGGCAGCCATGGCCTCACGCAGCGGATTTGCCAGAATTCTCTCCTTCGATATGGGAGGCACTTCCACCGACGTGGCCGTTGTGCAGGGTCAAATTCAGGCCGTCGGCCAATCCGAAGTTGCCGGGCTTCCCCTCGGCGTGCCTATGCTTGAAATTCACACCGTCGGCGCAGGAGGCGGATCTCTCGCCCGGTTTGACGCCGGTGGCTTGCTGCGCATCGGTCCTGAATCGGCCGGTGCCGACCCGGGCCCGATCTGTTATGGCCGGGGAATCCAACCAACGGTGACCGACGCCAATTTACTGATGGGCCGCCTGCGCCCTGACCGCTTCCTCGGCGGCGAATTCACGCTCGACTTCGAGCGGGCTCATCGCCTCACCTCGGAGTGGCTCAAGAAACAGGGCTCACGCCTGACCCTCGAACAGTTTTCAGCCGGCGTCGTGCGCGTCGTAAACGCGAACATGGAACGAGCCTTGCGCGTAGTGTCCATCGAACGCGGATATGATCCACGCGACTTCGCGCTCGTCGCCTTCGGCGGCGCCGGAGGCCTGCACGCCTGCGAACTGGCCGAGGCTCTTTCCATTCCCACGGTCATCATCCCCGCCCGTCCCGGTGCGCTCTCGGCCTTCGGAATTCTGGTCAGCGACGTAGTCAAAGACTTCTCGCGCACGCTCCTCTGGCGCTTTAGCGATCGCCCACCTCGCATTGAACTGGAAAAAGAATTCCACAAGCTGGAAGCGGCAGCCAGGAAAGAATTCGCCGCGGAGCGCTGGCGCGGCGTTCCTCACTTCGAAAGAACTCTCGATCTCCGGTATCGCGGCCAAGGCTATGAACTCAACGTTCCCGCCGCGGGAAATGTCGTCGCACGTTTCCACGAGCAACATCAACTCCGCTACGGCTATCACCATGCCGGTCGCGAGCTGGAACTGGTCACCGCGCGGCTCCGCGCACGCCTGAAAACACCGCAGCCAAAACTGGCACGGCAACGATCGTCGCGAACAAAGAACGTCCCTCGCACCAACGGTGCATCACCCGTTGATCGCGCACCCGTGTTCTTTCATCAGAAGGCCCAGACGACCCCCGTCTTTGAACGCAGCACTCTCATCCCCGGCCACGTAATAAAAGGACCGGCAGTGATCACCGAATACAGCGCGACCACGGTAATCCCGCCCGGAAAGAAGTTCTGGGTAGATCGTTCGGAGAACCTTCTGATCGCCATTAAGTAGGCTCAGCGGTGATAGCCCACGGCGCTGGGCCCGGTTGGATCAATTGACATAAGTTCGGTGTCAGATACTATAACTTGCAAGCTGCAGCTACTCGGAGGCATTACCCATGACGAAACGCCGTCATTTATTTACCTTCTTGTCGCTCTCGGTGATTTTAGTCTCGATGGCCGACGCGCAAGCGCCAAGTTCAGCAACCGAACTCAGCCTCGGCGCACGAGCTTACAAACAGGCAAATTACGAGCAAGCGACGTGGCACTTCGAAAAGGCCGTTGCGCTGGATTCCTCGAACGTCAATGCCCACCTTTACCTTGCGACCACATACGCACAGCAATACATCCCTGGGGTGGATCTGCCCGACAACATCGACATGGCGAAACGTGCGATTGCGGAATACAAGCAGGTAATTGACTTGGGCCCTTCGCAGGCCGACTTCAGTCCATCCCAGCGCATAAACGCCACTAAGGGCATCGGCTATTTGTACCTTCAAATGAAGCAATTTGACGATGCCACGGACTACTACCGCACAGCCACAGAATTGGAACCCAATGATCCCGAAGCGTTTTACTCCATCGGAGTCATCGACTGGACTCAGACCTATGTGCCGCGACAGGAAGAACGCGCGAAGCTTCGCCTCAAGCCCGACGCCTCACTCGCGGCGAAAAACAAAACAGTTTGCTTACAAGTTAGAGAGAAGAATTGGACCCGCATCGCGGATGGCATCGAAAACCTGAACAAAGCCGTGCAGCTTCGCCCAGATTACGACGACGCCATGGCTTACATGAACCTCATGTATCGCGAACGTGCTGACGTGCAGTGTGATGATCCCGCCGCCCGCGATGCGGACCTGCGAACGGCCGACGATTGGATAGATAAGACCATGGGTGTAAAGAAAGCCAAAGCGAAGGGATCCGAAGAGCCTAGGGAAGAGAAGTAATTCGTTCGAATAGCGCTAGAACCTATTCCTCCTCCAGTCCCTTCTTCTGCTCGATCTCCATGTCCTTAAACTCGCTCGACTCGAACACCTCGCCGCATTCTTTGCATTCCACGTATTCCGTGTCTTCATCGCGCGAAACAATCTGCACCTGCGGATGCTTGCATTGCTCCCGGCTGGCTTTTGGTTGAGTAGGCTGCGAGGGCTGGATGGGCGTCATAAAGCGTCGGGGAAACTTATCGGTCTCAAGAGGGGTGCTGTTTGAATTGCGGTATTTTGGGGCGGGTTGAGGTGCGATGTCAAGTCCCGACTGGAACACTACGTCCCTAGCGGCTCGCAATCCGCAGCCAAGTCGCCTAGCCTTTTCAAGAAAATCCAATTCCAGCTCGTAAGCCGTTTGCATACATAAACTTACCATTCAGTGCCCAATTTTCCCCATTCCCTGTCGGCCCTTGCTAGAAAGCCGTCCTCCCGTTAGAATAAAAGGCGACCTAAAGAGTCGTAGTTTTATCCGACCTTTACGGTCGCCTTTGGCGAAGTTGCCCTTGGGACGTTGAAACCAGATGCTGAAGCTGACCAAAAAAGCCGACTACGGGTTGATGGCGATGAAGCACCTCGCCGAGCACGTCGACCGTGGCGCCTGCAGCGCGAAAGATGTGGCCGAGGCCTACGGCATTCCGCAGGAGGCCTTGGCGAAAATTCTGCAGCGTCTGGCAAAAGTCGGACTCGTTCAATCCCAGCACGGCATGAACGGCGGATACACCCTGGCGCGTGATCCGCGCACGATTTCCGCCTTCGAAGTCATCAAGGCGATCGACGGGCCTCTCTTTATTACGGCTTGTGTGACGGTTCGAGGCGAATGCGGCCAGAGCGATCGCTGCACCATCCGCGAGCCGCTGCGCAAAGTGAATGAAAGCATCGAACAGGTTTTGAAGAACATCAGAATTTCGCAAATGAAAGAAGAGCCGGAGACGATCGAAATCAAGAAAACGGCGGATTTAGTAACGATTGCGTAACGGCGCAACAGGCACCTGCAATTGAAGGAGAACAGCAATCATGAGTGGCAATACGAAGACGGCGACCCCCAATCACAACAACGGGCACAATGCTCCCGAGGGCATCAAGTTGCCCATTTACATGGACAATCACGCGACCACGCCGATGGATCCGCGAGTGCTCGAAGAGATGCTTCCTTACTTTGTGGAGAAGTTCGGCAACGCGGCCAGCCGCAACCACCCGTTCGGATGGGTTGCCGAAGAAGCCGTTGAGCTCTCCCGCGACCGCATCGCCAAGCTGATCGGCGCGAGCGCAAAGGAAATCATCTTCACATCCGGAGCCACCGAGAGCGACAACCTCGCCATCAAGGGCGTCGCCGAAATGTACCGTGAAAAGGGCAACCACATCATCACCGCGGTCACCGAGCACAAGGCTGTCCTCGACACCTGCAAGCATCTCGAGAAATACGGCTTCCGCGTGACCTACCTGCCCGTTCAGAAAAACGGTCTCGTCGATCTCGACGAGCTGAAGCGCGCCATGGACGACAAGACGATCCTCGTCACGATCATGGCTGCCAATAATGAAATCGGTGTGCTCCAGCCCATCGCGGAAATCGGCAAGCTCTGCCGCGAGCGCGGCATCGTTTTCCACACCGACGCAGTCCAGGCCATTGGCAAGGTTCCTATCGACGTGAACAAGATGAACATCGACGTCGCGTCCATCACTGGCCACAAGCTCTATGGGCCGAAGGGCGCGGGCGCGCTGTATGTTCGCCGCAAGAATCCGCGTATACAACTGGTTCCGCTCATTGACGGCGGCGGCCACGAGCGCGGCATGCGTTCCGGCACATTGAATGTTCCCGGCATCGTGGGGTTGGGCAAGGCCTGCGCCATCGCCCAGGAAGAGATGGCGCAGGAATCCGTGAAACTCGCCGGCCTTCGCGATCGTCTAAAAGACAGCATCATGAGCCGCCTCGACGAGACCTACATCAATGGTTCCATGGAACACCGTCTACCCGGCAACCTGAACATCAGCTTTGCCTATGTCGAAGGTGAGTCGCTGTTGATGGGCATCAACGATATTGCAGTTTCCAGCGGATCAGCCTGCACCTCCGCGACCCTTGAGCCATCTTATGTATTAAAGGCTCTCGGCACGGGCGACGACCTGGCCCACAGCTCGATTCGTTTCGGCATCGGCCGCTTCAACACCCAGGCTGAAGTGGATTACGTGGCCGATCGCGTGGTTGAGACAGTGGCGCGTCTGCGCGAGCTTTCGCCGCTCTACGAAATGGCCAAAGAAGGCGTGGATCTGAAGAGCGTGAAGTGGGCAGCCGAAGCGCATTAGGTTTTGAAGCACGTTGGGTTTTGAAGCACGTTAGGTTTTGAAAGGGCACGGCTTTAGCCGTGCCGCAGTGAGCACAAAAGATGTGGGGCTTTAGCCCCTGAGGGAATCTCAGGGACAAAGAATGTGAGGAGCAAGAAATGGCATACAGCGATAAAGTGATCGATCACTACAACCATCCGCGCAACGTCGGCTCCATGGACAAAAAGGACAGTGATGTGGGCACTGGCCTCGTCGGAGCTCCCGAATGCGGCGACGTCATGAAGCTGCAGATCAAGGTCAATCCGCAAACCAACGTGATTGAAGACGCGAAGTTCAAGACGTTCGGCTGCGGCTCCGCAATCGCCTCGTCCTCGCTTGCCACCGAGTGGGTAAAGGGCAAGACGATTAACGAAGCCCTCGCGATCAAGAACACCGAGATCGTGAAGGAACTGGCTCTGCCGCCGGTAAAGATTCACTGCTCGGTGCTAGCCGAGGACGCGATCCGCGCCGCCATCGGCGATTGGAAGAAGAAGCAGGAGTCCACCAAGCCTGCCGAGGTAGAGGCGCAGTAAGATAGCTGTGAGCGATAGCCTCTAGCGACTCGCTAGCCGAACTGTATTTTGTAGAACGGCTGCCAGAAGCTAGCGGCTAGAGCTAGAAGCTGACTCATGGAAGACACTCTAAAAACCGTCGCACCATCGACTTCTGCCAAGGGCATCCAGGTCACCGACAAGGCGATCGCAAAAATCCGCGTCGCCATGGCAAAGGAAGGCATTTCGCCCGAGCAAGGCGGCCTGCGTCTTGGCGTGCAAGGCGGAGGGTGTTCAGGCCTGAGCTACAACATCCGCTTCGACACACAGCCTCGCGAGCGGGATCGCGTCTTCCAGTTCGACGATGTGCGCGTCTTCGTGGACCCGAAATCATTTATCTATCTGCACGGGATGATTCTCGATTATCAGGAGACTCTCATGCAGCAGGGATTCGTCTTCGTGAATCCGAACTCCACCAAGTCCTGTGGCTGCGGCAGTTCTTTCTCGGCGTAGATCACGTCCGAGTCGAAGTGTTGTGCGAACATACCCGAGGAGGGGTCCGGCCTTGACCAACAAGCAGACGGTGGTCTACGTGCACGTGATCGCCTTCACGGCGGCCATAGCGACGAATTCGATCGCAATCGGCGTCTTCTGTATGGCGGTCAGCTCGCTGGTCGCGACCTTGGTGATCATGAAAGGGTAGATCGGAAGAAACGACGGATAACGAGGGCGGCCAAACGTCCGCCCCAAGCTTTGCAAGAAATTGGTTTGATATGGCAAATACGGATTCCAAATCGTCGATGATCCTGCCCGGTGAGGAAACATCCAGTTGCTGGTCGTGCGGCACCATGCGCGCCCAGCACTTCTGCAGCGCCTGCGGCAAGGTGCAGCCCGCTCAGCCTGTCGACTACTTCACTTTTTTCGGCTTCCCGCGCAAGCTCGACCTCGACACCGCCACATTGGAAAAAGAGTTCTATGCCCTGAGCCGTCATCTGCATCCCGATCTCTTCGCGCAGGCCGACCCGACCGAGCGCGAATGGAGTCTCGAACAAAGCTCCATGCTCAACGACGCTTATCGCACTTTGAAAGATCCGATCAAGCGCACGCAGTATCTGCTTCGCCTGGAAGGCGTCGAACTCGAAGAGCAATCGAAGCAGGCCACGGAAAAAGCCCGCGCTACCGGAGAGCTGAAGAAACAGGTCGTTCCGCCCGATCTGCTCGAAGAAGTCTTCGAGCTCAACATGCATCTCGAGGAGCTTCGTGCGCAAAAGACAGCCGGAGAAGACGATCCCGCGCTCCTCGAAGAAATCGGCAAGGCCAAGCTGTCTCTGGAAGAAAAATTCGACGCCCTCTTCAACGAGCTGAAAGCGGAATGGAAAAAGTGGGACGCCGCCGTGGATAAGGGCACCGAAGAGGACCTGATCAAGATCCGCGACAACATGCTGGATGTCCTGAACCGCAGGAATTACATACGAAATCTCGTGCGGGACGTAAATGAAGCGTTGGAATAGATTTCGTAATTTGGTAATCGGGTGATTTTGAAATCTGAGACCCGCGTGGCAAGTGAAGCTGCAAATTACCAATTACCCGATTACAAAATTACAAATGAGCTCTGATCACATCGTCGGCATCGACCTGGGCACCACCAACTCTCTCGTCGCGTACATGCAGGGAGACGTTCCTGCCGTTATTCCCGGGGAAGACGGCCTGAATCTCGTTCCCTCCGTTGTCGCGCTTGATCAAACCAATCAAATCATCGTGGGCAATGGAGCGCGCAAGTGTCTGATCGAAACCTCCGACCGCGCCGTTTATTCCGTGAAGCGGTTAATGGGCCGCGGCCTCGAAGACATTCAGGAAGAATTGAAGTTGTTTCCTTTCCGGATGGCGGACGACATGCTCTCTGGCGAAGTTCTGCGCATCAAGATCGGTGAGCGCACCTATACGCCTCCCGAGATTTCCGCCCTCATCCTGCGCCAGCTCAAGCGCAATGCCGAACGCTTCTTTGCCGGCAACGTCACCAAGGCCGTCATCACCGTTCCCGCGTATTTCAACGACGCGCAGCGCCAGGCCACCAAAGACGCCGGCCGCATCGCAGGCCTCGATGTTCTGCGCCTCGTTAACGAGCCGACCGCCGCAGCGCTCGCCTATGGTCTCGACAAGCGCAGGAACGGCATCGTCGCCGTCTACGACTTCGGCGGCGGCACCTTCGACATTTCGATCCTCAAACTCCATGACGGAATCTTCGAAGTCGTGGCCACCAACGGGGACACGCATCTTGGCGGCGATGACATCGACAACCTGCTGATTGCAATTGCGCTCGACGATATTCGCGGCGATCTCGGCATTGATCTTCGAAAGGATGCGCGCCGCAGCGGCGAAGCCGTCCAGCGCATCCGCAAAGCCGTGATTGAAGCGAAAATCGCGCTCTCCTCGCAGCCCACGGCCACACTCGACGTTGACCTCCCCGGAGGCAAAAAGTACCAGCGTGAGGTCAGCCGCGAGATGTTCGAGCAGATGATTCAGCCGGTCATCGACCGCACGATTGGCCCATCAAAACAGGCTCTTAAAGATGCCGCACTGAAGCCCGCTCAAATCGATGAAGTCGTTCTCGTCGGCGGATCGACGCGCATTCCGAAAGTTCGTCAGCTCGTTCAGGATTTATTCGGCCGCGTTCCGCACACCGACTTGAATCCTGACGAAGTCGTAGCGCTCGGCGCGGCGGTGCAGGCGGATATTCTGGGCGGCGGCTCTCAAATCACGAAAGAGATGCTGCTCCTTGACGTGACGCCCCTTTCGCTGGGCATCGAAGTTGCCGGAGGCGTGACCGACAAGATCATTCTCCGCAATTCGACGATCCCGGCATCGGCGACGCAGTATTACACCACGCAGGTCGACGGCCAGACCAACGTCGCGATTCACGTGCTGCAGGGCGAACGTGAACTCGCACGAGATTGCCGCTCACTCGCACGCTTCGACCTGAAAGGCGTTCCGCCCATGACCGCGGGCATGCCGCGCATCGAAGTGAAGTTCCTGATTGACGCCAACGGCATTCTCCACGTTTCCGCGCGCGAGCAGCGCAGCGGCAAAGAAGCCGAAATCGACGTCCAGCCCAGTTATGGCCTTACCGACGAGCAAGTCGAAAACATGCTGCTGGAGTCGTTTGACTACGCCGAAGAGGATTTCCGGCAACGTCAGGTCATCGAAGCGCGCCGCGAAGCCGAGACAATCCTCAACGCGCTCGCCAAGGGAAAGAAGAGTGATGCGTGGCAAGCGCTCACGATCGAAGAACGCCGCAATGCGGAGGCTCTTGAGCAGACTTTGATCGCGACCAAAGATCGCGACGATTATCTAGCAATTCGCAGCGCGATCGACGCGTTGAATCAGGGCACCATGCGCTTGGCTGAATTGATGATGGACACGGCGGTATCGACCGCGCTGAAGGGCAAGACCATGGATGACACTGGAATCGAGGAAGGCCAGCAGGCCGGACACCCGGTGGCGAAAGCAGAATTTAAGTAAGAGCGTTTCAGAAAACCGGCTTTGAAAGGGCGCGACTTCAGCCGCGCCGTAAGAATCTTGTATGGCGGCTTTAGCCGCTGAGGTCACTGTCAGGAGCAATGATGTCAGACGAGAAAAGCCACAACACCGGAGCCACTACGATCGACGCTCCCACCGACAATACCGTCGAGATTACTTTCCTGCCCGAAGGCAAAACCGTCACCTTCGAGCATGGAAAACTTCCCTACAAAGATCATGGCAAGCAGGAATCTCTGCTCGATGTAGCACTGAACTACGGCGTCCATCTTGACCACGCCTGCGGCGGTAACTGCGCCTGCACGACCTGCCACGTCTGGGTCAAAGAAGGCGCAGACCTGATTTCAGAAATGGAAGACGACGAAGCCGACAAACTCGACATGGCTGCCGACCTTCAGCTAAACTCGCGTCTCGGATGCCAGGCCGTGATCAAAAAGCCGGGTAAGGTCGTTGTAGAAATTCCGGCATGGAATCGCAATTACGTTTCAGAAGAGCACTAAAGTCTTATGTATTGTCATTCCGAACGAAGTGAGGAATCTCCTCCACCACGGACTCATCTGTCCATAGGAAATTCTTCGCCAACGCGCGCCGTAACAACGGAACGGAGCCATCCATGCCAAAGGAACTGACTTGGAGCGATTCCGAAGACCTCGGAATCCTTCTCTCCGAAGCGCACCCCGAAATCGATCCGCTCGCCGTCCGCTTCACCGACCTACACGGGTACGTTCTCGCGCTGCCTGATTTCAAAGACGATCCCGCCAAATCGAACGAAGCCAAACTGGAAGCCATCCAGATGGCCTGGCACTCTGAAGTCCTCGACCGGACGCAGGGATAGAACCGAGATTCCGCATCACTGCTGTCCAGACGATCAGGTACCAGCGGTTCCTTTAAGTAAGCTGTTCGCGCCTTTTTCGGTAATAGACCATCGACAGGAGCCAGAGGAGCAGCATCCACGCCTCGAAGAAAGCACTTCCCTTATCACTTTGGTCGGCGAAGTGAATCATAGCTATGGGAAGCTGGATCGCTGCCTGTAACAGAGCCAGTGCGAACATTAGGTAAACGAGGCTAAGAGAGTATTTCTTTTTCTGCAAAAGGCCGACTCCCAGCGGTAGACCGACGATCCCCATTAGCAGCGCGATTAATGTCAGATACCAAGGGTAGTGACGTGTTTTGAGCAGGTCGGAAACAGCCCCGAGGAGCATCAGTAGCGAAAAGGGAATAATCAAGACACCCTGAAAATAGCCCCAGCGATAGGGGAGGGATCTTGACGTTGCGCTCTCGATTCTCTCGTTGCCTTTCGTCTCCATGAAAGCCACGTTCTACGCCCAAGGCGAGATTCCCTGGTGCGCCCTACCGCACCGCCACCGTACTCGGCGTCACATCCTCCACGCTCGCTTCTCGCAAAAACCTCGCCGCCTCTTCCGGAGGTGTTGGATTGATATAAAATCCCGTCCCCCATTCGAATCCCGCCGTCTTGGTCAGCTTCGGCATGAATTCAATGTGCCAGTGATAGTACTCGTTGGTGGGATCCTGCGCCGGCGAACTGTGCACCACCAGGTTATATGGCGGATTATCAAGCACCCGGTCCGCTTTCATCAGCAGCAACTTCAGCGCCTTCGCCAGATTTTCAAACATGTGCGACGACGAATTCTCAAACGCCGACTCATGCCGCTTTGGCAGAATCCACGTCTCAAACGGAAACCGCGGAGCATACGGAGCCAGCGTGATGAAATCCTCGTTTTCGGCGACGATGCGAATCCCGCTGTCCATTTCCTGCCGGATCGCGTCGCAGAAGACGCACCGCTCTTTATAGATGTAATACTGCTTCGCGCCCTGCAGTTCTTCGACCACGTAAATCGGCAGAATCGGCAGCGCAATCAACTGCGAGTGCGAATGCTCCAGCGAAGCGCCGGCCGCTTCGCCGTGGTTCTTGAAAAGCAGAATGTACTTGAACCGCTTGTCTTTTTTCAGATCCAGAATGCGGTCCCGGAATGCCCACAGCACATCCTCGATCCGCTTCGGTGACAAACCCGCCAGGCTCATATTGTGGTCGGGAGTCTCGACGATCACCTCGTGCGCGCCCACCCCGTTCATCTTGTCGAACATGCCCTCGGCCTGTTTATTCAAATTGCCTTCAATGCCGAGCGCCGGAAATTTGTTCGGTACCACCCGCACCGTCCAGCCCGGGCTGTCTTTCTGCGGAGTGCTGCCGTTTGTGCTGGGGCGATAGGCCAGAATCTCCGGAGGTGTCTTGCTCTCATTGCCGTAACAGAAGGGGCAGAAACCACCCTTGATCCTCATGGTTTCGCGCACAAAGTCGGTTGGCCGCTTGGCGCGATCTGTCGAAATGATCACCCATCGGCCCACAATGGGGTCTTTTCTTAATTCGGGCACGTACGAAGAGTCCTTTCAATAGGAACGTGCAAGTCTTTTCGCGAAACCACGATTGTACGCCACAGAAAACGCATTTTGAAACAGCTCAAATGAGGGCCGGTTAAAACCGTGATCATAGTATATGGTCACAATGTCAAACCGCCACTGGCACGGACCGGCCATGTGCTGCATAAAGTCTCGCGCCATCAGCCGCAACTCGTTTTGCTTGTCGCGATCCACTGCAGCTTCCGCAGGCTTGACCGCCCGTGTCGTACGAGTTTTCACCTCGACAAAGCACAGCACGTCGCCGTCCCAACCGACCAAGTCCAGTTCGCCGCGATAATGCGGAGACCGGTAGTTACGGGAGATGATCGTGTAGCCGCACCGGCGAAGATAAAAGTACGCGTCTTCCTCCCCGCGCCGCCCCGTTCGCAGATGTTCTGGTGAATCGTCCGCGCTCTCACCTAACCCCCAGTCAAGGAGGCGCACGATCCCGTGAGTGAGGCGACCCTTCAACATGAGGAACTCCCAGTTTCACTCTATCGCCGTCCACAGTCGCTGGGTGTGATAGCAGTCACTCGCTAGTCGGTCGGTTTCGATGGATGCTGCGCGTGGGATCAACTCCTCGTCTGCTTTGTACAGCGCAATCTGTACCTGGAATGTCGGTGGTACGTTGTTGCTCTCAGCTTTCCACTTCAGGAGCTAGCACCACGGCCACCGGAGCAGTCGGTACCTTACCCAGCGTGTTCACCAGTACGACCCCGGCAAGCGCAACGGCACCACCTACCAGTGTCATCAGTTTCGGAACCTCGCCTAGCCAAATCCACGCAATCCCGAGGCTCGCAACTGGCATTAAATACATAAAACTGCTCAGCCTCGAAGCGGGTGCATGCGTCATGGCATAGGCCCACGCAAAATTCGCCATCACCCCCGGAAAGATCCCCAGATAAACAACCGCGAGCGTAGCATTCATCGGCGCGGCCTTCACCGCATGCCCAAGTCCCCAGCCAAACGGCGCCATCAGCAATGTTCCGAACCAGAAGGAATAGCAAGTGAATTCAAGGGCGCGATACTGGCCAAGAAGTTTCTTCTGCAGAACCATGTAGAGCCCATACATGACCGCGGCTCCTACGATGATCAACGCTCCAAAAGAAAAATGCAGCCCTTGTCCACGTTCGTTGGCAATCACGCCGATGCCAAACAGACTGATGAAAATTCCAATCCATCCAGCAAAGGTGAGCCGCTCGCCCAGGGTGAACACCGCGAGCAGAGACGTCCAAACAGGCGTGGACGCCACCAGAAAGCTGGCCGTTCCTGCCGCCACCGTCAGTAGTCCGTAATTGAGGATGGTGTTGTAGAACGTGATCCCGACCGCCGCCGCGAAAATCATGATCGGCAGATCGCGCCGCTCGGGCATGCGGACTCCGCAGACCGCGGCATACGCAGCGAGCGCGAGCGAGCCAATCGCAAACCGTAGGAACGCCAGTTGGCCCGGCGCATATCCGGGCAGCGCCACGCGGATCGCAACCGGAGCTGATCCCCAAAGCACTACGGCCATGACAAGCGCCAACACACTTTTTCCCGAGAGTTCGCGTTTCACGCTGAAGCTTGAAGTCTATCAGGCTTGCAAGTGTCCGCATTCGCCGAAGCTTCCCGTGGTTTGCCCCAGACGTTGACGAGACAAACACCAGTCAGCGCCACCGCACCTCCCGCGAAAGTCAGCAGCCCCGGCACTTCTCCCAGCCAGAGCCAGCCAATTCCGATAGCAAACACCGGGATCACATAGAGCAGCGTGGATGTGCGTCCGGCCGCGCCATGCGACAGCACATAGGCCCAAGCTACATACGCAAGCGCCCCAGGAAAAATCCCGAGATACGCGACCGCCAGAGTTGCCGCGACCGGCGCGGACCGCACCGTATACAGCAAGCCGCTTCCAAATGGCAGCATCATCGCGGTCCCAAACCAGATCGAATACGCCGTAAACTCAAGCGCGCTGTAACGCGCCAGATAGCGCTTCTGCAGAATCATGTAGGTCGCGGAAGTGATCGCCGCAGCCAGAATAATCAGCGACTGCGAAGATAGATGCAGTCCTCCGCTTTCCCCGCGGGCAATCAGCGCGATTCCAGCGAAGCTGACGAAAATCCCGAACCAGCCGACGGCAGACAGCTTTTCGTGCAGAAACAAACGCGCGGCCAGCGCGGTCCAGATCGGCGTCGAAGCAATCAGCATGCTGGCCGCTCCGGCGGTCACGCGAGTTTCGCCGTAGTTGAGGGCAAGGTTGTAAAACGTAATCCCGATCGCCCCGCTCAG
Organism: Terriglobales bacterium; assembly: GCA_049509215.1. GTDB lineage: Bacteria > Acidobacteriota > Terriglobia > Terriglobales > Acidobacteriaceae > Acidiflorens. The sequence goes on from JBELAC010000016.1 coordinate 18,280, forward strand.
AATCAGTCCGGGAATGTCGCGCAATACCGGACGCCGGAAGTGCGCCACAGCCGCATAAATCGCCAGCACCGCCGACGCAATCAGGAATCGCAGAATCGCCAGGTTCGCCGGCGCATAGGCGCGCAGCCCCGCACGAATGCCAGCAAACGCCGAAGCCCAGATCACGAGAGCAAAAGCGAGGGCGAAGATAGTACGAGATGTAAAGCGGGGCATAATGCCTCCTTTCGTGAGAATTAAGTTTTCGGGAAATTAGCGGACGAGCATCCTGGGTGGCTTACCAGGTGTCGCCGCCACGTTCGGGAGGCCACGCGCCAGCCTGTCGCCGCAACAACGCGACCTGTCCGATGTGGTAGCTGTTGTGCGCCACGATCTCCCACAATGCTGTGTGCACCATACATTGCCGCTGCAAGTTTGACGGCTCTGCTTTGACGACGATGCGCATAAGCACCGCAGAATCAGATTCAGCAAGAACAGTGAGCCGCTTCAGGAGTTGACCGAACCGCTCCGTCACTGCCTGCCATCGCTCCGCGCGCGCAGAACCCGGAGGCTCGGGCCAGCTTTCACTTGCATGATTTGGGTACGTCGGATTCTCGCCTGCAATCATGCGCAGGTCATAATCCATCCAGTAGTTCATGTGCTCGACGAGTTGCCAGATCGAGTGCGGATAGCCCGCAACTGTGCGCACGGCCAGTTCGGCTGAAATGCCTTCCACGCAAGCGACCGGATTCACGTGCGCACCCTTGCCGTAAACGAGTTCGCGCAATGTCCGATCGCTCATGATGATCTTCCCGTTCCCCTTGGTTCTAAGTGAGCAAGAGCTCCCCTACAGGCTCTTCTCGACGGCCGCAATCGCCTCTTCCAGCGTATCGACCGCGACGTCCGCCTCATCCTTGGTCACGACCAACGGCGGCGCAATGCGCACCGTGCTCGGACCGCAGCCGAGGAACAGTACTCCGCGCTCGAACGCCAACTCCACCACGCGATCGCGCTCGGTGTTGCCGTATTCCTTCGTCTTCTGGTCCTTCACGATGTCGACGCCGATCATCAATCCGCGCCCGCGAACGTCGCCGACAATCCCGTGCTTCTTCGGCCAGTCCGCCATGCGCTTCATCATGTGATCTCCGACCTCCTGCGAATTCCGCAGCAGGCCTTCTTTTTCGATCACATCCAGTGTTGCCAGCGCAGCCGCAATCGCCACCGGATTCCCGCCAAACGTCGAAGCATGCGATCCCGGAACCCAGTCCATGATCTCGGCTTTCGTCATCGTGACGCCCAGCGGCATCCCTGACGCAATCCCCTTCGCCATGCAGACCATGTCCGGATGCACCCCCGTGTGCTCGACCGCAAACCATTTGCCCGTGCGCCCGATGCCGCTCTGCACTTCGTCCACCACCAGCATGATCCCGTGCTTGTCGCAAATCCGCCGCAGTTCCTGCATGAACACCGTCGGCGCAACCACATATCCGCCCTCGCCCTGGATCGGCTCGACAAAAATCGCTGCCACTTCTTCCGGAGCAAGAACGGTTTTGAATAATTTGTCCTCGATATAACGGGCACAGCCCAGCGCAAACGCCTCAGCATCCTGCGCCCCCGCCGAACATCCCCGATAAGTATCGGGATAGCGCACGTGCGTCACTCCCGGCACCAGCGGCGCAAACCGCCGCTTCTGCTGCGGCTTCGAAGCCGTCAGTGACAGTGCGCCCATGGTCCGTCCATGGAATGCACCCAGAAACGCAATGACCTGCTGCCGCTTGGTGTGATAGCGCGCCAGCTTCAACGCGCACTCGATCGCTTCCGCACCCGAGTTGCCGTAATAAATCTTGTGCGGTCCCGGCATCGGCGCAATCTTCGACAACCGCTCCGCCAGCGTCACCATGCTTTCGTAATAAAAATCCGTTCCCGACATGTGGATCAATTCAGCCGCCTGCTGCTGAATCGCGGCCACCACTTCAGGATGGCAATGTCCCGTCGACGTGACCGCAATGCCGGCCGAGAAATCGAAGAACTCGTTGCCGTCCACATCTTCAACGACAATTCCGCGGCCGCGTTTCGCAACCATCGGGTAAGAGCGCGTATAGGAAGGTGAAATGTATTTTTCATCGCCCGCAAGAATGCGGCGGGCATTGGGGCCGGGAAGAGCGGTCATGATCTTGGGCCCGATCGTGAGAGTTTTGGTCGTCATGGCAAGTTCTCCTAAGAACGATTTGGTTGGTGGTTCGCGGTGAGTGGTCCCGCTTGCTACGAGCTCGGAGCTGGTAGCTCTGCCGTAACTCGGCAATCACAATTTGTGATGCCGGGGATCACACTGACAAATTGAGGAGAACGAAAATTAGTCGCTGCCGAAGAGGTTGGCGCGCACATGCGACGGCAGAACGGACAGGTAACGCCGCGGACAGGCGCGTCCTTCGATCCAGCACATCGCGGGAATAGAGCTTTTCGAGCGCATAAACACTATCTAAATTATATCCCTGTTTGCTTCGCTGCGTAACCCCCAAAAAACATTACGAAGGGCACGAAGACGCCACGATGACAGACCAGTAATCAAGCTACTCCTGGTTACCAACGTGACCTTTAGCGCCCACCGTTCGTTTCTATACCCTTAGAGTTGGCCTCGGTCTTATGACGTGCGGCTGGCAGCCGGTCACGACCGCGCCCACCGGAACAGTTCCGGGCCTTCAAATCGAAAGTAAATTTCTTAGAAATGAGGCTGTGATGAATCCAATCACTCGTAGCCGAATCTTTGTACGGAAGTCAATCCTTCTCTTGGCCTCGATGGCGATTTCTGCGTTGGCGTGGGGAGAACACGCGGCGGGATCGAAGGGCACGACTGCACATCCGAGCAAGCCGGTCCAGCCGGTCCACTCTGCTAGCCCCAGTGCTCAGCGAACTCCTGTTCGCGCCCCGGCTCCCGTTCGCGTAAGCAAGCCCACCCAAGCGCAGCCGCGTCCGGCAGGCAACTCCAAAGGGAGCGCAAACACTTCCACGAACCCGCGCGCAAACGCCCCCGTCACTCGAGTTCCGGATCCTGTTGTTGATCATATTGGAGACATCTCGGAATATCGCAGCGGCACGAGCCACCCCGCTCCCACGACGCCTCCGGCATCTCTGAGAAATGCGTCGACGAGCCGGCGACAGACCATCAGGGTCCGCACCATCAACCGTGACGGTATGCACATCCAACACAGTCTTCACGGCGGACGCTTGATTGTGAGCGAACATAATGGGGCGCGGATCGTCACGACCGGCGCAGGTCGCGGCTACGTGCAGCGTGCTTACATGACGCAGGGCGGGCGCTCCTATTATTCGCGCACCTACTCTGACCATGGGGTCTACAGGGTTGGAATTTATCGCGAATACAACTATGGCGGCCATCAGTACTATGGCTACCATCCAGCCTCTTGGTACCATCCGGCCTTTTACGGTTGGGCCTCTCGTCCGTGGGGTGCACCCGTGTCCTGGGGTGTTGGGACGGCCGGCTGGGGCTGGTCCGGAACGCCATGGTTCCGCTTCTATGGCGGATATTTTGCGCCCTACCCGGTTTATTCGTCGGCGGCTTACTGGCTCACCGACTATCTGATTGCAGCCAATTTGCAAGACGCTTATGCAGCCGGAGCGGCAGCGAATGCCGCACGGGCTGGGTACGACCAGGGACAGGCAGACTACGATCCAGCGAACTCCGGCGGGCCAGCGCTGACGCCGGAGCTAAAGCAGGCGATCGCCGACGAAGTGAAGGCGCAAATCGCGGACGAGGAACAACAATCTCCTGGAGCGCAGAGCGGCGATTTATCGGATGGAGAGGCTCAGACTTCGGCACCCGCGAACGACGATGTGCTGCCCGCACTCAATCCCGCACGGCGCACCTTTGTCGTATTCAACGAGATTACCGTTACCTCCGATGGCCAGGAATGTGAACTGACCGCGGGCGATATCCTCACGCGACTCACGAACACTCCGGATGCCGATCAGAACGTCACGGCCATCGTTTCGGCCAGGAAAAAGAGAGACTGCGCCATTGACAAGCAGGTGAAAGTGTCGGTGGATGCGTTGCAGGAAATGCACAATCACTTCGATGAACAAGTGGATAGCGGCATAAAAATGCTGGCGCAAAAACAGGGAACCGGCGGGTTGCCGAAGGCTCCCGACACGGCTACGACGGCCTCCGATGTGCCGGTACCACAGCCGGATCCGACCGTTGCCAAGGATTTGACCGATCAAGAGGCGGCAGCGGACCGGACCGAGACTCAGGTGGAACAGGAAACAGCAGCAAGCCCGGGCGGAGGACAGGTCGGCACGCAAGCCCCGTCGGGAACTTCCCTGGGGGACATCGCCCGCCAAGTGCGCGCGAAAAAACAGCAGAATCAAGCCCAGCCCGATCCCGACCAGTAGTGGAATGTAGCTAACGAGAACGAAGATAAGTTTGCTGATCCTGGTCCTTGAGCGTCCAGCAGAGCACTGGTGCGCGCGCCAGGTGGTCAACGGGTGAATCGCACTAACTTTGAAAGAATTTCCTGATCTGCGGCCAGTATTTCCTGACGATCAAATCCGTGCTCAAGTGCCCGCCCCGGCGGAACAGCTTTAACGCGGCTCCCGTGCGCTTCGCAAATTTCTCGACCGTGCGGTATGGCACATAAGGATCGTCCTGCGCATGAAACATCATGATCTTCGACGCGTTGAATGCGTCCACATGATGCATCGGGTTGTAGAAGGTCCCGCTGGAGAGCTTTTTCCAATTTTTGTCCGACAGCCGGTATCCCCGCCCGAATGCCGCGCGAATGTAAGCCGCATAACTCGGGTTCGACGTCTCCTTCTTCTGTTCGCCGCCCAGAATTCCCCAATCCACCACTGGACAATTTGCGATCACCTTCTTCACCCGCTCATCCAGCGAGGCCAGAATCGCCGCCGCTCCGCCAAAGCTTCCGCCGATCACGAAGATTTCGTCCGCGCGCACTCGAAACTTCTGTCCGAACGCCAATTCGCGAATCTCCGTCCTCAGCCCGTCGATCACATCGAGGATGTCCAGGCGTGGCGACCGCTCCAGAAAAGCGCCGCCACTTTCCCACGCCCCTCGATAGCGCGGATAGAACACCCAGTATCCCTTCGCCGCCAGAAACCCCGCCAAAGGTTGCTTCCGAGGAATCGAAGGCATCCCATCGCACAAGATGATGACCTTTTGCCTTTTCCCCATCCGCACCGGCGGCAGAAACTCAGCAACAATCTCCCGCTTGAACCGCATTCGAAACATGTGCATCCTGCGTTCTCCCGTCTTCCCGAATCACTCTTCTTGCTCTCCTCTGTACTCCTCCGTGCCCTCTGTAGTAAAGGGTCTTTTCCTTTGCTTTTACATTTCACCCCTGCAATCCGACCTCTGCAATATTGCGCGAGCCCAATGCTGGGGGGCGCATCCGCGGAGAAGCGGCGGTGACACGGTGCCATTGTTGGTCGTGCCATAGAGAGTGGCGCCCTTCAAAACCACCCCGGTTTCCGGGTGGATGCCGTCCGGACTACCGGGGAACTGGTGGAGCAGAGTCTCGGTGCGCCTCGTAATCGCCTTCGACGAGAGTCTTAAATCACATCAGCATGTGCGACGCTGCCTCGACGCCTTCGCACTGACTCCGATAAGCTATTGAGTCTTCCTGGGAGGTCCTCGAATGCGTGAGGCTGTGGAACGTCTGTGGCCTGAAATTCAGTGGATCGGTGACGCTAAGTTGCGCGAGCAGGTTACCGAGACATGGATCAAGGCACTTGAGCGCAGTCCGCTGAAGCCAGACGACCTGGATCAGATTCCGTTCACTCTGCTGGTTCCGAATTGTCCCATCACCTTCATGGAACACAAGCGCTGCGTGGTACACATCGCGCGCGACAGCGCGAAAGCGATGACGGCTTTCATGGGTCGGGCGCTGCCGATTAACGCCGACGTGGTGATTGCAGGCGCGATCCTGGCAGACGTGGGCAAGCTGCTTGAATACGAAATTGGTCCTGACGGAAAGAGCCGCCAGAGCGAGCGCGGCGAAGCGTTGCGGCATCCGTTTACCGGAGTAGCTCTGGCGATGGAGTGCGGCGTGCCCGATGAAGTTTGCCACATCATTGCCGCGCATGCGGCCGAAGGCGATCTCGTCAAGCGTACGACTGAGGCTTTCATCGTGCACCATGCGGATTTCATGGCGTTCCTGCCGTTCAAGAATCCGAAAAACATGAAGGCAAAGTAAGGAGAATCCTGTGTCAACGAACCAAGCAACCGCAACGAAAGAAACAATCACGGCGAAGATGGCGCGCTGGGCCGCGGGGTTGGAGTACAGCCACCTTTCTCAGGATGCGGTGTATCAGGCGAAACGCTTTCTGCTTGATTCCGTCGGCTGCGCTCTTGGCGGGTATCAGCAGCACGATGTGATCATCGCGCTCGACGTGCTCAAGGAGATCGCGGGCCGCGGCCCGGCGACAATCATTGGCGCGGGCGAAAAGGTTGACCCGGTCTCGGCGTCGCTCGCGAATGCGCTGATGATTCGCTGCATGGATTACAACGACATCTACTGGAAGCAGGATCCGTCGCATCCATCAGATATTTTTCCGGCGGCGATGGCTTGCTGCGAGCGGGCGAAAAGCGATGGCAAGGAATTGATTGTCGCATTCGTGCTTGGACATGAATTTGAAATGCGGTTGTGCGAAGCCGCTTTCCCCGGCATTCGCGAGCGCGGCTGGCACCACGCGACGCTTACGGCCTTTGCGTCGCCGATCGTGGCGGGGCGCGCCCTGCGGTTGAGCTGGCAACAGATTCAGCACGCGATCGGAATTTCGGCATCGCGGCACTGCACGATGGGCGCAGTGACGGCAGGCAAGCTGACGATGATGAAAAACACCGTTGATCCGATGGCCACTCAGAGTGGAGTGCTGGCTGCCCTGCTCGCGGAAAAGGGATACACGGGTCCGGAGCACGTCATCGACGGCAAGGAAGGGCTGGCGCATTGCTACGGTCCGGAATGGAAGCTGGAATTGTTGACGGACGGCCTTGGAGACTCGTGGCGAATCACGCAGTGCGGGATGAAATTCTTCCCGACCGAGGCGCTGACGCATGCTCCAATTTCGGCGGTGCTCGACTTGGTCAAGGGAAATGACCTGCATCCGGATCAGGTGGAGAAGATTCAGATTCGTTCGCTGGCACGAGCCGCGGATATTCTTTCCGATCCCAGCAAGTATGATCCGCACACCAAGGAAACCGCCGATCATTCTTTGCCCTACGTGATCGCGGCGGCGCTGGTTGACCGCCAGGTCACGCCCGCGCAGTTCGAGATGACAAAGATCATGGATCCGACGATTCGGGCGCAATTGAAGAAAGTGGAAGTGGTCGCGGATCCGGAGATTGAGAAGGTTTTCCCAGCATTGCAGCGTGTGATCGTAAACATCACGACCACAGACGGACGGACATTGACGAAGCAATTGGATTATCCAAAGGGTGATCCTCGAAACCCACTCAGCGATGCCGAAATTGAAGAGAAATTCCGCGCGCTGGCGGAGGGCGTACTCTCAGAAAATGCGCAGAAGAAGCTGATCCGTGCGATATGGAAGCTCGAGAAGATCGAATCGGTGTCGAAACTGATGCGGCTCATGAAATCGGATGTGAAGAAATCCGACGCACAGTCGGCGCCCGCGGAACTTCATCAGCAATGACCAGGGCACGGGAAAATACGAAGTACTTCGACTGACGGAAAGATATATGACTGATTTGAAGGGAACAATCGCATCAAGTCTTGCGACACGCTATTTGAAACTCGCGGGATGGGTCCGCGAACTGGCGCTGCCTTTGAGCGAGGAGCAGTTCTGGATCAAGCCATTTGCGTTTGGAAACAGCTACGGCAACCTCGTTCTGCATCTGACGGGCAATCTGAATTACTACATCGGCGCGCAGATCGCGGGTACGGGGTACGTGCGCGATCGTCCGCAGGAATTCACTGATATGACTCGTCCGGCAAAAGAAGCTGTGTTGAAGAAGTTTGAGGACGCGGCGGAGATGGTCGTGAAAACGATTAAGGCTCAATCGTCCGAGGACTGGTCGGCCTCTTACTCTGGAACAGGCGTTGACGCGCAGAACCGATTCGACGTCGTGCTGCAGTGCGCAACGCATTTGCACCATCACATTGGGCAATTGATGTATTTGGGATTTGAGTTGAAGCGAACGGGCTGAGGTTGTTTTGTGTGGTAGCGGGGCTTTGCCCCGCTGGACGGGGCAGAGCCCCGTCACCACATGAGGAGAGCCAGAAGAGGCAATATGGGTCAGACCATCGTTGAAAAAATCGCGCAGTCGCACATGGCGGAAGGGCCGAAGCGGGCGCTGCGGGCGGGGGATTTCTTGTCCATCCGTCCGCATCGCTGCATGACGCACGACAACACGTCGGCGGTCATGAGCAAGTTCAAGGGCATCGGCGCGAAAAAGTTGAGCGACCCTCGGCAGATGGTGTTCGCGCTCGATCACGACATTCAGAATCAGGACGAGTCGAACCAGAAAAAATATCGCGCCATCGAAGCCTTCGCCAAAGGACATGGAGTCGACTTCTATCCCGCGGGATCGGGCATCGGCCACCAGATCATGGTGGAACGCGGCTATGTTGTCCCCGGGTCATTCGTCGTTGCGTCCGATTCGCATTCGAATATGTACGGCGCTCTCGGAGCGATCGGAACGCCCATCGTTCGCACCGACGCGGCGGCGGTCTGGGCGACCGGCGAGTTCTGGTGGCAGATTCCGCGTTCGATCCAGGTGGTGCTCGAAGGTAAACTGCCGGTGGGCGCGACGGGCAAAGACGTCATCATTACGCTGTGCGGCCTTTATGGCCACGATGAATGCCTGAACGCGGCAGTGGAATTCACCGGCCCGGGAGTGGCATCACTTTCGATGGACGCGCGACTCTCGATTTCGAATATGACGACCGAATGGGGACCGCTGGTCGGATGGTTCCCGGTAGATGCGAAGACGGTTGCGTATATGCGCGGAGTGCGCGACCGCCTGAAAGCGCTGGGGATTGAGCGCTTCACCGAAAAGGACATTGAGAGCTGGGCCGTGAATCCTCCGGCGCCGGACCCGGATGCCAGCTATGCGGCGCGCATCGTGCTGGATCTGGCTGAAGTCACGCCTCATGTTTCCGGACCCGATACTGTGCAGACTATGCAGTCGCTGACCGAGATAGAGGCGAAGAAAGTTGCCATCCAGAAGGCGTATCTGGTGTCGTGCGCAAACTCGCGAGTCGAAGATCTTGAGGCAGCGGCTAACGTGCTAAAGGGCAAAAAGATCGCGACGGGCGTAAAGTTTTATCTCGGCGCCGCCAGCAAATGGGTGCAGGAAGAAGCGGAAAAGCGCGGCGCCTGGAAGATATTGATGGACGCGGGGGCAACCCCGCTGCCCCCGGGCTGCGGGCCATGCATCGGCCTCGGCATCGGTTTGCTGGAAGCAGGCGAGGTCGGAATCTCGGCTACAAATCGCAATTTCAAGGGCCGCATGGGATCGCGCGATGCGAAGTGTTACCTGGCGAGTCCCGAAGTCGTTGCGGCCTCCGCGGTCGCGGGATACATTCGCGGCCCACATGAATTCCGTACCGGCAGTCCGCAGCGGCACTTTAGCGAGATGGCGGTTACCACGGGTGTTGCCGAGAAGGTCGAAATCCTCGCAGGCTTTCCACAACGCGTAACCGGACGGCTCGTATTCCTGCCGCAGGACAACGTCAATACCGATGCGATTTACGGCAAGGACTATACCTATCGCGACGACATGACGCCGGAGATGATGGCGAAGGTTGTCATGGGGAATTACGATCCCCAGTTTGTCGGGCGAACGAAGGCGGGAGACGTTCTCGTCAGCCAATTTAATTTCGGAACCGGATCGAGCCGCGAGCAGGCCGTGACTTGCCTGAAGGCAAAAGGGATTCCGCTGGTAATTGCCGCGAGCTTTTCGCAGACTTATTTGCGCAACGCGTTTAACAATGGATTCCTGTGTATCGAAGTGCCCGGGTTTGTCGCGCGGCTACGGGAGCAGTTCGCCCGTGAAATCGCTGCGAAAGAGAAGACAGTGATTCCGGGTGATGAGATAGGCATCGAGTTCACTTCCAGCACCATTTCCTGGCGCGAGGAGAAGTTTGCGTTCCCGGCGCTGGGCAGCGTGCCGCAGTCGCTGGTGATTGCCGGTGGCGTGGAGAATCTCGTGGCGCAGCGGTTGGGAGCGCGATAGGAATTTTAAATCTAGAGATACAGAGTACGAGGAGAAATCACTTGGCAACGTTTACCGTAATTCTTGAGTTTGCTGGCCGCACATACATTCGACAGGTAAAGGCCACGTCACCTGCGAGTACCCTTAAAAAAATAGCCACCGGGAAGCACGGTAAGACCGCCATGTTTCGCGCGTTGGCCAAGGATACGCCTGCCGCGATCGAAGGCATCAAGAATTGCTGGTGCTGTTCTACGTTATATCGAGACCAGCTGGCCTTAGTAAATATTGTCAAGACGGCTGACTAGGTTTTCTCGGCGGCCTCTGCGTCTTTGCGGTCGAGCTTGCATTTAATTTTCAGGAGCATTCATGGCGAAATATACGGTTGTCACCATGCCGGGAGACGGCATTGGAAATCAAGTGTTGCCGGAATCATTGCGCGTTCTGAAAGCTGTCGGTTTTAACGCCGAGTACATCCATGCCGACATCGGCTGGGACTGCTGGTGCAACAATGGCAATGCGTTGCCCGATCGCACGATTGAATTGCTGACCAAGCATAAGCTCGGTCTTTTTGGCGCGATTACTTCGAAGCCGAACAAGGCTGCGCAGGCGGAAATGAAGCCGGAACTGCAGGGCAAAGGCTACGTTTACTACTCTCCAATCGTAACCATGCGGCAGAGATTCAATCTGGATCTCTGCATGCGGCCCTGTGTTGGATTTACCGGAAATCCGCTGAATTACATCCGCAAGAAAGTGAGCGGTGGATTCGATGAGCCGCTCATCGACACCACCGTCTTCCGCCAGGGAACAGAAGGTATGTACGCGGGCGTGGAGTGGACAAACCCTCCCGAAAACGTGCGGGCCGCGCTGAACAGCCACCCGCGATTCAAGGCCTTCGCCAATGTGCCCGGGCCGGATCTCGCCGTCAGTTGCCGCATCATCACTCGCAATGCTGCGAAGCGCATCTGCACCGCCGCGTTCGAATATGCGAAGAAGCGCGGTTTCAAAGGCGTCACCATCTGCGAGAAACCGAACGTAGTGCGCGAAACTTCGGGAATGATGGAAGAAGTCGCGAAAGAAGTCGCGAAGACTTATCCGGGCATCGCGCTCTGGTCCACGAACATTGATGCGCAGTTGATGTGGCTTAACAAGAATCCGGAAGAGTACAGCGTAATTGTCGCGTCGAATCTATTTGGCGACATACTTTCCGATGCATTCGCCGGTTTGATCGGAGGACTGGGCTTTGCGGCTTCGGGAAACATTGGTGACGATGTTGCCGTCTTCGAGCCAACACACGGGTCGGCGCCGAAATATGCGGAATTGAACCCGCCGATCGTCAATCCGATTGCGATGATTCTTTCGGCGGCCATGATGCTCGATCACGCGAATGAAGGCCAGAAGGCGGAGCGCATTCGCAAGGCAATCGCCGATGTCGTGCGCGAGGGGAAGGTTCGCACGTACGATATGATGCGAATTCCGGGCGGAGCGAAATCGATCACCCAGGGCGCGGCTTCAACGGTACAAATGACGGACGCAATTCTAGACAAACTGAAATAGCCGGGTTCGGGAAAGTCGTGAATAACCACAGAGACGCAGAAAATTACGAGAGAAAACAAGAAAGAGGTTCTCAGTGACTCTGTGTCCGGTGGCAACAAGTTCTGGCGGCGAAGGATTGCTAATGAACAGCCTAGAAGCGAAGCCTGTGCATTCTGCGGAAGCAGGTCATTGGGGCAAGGACGTGCGCTCGGACTTGCACGTTTCCTTTGAGGCGTGCGAGAGCGGCGGCATTGAGATCGCGCTGGAGTCACGGGTTGCTCCTTATTACGGTGACGCGATTCTGGAACAAGCGCGCGAGGTTTTGGCCGCCCTGGGAGTTGAGCACGCTCGCGTGGCGATTCACGACGAGGGCGCACTGCCTCCCACGATCGGGGCCCGGATCGAAGCAGCGGCGCGCCGCGCGGGAGTCGCCGCCGGAAAGCGATGGTTGCCGGAGCAGAGTTCACTGCCGGCTCCGTCCTCGAAAGAGCGGTTGCGGCGTTCGCGTTTGTATCTGCCCGGCTCGGAGCCGAAGTATTACATCAATGCGGCGCTGCATGCGCCCGATGCGGTGATTCTCGATCTGGAAGATTCCGTGCATCGCGACGAGAAAGATGCGGCTCGCATTCTGGTGCGAAACACCTTGCGTTCGGTGGACTTTGGATCGTGCGAGCGCATGGTGCGCATCAACCAGTTGCCGCTTGGGATCGAAGATCTTGTGGAGGTCGTCGGCGAGAGTCCGGATTTGATTTTGATTCCGAAAGTGGAGCACGCCGAGCAAGTGGCGGACGCGGACCGCGTGATTGGCGAGGTTAAAAGGCTTAACGGGACGACCAGGCCGGTGTGGATCATGCCGATCCTTGAATCGGCGCTGGGAATCGAGAATGCGTTGGCGATTGCGACCGCGAGTGAAAACGTTGCGGCGCTGACGATTGGCCTTGAGGATTACACCGCCGATCTTGGGGTGGTGAAGACGAAAGAAGGCCACGAATCTCAATATGCACGCTCGCGAGTCGTGAATGCGGCAAGAGCAGCGGGAGTGCAGGCGATTGATTCGGTATTCAGCGACGTAGGCGATATGGACGGCCTGCGACACTGGGGCGAGTCGTCGCGGGCGATGGGATTTGAAGGAATGGGATGTCTGCATCCGGGCCAGATTCGCGTGATCCACGAAGCATTCATGCCGACCGCCGCGGAAATTTCAAAGGCGCAGAGAATCGTCGCAGCATTCGAAGAGGCGCAAAGCAAGGGGCTTGCCGTGGTGAGCTTGGGTTCAAAGATGATTGATCCGCCAGTGGTGAATCGAGCGTTGAAGCTCGTGGAGCGCGCGAAGGCAATGGGGGCGATTTCGTGAGCGGCCAGGTAGAACTCGCGCAGAATGCGATTGGTCGACAGGTGCCGACCGTGGTGAATGGCAAGCCGCAGATTCCTTTTCTGGGCGTCGGCAAGTTTCAGCCGCACGGCCTCAAGGCGGCGCCGCCCATCTGCTCTAGCAAGGATTATCCCGGAAACGGCGACAAGCGCGTCTCCGATTTGGAGACAGCCCTGAGAAAGTGCGGCCTGCGCGATGGCATGGTGATTTCGAACCATCATCATCTGCGTGACGGTGACAAGGTCGCCCTCATGGCATTAGAAGCAGCTGCAAACATCGGCGTCAAAGATCTGATGTGGTTTCCGAGCGCGTCGTTCCCTTCGCAAAAAGGTGCGATCGAACTGATGGAGAGAGGCGTGATCCATCACATCGAAGGCTCGATGAACGGCCCCCTGGGTGACTACTGCACGCAAGGAAAAATGCGCGGGATGGGCGTACTGCGTTCGCATGGCGGACGCTACCAGGCGATTCAGGATGGAGAAGTTCACGTTGATATCGCGGTGATTGCCGCGCCGACGGCAGACTTCTTCGGCAATGCCGATGGTTCTCATGGAAAGTCTGCGTGCGGTTCGCTCGGATTTGCCCTCGCGGATTCGACCTACGCCGATCACGTGATCGTTGTTACCGACAACCTGATTGCGTTCCCTTGTGTGCCTTGGCAGATTCAGGGCAACAATGTTGATTACGTTGTCGAAGTGGATTCAATTGGCGATCCTGCGAAGATTGTTTCCGGCACCACGCAGATCACGCGCTCGCCCGACCGCTTGCGAATCGCAGAATTGGTAGCGAGCTTCCTGCGCGCAGCCGGAATTATGAAGAATGGATTCTCGTTCCAGGCGGGGGCAGGCGGAATCGCGTTGGCATTTGTGCAGTATCTGAAGCAGATGATGAAAGAGGACGGCGTGAAAGCGCGCTTTGTGCGCGGCGGCTCGACGAAATTTCTGGTGGAGTTACTGCAGGAGGGCCTGACCGATTACATCCTCGACGGGCAGACGTTTGACCTGGATGGCGTCAAGTCAATGGCGAACGATCCACGGCACGTGGCGACCTCTCCGTTCACTTCATACAACTACCACGGCAAGGGCAATTTCGCGTCGCTCCTGGATGCCGTGGTGCTCGGCGCAACCGAGGTCGATGTGAATTTCAATGCCAACGTCGTCACGCACTCGGACGGGCGTCTGCTTCACGGCATTGGCGGCTGGCAGAACTGCCTGTTCTCCGGATGCACGATTCTGGCGCTGCCTTCATTCCGCGACCGCATTCCGGTGATTGTGGATGAAGTGACCACGATGACGGGGCCCGGCAAGATGATTGACGTGATCGTGACCGAGCGTGGAATCGCGATTAATCCGCTTCGTACTGATTTGCTGGATGCAGTGAAGGGGTCGAAGCTGCCTGTTCGTCCGATTCAGGATATCAAAGCAGAAGTCGAGAAGATTTGCGGCAAGCCGGCCCGCCCGAAGTTGGGCGATCGTCCATGTGCCGTGGTGAAGTGGGTAGACGGCACGGTGCTGGACACGGTGTGGCAGTTGGGCTGAGCGGCCAAATTGCTGAGAGCCGTGATGAACCGAGCGCGGTCGCCCGGAAAGCTTGAGATTGACTCTCCGCTACAGAACTTTACACGCGGACTTCGCGACTTTCGCTCCATGGCGAGGGTTTTTACCAGTGATACCATTCCAATCAGGAGACTGGTTATGAAAGCCATGTTGCTCGCTCTTGCCCTCGCTTGCGGATCCGCCCACGCGCAAGAAGACCCGGGTATGGCCGCACAGCAAGCCGCCCAAGCTGCGGAGCAGGCGAATCAACAGGCTATTCAAAGCATGCAAGCCGCGCAGCAAGCCGCGCAGCAAAACATGCAGCAGGCGATGGACGCCTCCCGGAACGCGGTGCAAAACTCAGGCCCGGTCATCGCATACGCGATACCCCCCACGTTCTCGGTCAAAGCGGGCGCGGTGACGCAGGGAACCACGGTGCGATTGCAGTCGAGCACGCACTATGCCGCTATCTACTTCACCACCAACGGCTGGATGCCGACCACCAGTTCGCGCCGCTACAAGGGCCCGATTACCATCCACTCCACTACGCTTTTACAGGCCATCGCCGTCGCCCCCAACATGCGCAACAGCCTGGTCGCCCGGGCGCAATACAACGTTCCCGGTGATCAACCCGCAGTCCCTCCACTATCCCTATCTGCCGATGGAGTGCTGCATGCCGGCGCACGGTTACATCTGGTCACTGCCTCGACGGTCAGCTCGAAGACAGCACAGGTTGGAGACCCTCTCAGCCTCCAGCTCGATCAGGATGTGAAAGCCGGCGATACCATCGTTGTTCCCAAGGGGAACCCTGTCGAGGCCCGCATCACGCAGTCCGATCCGTCCGGACGCGCCGGCACGCCGGGGGATCTTTCTTTCGAGGTGAATTCGCTGACCGTCCGCGGAACTCGGGTTGCCCTGAATGGTGGTGAGTCCCTGGAGGGTGCAAATCATTACAGCAAGGCACACAGTTTTCTATTGATTCCAGTGGTGGGTCTCGTTGGCACCGTAGCGGTTCACGGCGATGAGGCGGAGATCAAGCCCGGCATGAGGCTGACTGCCACAGTGGCCGCCGACACACCTCTTCAGCCCTAGCCGTCATGGCACTGCATCAAGATGGCACGTTCACGGGCAGACAGGTATTCTGATCTGCCCGATTTTATTTCTGGAGGCGCGAGTGCGCGGATTGGAAGCGAAGCGGACTTTGATCACGGGCGGAGCCAGCGGCATTGGAGCGGCTACCGCGGCGCGTTTCCTGAACGAAGGTTCGGTGGTGTGCGTGCTCGACCGCGATGCCGATGCACGGCGTAGGATCCTGCATGAATTGCCTGATCTGGCAGGAGCGCTCGATGCCGATGTCAGCAATCTGCAGCAGGTGCAAGCTGCGTTCGCGGAGGCATGTAGGTTGATGGGTGGCGTCGATGTGCTGGTGAATAATGCCGGCATCAGCATCCGTCACAACTTCCTCGAGATCACTCCTCAAGAGTGGGACAAAGTGATCGCCGTCAATCTAACTGGCGTTTTCTACGTCGCGCAGACTGCCGCGAAGCACATGATGGAGCGCGGCAGCGGAGTGATTCTGCAGACGGCCTCGACGAACGGCATAATGGGCTATCCATATTACGCGGACTACAATGCCACGAAGGCAGGCGTGATCGAACTGACGAAATCGATGGCGCTGGAACTGGCGCCGAAGGTGAGGGTGTGCGCGGTCGCTCCCGGATACGTGCTCACACCCATGCAACGTGCCGAGTACACGACTGCGATGCTCGAAGAGGTGAACAGGAAAATCCCTCTGCGCAGACACGCGCAGCCCGAAGAAATCGCGGCGCTTTTCGCTTTTCTCGCCTCGGACGACGCGCAGTATTTGACCGGCCACGTTTATACATGCGATGGCGGAGAAACCACGGGAGGCCTGGCCAGCCGCTAATCATGCAGCCGACGGGCAGACTTTCCGGGAAAGTCGCGATGATCACGGGCGGCGCATCGGGTATTGGACGCGCGACGGCGCTTCTTTTCGCGCGCGAAGGTGCGGCAGTCGTCATCGCAGATATAAGCCGGGACGCAGGCCAGCGAGTCGTAGATGAAATTGTCCAGTCCGGCGGCCGCGCATTCTTTGAACCTGTCGATGTAACCCGTTCCGTGGACTGCCGTCGCCTGACCGATCGTGCGCTGCGCGAGTTTGGCCGCATCGACGTGCTGTTCAACAACGCAGGCATCATCCGGCGCGCAACGGTAACGGATCTCAGCGAAGACGATTGGGATCGCGTGATGGCCATCAACGTGAAAGCAATTTACCTGCTCTCACGCGAAGTGATCCCGTACATGCTGAAACAGGGATCGGGCGCAATTATCAACACGGCCTCTGGTTGGGGATTGGCGGGCGGCGCGAAGGCAGCCGTCTATTGCGCGTCCAAAGGCGCGGTAGTTCTGCTCACCAAGGCCATGGCCATCGATCACGGGCCGCAGATTCGCGTGAATTGTATTTGCCCCGGCGACACCGATACGGGCATGTTGCAAGATGAAGCCCAACAACTCGGCGAAGAC
>JBELAC010000160.1:0-11333 GCA_049509215.1 Terriglobales bacterium
TTATTTTGGAACCTGGTGGTCCTCGGGTTGTTTCACTCTAACCAAGCTCCACGGACGCTGTTTCAGCGAGTTCGTGAACTGATTGAGGTTGTCGGTCGCCTCGCGCAGATTCTCTACCGTGTCGCCAATCTTGTAGTCGTTGGCTCGCACAATGATCTGCATGGACTGCAGCAAGCCTTTGGCTTGTTCCAAGGTGGTCTGTAATTCAGCCAAGTCTTTTCGCACCGGATCACGCAGATCGGTCACCGTGCCATTCACATTCTGGATGGTGTCGTCGGCATGCTCGCTAACCCTGGCCAACTGGTCTGTGAGGCGGTCAATCTTTGGACGCTCGTCGGCGACCAATCGGTCAATGTTATCCAGAATGGCTTGGACCTTTTTCTGATTCGGCGGCCCGGTCATCGTGTCCAGGTTGGCAAGCAGATGGTTCATGTTGCCGCTAATGTCGCTGAGTTCTCCCTGTGCCTGCGTGATCAGCGTATTTGCGCTGTCCGCAACGGTTGCCAGTTTCCCGGCAATCTCATCCAGGCTGGCCGCTTCTTGCGAGGCGACGGTTGAGTCTGGAGGTAGACGCTTGGCATCAATAGTGCCCGTTGTGATCGACAGGGCCGCGCTGTTCATCACGCTGACGAAGCCCAGCTTGGCCACTGATTTCTCATTCAGTGGAGTGTCCTTTTTGACTTCCAGCAGAATCTCGATTCGGGTTGGATCCGTGGCCCAGGGCCGCACGGCTGTAACTTTGCCCACGTTCATGCCTCCGTACAGCACGGAAGCTCCGGGCTCAAGCCCTCCGGCGTATCGCAAGTAAGTGCGATACTGCACGGTGCCGCCACTATACTGCGCATTCAACAGGTAGATCACAGTGAATGCGAGTACAGCGAAACAGCCGAGGACAAAGGCACCGACCTTTGCTTCGGTGGTCATGGTTTTGCCTCCTGACTTTGCACATACCGTTCCAGATAGGAGGCCAACGCCGGCGTATGCATCGGGTTGGCCGGCACTCGGTCGAGGAACCGCCTCACGCGTGGATTCTGGTTTGCGCGTATTTCGTCTTTTGTGCCGACTGCGAGGAGCCTTCCATCGAATAGCATCGCGATCCGGTCGGCGATTCGAAAGGCGCTGTGCATCTCATGGGTGACAACCAGAGCCGTAATCTGAAAAGTCTCCTTCAGGAATACGATGAGTTCGTCCAGTTCCGCCGCCACAATCGGGTCAAGACCGGCCGAAGGCTCGTCCAGTACTAGGATTTCGGGATCCATCGCAAGCGCCCGTGCTACTGCCGCGCGCTTCTTCATGCCTCCCGACAGCTCTTGCGGGTGCAGTTTGCCGAAATCCGCCAGGCCCACCACCGCCAACTTCATCCAGACGATCAGGTCGATGATTGAAGGAGCAAGTGCAGTGTGCTCCCGCATGGTGAGTGCGACATTGTCTTCGAGCGATAGAGAATTGAACAAAGCCGCACTTTGAAAGGCCACTCCGATCGATCGTCGAACTCTGTTCAAATCCGCCTGTGAGCAACGCGTGATGTCTATGCCTTTGATCGATACGCTGCCCGACTTGGGATGCTCGAGACCAAGAATTTGCCGCAACAATGTGCTCTTTCCTGAACCGCTTCCTCCAAGCAGAACCGTGATCTGGCCTGGCTCGATGTCAAGGTTCAAACCATCGAGCACACGTCGCCCATCGTATTCCACGACCAGATCGCGCACCGAAATGATGGACATTTAAGTTTTTCCTACGAAGTAGAAGATGGTAGTGAATACCGCATCGGCGACGATGACCAGGAACGTTGATCGCACCACCGCCGAAGTTGTCGAGCGACCCACTGCGTCCGGCCCGCCGCGGACACGAAGTCCTTCCAGGCATCCCACGTGAGCAATAATGGTGGCGAATGCCAGGCTCTTGATCATCGCGGCGACCACATCCCGCAACTCAATCGAGGTCAGCACGTATCGGGAATAGAGCAGGAGATCAAGGTGCGTGCTGAAGAACATAAATAGCCCCCCGGCGAGAATGCCAAAGAAGGCCGCGACGATACTGAGACACGGCACTGCCACCAGTGCCGCCAGATATTTTGGCGCTAACACGAACTCTACCGGTTCGAAGGCCATGACCTTAAGGGCATCGATTTCTTCGGTCACCTTCATGGTGCCGATCTCGGCTGCAAATGAAGATCCCGATCGTCCGCTCACAGCAATCGCAGTCAACAGCGGACCAAGTTCGCGTGTGAAGCCGACCGCGACTAAATCGATAACGTAGTGCAAAGCTCCGAACCGCCGCAGCTCAGAGGCTCCCTGCATCGCCAGGATGAATCCGCTGCACATCGCCATCAGGGCAACCATCGGGAGCGCGTCAACCCCGATCTCTAGCATTTGGTGAACCGCTGCCCGCCACCGATGTCGGTTTCCAACCAGGGGCAGAGCCGCGCGCATCCCGCGCAGGGTGGCCCACAGTTGAATGTTCAGGCTCCCAACATAGTCGAGTTGACTGAGAGTCTCTCTGCCGGCAATTTCGAGAAGATTGGCCATCAGACCGCCTCGCACCACACGTATTTCATCTCTCAACGCCCCCATCGAAGAGGGATAGAATGCCCGTCGCCTCAAACAGGCGATGTAAGCGATCATGCAGTCCCTGCAACCTAAGCTCGGTTTTACAGTTTCGCGCGATTTTCAACGCTTCAATCAGGGTGGCAACGCCAGAACTGTCGATATGGGTGACGCCCGACAAATCAATGCTCACTGTCCTCGGATGTGGCGCGTGCAAGAGGGCGATAAGCTGGTCGCGCACGGCTGGAGACGAATCGATCTCAACGCGGCCCTTTAAAGACACCAGGGCGCCATGTTCGCTGGCAACAATGTTGATTGCCGGCGCTTCCACGCGCTTGCTATTGTGATCGAGCAAGGGAATCGGCTCCTCCTTGGCAAAATGCCCCGAATTCTTATGACGACAATTGCCAAGATCAACTCGACAATGTTCTTGGCAATAGGAGGGCCATTACCTGGGCCAGTGATACGCGTAGGAAATTCAAATACTTGCGAAGGAGAAGGACGCTAATACGAGCGATGCAGACACTATCAGGGCAGTCGCGCCCTAATACGGGCAGATGAGGACACCTTCGACTGGATTTTGACCCTATTGGGTCAGGGAGCGGCTCGGGCGATTGCTTCTTGCCGTCGAAAAGTCATGGACACCGCGGGTAGCTCAGCATTGTGTCTCAGAAAATTGTTTCCTGTGTTGAACTAAGCTCTGCGTGCCGGGCTCAAAATAAGCAATCCGATCTGTCTGAGCGATTAAACCTGCGGTTTGGCCCCGCGAACAAATTACTCTCTTGAGCTCTTGAGCGAGTGAGCGAGGGTATTACCGGAGACGTCTGCGAGAACGAGATCCCGTGTGAAGCACCCCTCGTATGGACTTCAACACCTTAGCTCGTGCCCGAGCAGTCTGCGCTTTTACCGTTCCGATGGGAACTCCCAGAACACGAGCGGTTTCGCATACTGAAAGATGATCCACATACCGCAGGTGAAACGCTCTCCGCAAAATCGGCGATAGTCTTGCTGATGACTCCATTAAGCGCGCATTCGCCCAAGCCTTTTGGCACTCGTCCTCGGGATTGGGCCGGTGATCCATCAACGTGTCGGACAGGGGATACTCCCTCTCTCCCCCGATTCGCGAATCCAGCGATACATGGACGTAGCGTGACCGCTTGCGCAAATGCATTCTTGCGCAATTGATAACAATCGTTGTCAGCCACGTCGAAAGTTGGGCCTCGCCTCTGAATTGGTTCAAGTGCTTGAAAGCAGCCAACAGCGCGTCCTGCACCGCATCCTCGGCATCGGCTTTGTTCCCCAAAACTCTATACGCGTATCGATAGAGATACGGTAACCGCTGGGACACAACAGCCATCATCTGTGCAGGAGAAGGTGTCCCCGATTCCAGGGCGACACCCTCCCTGCGCTCAATTCGTTCCTCCAGGGATGGCATGTTATGTTCGCGCTCTTCTTTCGCCAGTGAAGCATGTGAAGGTCCATGCGACCCATGGCGAGGAGGAATTTTCGATGTCATCTGGATGCAGGGGCGGAGCCCGGAAAAGGAACCACTAAAACCGTGCCGGAGCTTGTCGTTTTCAGCGACTGCCTTGCCTGCTGCCCGGCTGCTTCGTCGATGTCATGTTTCAGAACATCATGGAGCGCGCTAAGCACCTGATACTGCATCATTGCCGTTTGGTAGCTCTGCAGCAAAAGATATTCCGCTTGTTCGCGGCTGATTTGATTCGCTTGCTGAGTCTGCACAATTACTGAGAAATCAGCCGATGTCTTCTCCATCACCAAGCTCATGGCGACTTCGTACGATTTGAGAACGTCTTGCGGCCCAAGTGGCACTTCCGGCCTGCGCGCAATCACATCGGATAGAACCGCGTCAGACTGCATGCTTGTGCCGGAAAGAACTCGCTCCAGCGGAGGCGCGTCTACTTGGGTCGTCTTTTTCTTCGGCTGGGCTGCGGCAGGGCGCAACACAGTGCCAAGAATTGCTATAGCAAAAAGGAATGTTCGAAGTTTCATGGGCGCCCCTCTGGCGACCTGTACATCGTAACGGGCCCGCCTGATCGTTGCGTGCCGTCGGCGTTCAAAGTTGGGAGCTGAGTGTCGCAATACGATACCCGGACCATAGCCACGTTTGATCGCTTGATCACTTTGGCGATGTTGCGGGCCAAGTTGTGAGTTGCGCGCAAATTGCTGCCGAAGAAGCGAACGTTCCCCTGCACCGTGCGATCGAGTACAATTTCGCCGTCTCGCGTGAGGAGTTGACTCCGCACCGTTAACTTTGTCGCACCTCTTACGGTGGTCACCGCACGCTGCGTTTCGCTCCCAGGCGTATAGTTCACAACCATTGTTTTCAGGATCAGCAAGTCCGGAATCTCACTAGCCTTACTGTCGCCCTCGCGGAGGACATACTTGAACCGCTTCGTCTTATTCAACTCTTCCAAGAGGTTCTCGTAGATCGCGACTTGAAAGGAATGCGCGAGGTTCAGGTTCCCGGGATCAATCCGCTCCACTTGGATGCTCCATTGCGTGCCAGCACCACTGCTTGCACCGGAAGGTTTCACCGCTGCAGTTTGGCCAGCCAGCTGAACCGACAATGCAACTGCGATCGTGACGGTGGCCGCCACACAGAATGTCCATGAATTCGGTTTACTTGTCTTCATGCGTAACCTCCAAGGTGCTTTGCTTCGTTGGTTGGTCTTCGCCGGAGCTGGAAGATACGCCCCGAGCCACGAGTTCGTTCCTCACGAGTTCACCTTGTCCTTTTTTCAATTGGAAGATCGCACCATGGACCCCGCCATTACTGTCAACATATTCCAAGGTCAGCATGTCGTATTTTTTGTGAGCAAAGAGACTAACCACTCGGCCACCTCCGTACGGAGCGGCTGCTTTGCCTAACTTCATCGGCAATCCGCCGACCTGCTTGCTCTCGTCACCTGAAGCAAGATCCAGGACAGAAGCTATGTTTACTTGTGCGTCGAGATTGCCATCGTTATGAAATCGCAACGCACTGTTTTGAATGGATAGTATTCCTTTGCAGTTGTTCTTTGTGTTTGGCAACCCGAGGAGATGAGTAGCCCGAATGCTGAACGGGGCGTTTGCGTTCACTGGGGAAGCGGTGCTCTGGGCCAATGCTCCACTACCGGAGCACAACCATAGTGCCCACAGAGTGAGAAGAGCGTATCCACCGAAGTGGCCGCTGTTGTGGTTTCTTAGAGCAAACAAACGATTCATTATTCCTCCAAGCTCGGCCCGAAAGACGAGTTGAGCCTTTAACTCTTTCTAAAGGTCCTCTAACAAATGACTCTCCCGCAGCTATTTCGAGGGTTTAGGCTCTGTAGCGGGTTTCTGGGTTTCTATCGGCACCTGAAGCGACCGACCCAACATGTCGTTGTAGGTAATTGTGTTCTTTCCGACCAGCACTAGCAGTTCGTGCCCCGTTTCGTACTTCGCGGGGATTTCGCCCAACGGTTGCGTGTACAAGACCACGTAAATTGTGCCGCCCACTTTGACCGATACGTCATAACTGGTGGCATCAGATGCACTATCGCTCGCAACTTGACGAGCCCTGACGTCAGTAATCATGCCTACTTGATACTTGGATGTAGACTCGCCAAGAGCCGCCAACGTCAGTAAACAAAAAGTGACTACAACGATTAGCCTCTGCATCCTTCACTCCTCGCGCTCCTGCTCATCGAGCAATGGTCCAGCAATCCGGATCAGGAATAACGGTTAACAAGTCAGGAGCTTGTTCTTACATCCGTGTTGGAACGCAATCGACATGCCAAGCGTCGAGACGCGAGCTAGAATCTCGGCGAGCTGACTTTACATATCTTTGCAAGGCGTTTCTCTCTAACGGTCAATGCACAACGCTCAAGTTGCGCCCACATCCGGGCATCCATGCCTAATGCAGGGCAATCGTTGTGACATTCGGCATACGCGCACTCAGGAACCGCTTCGTTCTCGGCCCTTATCCCTTGTTCGGTATTGGCATTGCGCGTGCATTCTCATCTTGTAGCGAGGCGGCAGGCATTTGCCGGCCGAGACGGACTCCGCAGCCAACCAGTTCGGAGCGCCCGAGAGCGTAGAAGACCCGCGCGGCACATTTCCGTTGTTTGTGGTCTGCGTCTGCCCCTCGCGCATTTGCCGGATCTCTGGATAGGAGAACGATTATGAAAACTCTTGACACACTACCGGGCGAATCGAACACGAGCGTCATCTCGTCGATCATTAACTTGGTCTGCCCGCAATGCGGCGGAAGAATGTCGGAATTCCAATGTGAAGGGAGATGCTCCAGAAACTGGCTTGCAGAATGGGAATGGGCGAATCAGGCCACCACTCGCTCCAAATCCCGGCGAGGCCACGCAAGCCGCTCGATGCGATGAGCTACCGTACTTTTGCGCTGCCGGCTAGAAACCTGAAATGAGCCGCCACGTAAGAGAGTGAGCGTACTTGGGCGTTATCTGACGGGGTGGTGGAGCATTTGAGATGAGTGCTGAGGAGGTCTTGACCGCATTCCGGCGTGACGCTCCGTATCTATTCTTAGGTGCGGCCTTCGCCGCTGTCGGCATGGTGACCGCTGCCTTTGCCGTTCTCCGACGCCAGCGCGACTCACTCCTCATCTGCTTCGCATTGTTTGCCGCCTTGTACGGGCTCCGCCTGTGGATTTCGTCGCCCATACTTGCAATGATGGCGCAGGGTGCGACCTTCTACGCGCGCCTGCGTGGAGCCGTCAATCACGTCACTCTAATTCCCGCATTGTTGTTCTTCATCTCCATAGGTCTGCCAAGACGATTTGAGCGGGTAGTTGGATACGCGGCGGTTGGGTTCGGTTGCTTACTCGCCGCGGTCACCCTTCTATTCGGCGATTCGCCCCATTACGAGCGAATAACCAGCATCGCCGTCATAAGCGCGTCGGGATTCTTTCTCATACGCTTCATGGCGAGCGGTTCTGCTCAGAGCATGGCCCCTGAGGCTGCCGATTTCGGTGTGATCCGCTGGGGCCTACTGATCTTCGTAGGTTTGGTGGTTTGGCAAAATTCAGCTCAATTCTTCCACACTTCCTTGCCTCTGCTCGAGCCGTTTGGATTTGCCGCGTTTCTCAGCACTCTGGGCTATGTTGCCGCCAGAAGTACTCTGCGGCGGGATCGACAGTTGAAGGAGATCCAAAAGGAATTGGAGGTAGCCCGTCGTATTCAGTTATCAATTCTGCCCAGCGAATTTCCGCCTTCCACGAACTTCCGGGTAGCGGCTCGCTATGTGCCCATGACTTCAGTGGCTGGCGATTTTTACGACTACATCATCGCGGATGACCATCAGGTTGGATTGTTGATCGCCGATGTGTCAGGGCACGGGGTTCCCGCCGCCCTGATCGCCGCCATGGTCAAGCTGGCGGCAGCTTCGCAACGAGCGGTTGCCGATGCTCCATGCCGCTTCCTGTCGGGCATGAACTCGGCTCTGTTGGGCAACACGCAAGATCAGTTCGTTACAGCAGCGTATGTCCACCTGAACTCAGAATCCGGTGAACTGCGATACTCCGCCGCAGGGCACCCGCCTCTGTTGCTTGTGAGGAATGGAGGCGTCACCCCAATTGAAGAGAATGGTTTGATGCTCGCGACGTTCGATTTTGCGTCGTACTCCACCGCCGTCCACAAATTGGAAACCGATGATCGAATCGTGATGTATACAGACGGGCTTGTGGAGGCCTCCAACGCTGCAGGAGATTTTTTCGGTCACAATGCATTTTGCGATCTGCTGACAAGAACTCGAGAGCTATCCCCCGCCATGGCGGCCGACTCGATCATTACTTCTGTTCGCCAATGGTCGGGAAAACAGGATGACGATTTGACCATTCTCATTTGCGACTACATCTCAAAGGGAGACGAGTGTGGTGAAACGTTGCACCTTCGTTGCTAGCTCGGGAGTGTTGGATTTGCGGTGGCCCCAAAAAAATAAACGGAGTCCGAAGCAGTTGTACCGAAATTGTACCGACACTGACCTCTCGATGGCTG
This sequence comes from Terriglobales bacterium, assembly GCA_049509215.1. GTDB lineage: Bacteria > Acidobacteriota > Terriglobia > Terriglobales > Acidobacteriaceae > Acidiflorens. Next base: position 8,552 of record JBELAC010000160.1, read on the forward strand.
TCCCTCGCACTCGGAGAGGCAGTCGCATGCGTTGGGCAATCGCGGAGTCACTGCTAGATCGCCGGAAGAGTGAGAAATGCGGTGGCTCCCGCCTTTCTAGTTCTCAATTCGTCCAGCCGATTGAGCGTCGACTTTGATCTAATAATCGAGCGTGATCCATGTTGGCGCGTGGTCGCTCGCGTTTTCCTGCCCACGCGCCCATCCGTCAACACCGCCGTCCACGAGCCGGACCGACAAATTCTGTGAGAGCAGAAAGTGATCGAGTCGCATGCCTTTGTCCTTCTGCCACCGTTCAAATTTGTAATCCCAGAATGTCCAGAGCGGCCCGTCCGGATGTAGCTTCCGCATGGCGTCGGTCCAGCCTTGAGCCAGCAAACGCGCAAAGGCCTGTCGGCTCTCGGGTTGGATTAACGCGTTGTTATCCAACGATCGAGTCGGATAGATGTCCTGCGGTGTCGGCACGACGTTGTAGTCACCGGCCAGCACCACGGGGGCGCCGCTCGCCATGAGTTCTGTGGCATGGGCGATGAGGCGCTCAAACCAGGCCAACTTGTAGTTAAACTTCGGTCCAGGTTGCGGATTCCCGTTGGGAAGGTAGATGGAAGTGATCAGGACTCCCTGAACCGCCGCTTCGATGTAGCGGGCTTGGTGATCTTCGGGATTTCCCGGCAATCCGGCGCGGGTCAGCACGGGAGCGTAGTTTCGCGCGAGAATGGCCACGCCGTTCCAGGAACGCTCCCCTTGCCAGACTGCTTCGTATCCGGCGGCTCGAAGGGCATTCACGGGAAAGGCCCCCTGCTCCGTCTTGAGCTCTTGGAGACTGACCACGTCCGGTTCCGCTTTGGCCAACCAAGCCAAGAGGTTATCAAGCCGCTTATTAATGTTGTTAATGTTGAAGGTGGCGACTCTCACCAAGTCCCTCTCTGTGGACCTCTGGGTGCGTTCCCAAGAGGAATAACCGAGTTCGTTGTTCCGGCTGACCTTATTTTACCGGTGGAACTAAATCCGGAATCGCCGCAGTTTGCGTGCTAAAGCTGATCCCGATGTTGTTGCAAGACGACGCACCAATTGACTGCGCGTACGGACCCCGGTCTTGGAAAACAGTTGCTGAAGAGTGGCTTTGAACGAACACTCCGACACTCCGATTACACAAGACGAGTGTCTGGAAGTGAACCCCACTTCCTTACCGCGGCGGAACTTTCATTCCCTGGGATCGGTTCCTCAATCAAGGCGAACGGACCTTCGAGGTTGTTTTTCGTTTGCTGTGGCTTGGGTTCGTGGTCCTCCTTGCCTGTTCCGCGGTGCTTTACCTCCGCCAAAACGCTTACAAAAAGGCGACGAGGAAGAGGAAACGACGTGGCCGTCCAGAATCCCCAGCACGCGGGTCGCGATCGTAAGCGGTGTTATGACGCCACGCCTAACCCGAGGTCCGCTCCGGGCCGCGGAGCGCAATTTGTATGTAGTCGGCAGCTACACACGGCAACCTCAAGGTCGTGACCAACCTGATCGGCGCCGGACCCGCGACAAGCTTCAGGAGTAAGGAACATGGCAAGTTCCATTCCGGTCAATGGCGCGGCGGGTCGCGTCGGCGCGTTGGTCGTGCAATCACCGAACGGCTCTTAAAGTACGGCAGCAGTGCGCGCAATGGCGCGAGAATGAAGGTGAGCACGCGCAGGCGTTGCCCGAAATGGGCGCCGAGGTCGTGGTCGGCAATCTGCTCGATCTGGATTCGATGCATAGGAATGATCGCCGACGCATCGGCTTTCCTTTCGCGCCGGCGGATAAAAAGATCGACCGATACTATCGTCCAATTGTCTCGACGCCGGGGTTCTGGCTTAATCACTCCCAGCGGCAGGTGTGATGAACGAAGAATTGTGCAGTTCGATTTAATCGGACTGGGTGCACATGGCTGTCGCTGTCCATCAGCGCGGTGACGGGACTGTTCGGTCGATAGCAGGCGAGGCTCGCGGTGGAGGCGTCGGCGAGACTGGCAAATGGGCTGACCGTCGGACTGCATGAACGAACTCCGGCTGCCGCATCGACCGATATGAAGGCATCTCCTATACCTTCGTCTAATTGTGTCGTGACCGCGTTTCTGGTCTGATGCGTTCATCGCGCCGACCGCAGTCAGAAATAACAATTGAGCAGCAGTTCATGCACCGGCACAGTCGAGCAAAAGGACGCTTTTTAGCGGCCCGTCCCGATGGATATCTGCAGCAAAGGAGAGTCGAGGATGTCGCACCACCGCTCCGGCCGAGACTATGGCTTTCCTGACGGGGACGCCCGCCTCGACTTTACTGACCCGGATGCCTTCCCCAAGCCTCTGGATGCAGGTACGTCGATCCTTATTATGAACGCGCATGCATCAGTCGGCGTGAACCCGCCTGGCCCCACGGCAGCCGAACCCTTAGCGCCCAAGGCCCTACGTGGGCTCAAAATTGATACTGATCCAGCATCTTGCTTCCCACGCGCAAGCCGAAGCTTCCAATACCACGAACGTGTTATTCGCTCGCCCCCTTTCCGCGGTAGCCGAAAAATACTGCATGTTGGGATGTGTTCAGGACCGGAGTCGGTCAGAGTGTTACGCGAACGTCGGAGCCAACCGGGGAACCTCAAAGATACAAAGAATCCCTTTGCGGGAGAGCTTAATCAATCAAGGATCGGGCCGGGTCCTCGCTGCAGATTCGTTAGGGTGTTATTGGTCGCGGGCGCTGGCCGCGAAGCTCGGGGGATTCCCACATCTCTTTCTTGCGCGAGGGCGCGCTGCCGGAGGAGAAAATGA
>JBELAC010000161.1:0-11180 GCA_049509215.1 Terriglobales bacterium
CAAACTCGAGGCCGAAGGCGCGCCCGACGCCGGGGTTCTCCCCGACGCCGGCGCAGTAATTTTCGATGAAGCCCACGAACTGGAAGAAGTCGCCGGCAACTACTTCGGCATCTCCGTCAGTAACCTGCGCATGGATGAACTCGCGCGCGACACCGAAAATCTCCTGCGGCGCGAAAAGCTTTACACGCCGCAGATGTCGGGCGCGATCCAGTCGCTGCGCGAGCGCTCGCAGTTATTCTTTTCGCTCTTGCCTGCGCAGGAAGGCCGCTTCGCCTTCGATACGCGCCGCGAGTTCCTGGAAGAAAACGGCGAAGAATTTCTCGCGCTCAACCAGGCATTGATGCGTCTGGCAGCCGAGTTTGAGCAGCTTCCGCAGAAGCCGGACGAAGTCTTCACTCTGGCGCGGCGAGCGCAGCAATTGCAGGTGCAGCTCCGCTTTTTGATGGAAGACGAGAACCCGAACACCGTCTTCTGGATCGAGCGCCGCGGTTTTCGCGGAGGAGCCGCGCGGAGAAAGTCATCCGACGACAAAACCGCGAGCGGCCGCACCAACGTTTATCTCCAGGCCACACCAATTGAAGTCGGCCAGATTCTGCGCGAATGCCTTTGGTCAAAGCTGGAGACCGCCGTCCTCACTTCCGCGACGCTCGCCGTCGGCGGGGGCTTTGAATATATTCGGCAGCGCCTCGGCCTCGACCACGCGCACGAACTCGTCGTCCCTTCGCATTTCGATTACGCGAGCCAGGCGATTCTCTACGTCCCTCCCGACCTGCCCGACCCGCGCACGCCGCAATTCACCGCGCAGGCTGCTGACGTGATTCGCCGTCTGCTTGAAATTACTCGCGGCCGCGCCTTTGTACTTTTCACCAGCTACGCTCAGATGAACGACATTTACGACCGCCTGCTCGGCATCATCGAATTCCCCCTGCTCAAGCAGGGAGACGCGCCAAAATCCGCGCTGCTCGAAGAGTTCCGCCTGACGCCACACGCCGTTCTGTTCGGCACGTCGTCATTCTGGCAAGGTGTTGATGTGCAGGGCGAGCAGCTGAGCTGCGTGATCATCGATCGCTTGCCGTTCGCCGTTCCCAGCGATCCGATCGTAGCGGCGCGCGTAAAAGCCATCGATGCCGCTGGTGGCAATGCCTTCAGCGATTATCAGGTTCCCAGTGCTGTGATTACGCTGAAACAAGGCTTCGGACGGCTGATTCGGTCGCTCCACGATCGCGGGCTGCTCGCCCTGCTCGACAACCGCATCCTGAAGAAATCCTACGGCCGGGTATTTATCGAGAGCCTGCCGAACTACGCGAAGACAACGGATTTGCGGAAGGTAGAGGAATTTTTCGGGGCACGAGACGATTCTTAACTAGAGAAAGAAAAATACAGGACGGGCGAGGCCGCCCGTCCCTCCATCGCAATTCCAAACCTACTCTGCCGCGACTTCTTCCTTGCCGACAATCACTTTCAAATGCGTGGTGACGTCCTTGTGCAGCTTGATCGGCACGATAAACTCGCCAATCGTCTTGAGCGGCTCGTGCAACTGGATTTTGCGGCGATCGATGTGGAAGCTCTTCTTCTCCAGACCTTCCGCAATGTCGCTGGCCGTAACCGATCCAAAGAGCTGATCGCCTTCGCCCGACTTGCGGGTGAACGACACTTCGAGGCCGTCGAACTGCTTGGCCAGCGCCTCGGCCTCCGACTTCTCTTTCGCCGAACGCCGCACCGCCGCAGCCTTCATCTGCTCGATGACTGTCTTGTTCGCGACCGTGGCTTCGATGGCGAGTTTGCGGGGCAGGAGAAAATTCCGCCCGTATCCTTCGGCGACTTTCACTACTTCGCCGCGATTGCCCAGCTTGGGCACATCTTCTTTCAGAATGACTTCCATTTCAATGACTCCGTTGTGTGAAATCGGTCGTGAATCGCTGGTCGTTGGTCTCCCGCAAATCTCGGAACAGTCAGTTGTCGTTCACCTGGAAACCCGAACGACGAGCGACTGACGACCAACGACGAATTTCGATTTACTGCGCGCGTCCCGCAAAAGGCAGCAGAGCGATATTGCGAGCCTGCTTGATGGCCCTCGACAGCCGGCGCTGGTGCGGCGTGCACACGCCCGTTAATCGCCGTGGCGTGATCTTGCCGCTTTCGGCGATGAACTGCGCCAGCAGACGCACATCCTTGTAATTGACCGCTTCGATTTTCTCGACGCAGAACTTGCAGACCTTCTTGCGCCGGAAATACTTGCGGCCGCCTTCGCGGGGACCACCCGGCCCACCGGCCGGACGCGGACCGCGAGGTCCACCACGGTCGCCGCCACGATCAGGCCGACCCTCAGGCCGCCCCGCGCCGCCGCCGCTAGTTTCTGGTGCTTTCGTTTCTTCTGCCATAGTGCTCCTTAAAGCCTTCAGATTTTGATCGTGCGGGGACGGGGCTTTGGCCCCTTCCCGGCGGGGCGAAGCCCCGCTCCACACTTACACCGTTGTTGGTGCCGGCGCTGCTTCCGTCCCCGCTTCCGGCGTGACCGGAGCAGGCGCAGCCATTGCCGGAGCCGCGCTTACTTTCTTCTTCGCGTCCCGCAGCTTCTTGATCTTGTCGAGCCGCTTCAGTTCTTCGTCGGTCCGCACGCTGAGGAACTTGATCACCTGCTCAGTCACTCGCAGGCGCCGCTCGACCTCGTGGATGATCGCGCCCGTACCCTCAATCATGAGCAGCACGAAAATTCCGTCGTTGAACTTCGCGACCTTGTAAGCCAGCCGCCGCTTGCCCCAGACTTCCGTCTTGGCAGTGCCGCCCGCGGTCGTCACCGTCGACTCCAGCGTCGAAACCAGCTTGTTCAGATCTTCTTCCACCATGTCGGGGCGGACGATGAACATCAATTCATAGTTACGATTCATTCGTGATCTCCAGATCTTCTCTGCAAAAACTCTCCCCGCGAAAAGGCGGGAGGGTTACATTCCTGCCGCCGGCTCCTCCGGTTCATTCTTGCGATTAAACCGGTTCATGGCCACCGCCGGACCTTCCTTCAAAATCACATTCACCGCCAGCGCTCCTGTATCGAGCAATTCACTGACGACTTTATCCTGCGCCTTACGAAACGGCGCTAGAACATACTTCGCGCCATCTCCGACCTTGTAGTCCGGCGCAATTCCCATGCGAATCCGCAGGAACTCATCCGTTCCCAGAGCACCCAGAATGGATTCCATCCCGTTGTGCCCCGCCGAACTTCCCCGCTGCCGGATCCGAATCGTTCCGAACGGCAGGTCCAGCTCGTCGTAAATCACGATCAGGTCCGTCTTCACATCGACCTGATGTTCCGCCGCCAGTTCCCGCACCGAAAGCCCGCTCAGGTTCATGTAGGTTTCCGGCTTGGCCAACAGCACTGGCGTTTCCGCAATCACGGCCCGCGCCGTCAGTGCGCGGCACTGCCGGTTCCGAACCTCAATCCCTAAATCGTTGGCGATCCGATCGATCGTCAAGAACCCGAGATTGTGGGGCGTGAACTGGTATTCGATTCCAGGGTTGCCCAAACCGACAATCAGTTTCACGCTGCCGTCCATGAGCATGTGTGGAGGCGGGGTTCCACCCCGTCCCCACACAAGCTCTATTTCTTTTCCTTCTTTTCAGCCTTTTCGGGCTTGGCCTTGCCCTTATCGCCTTCGGCCGCTTCTTCACCCTCAACTTCCTGCTTGCCCTTCTTGATGACTTCGGGCTCAGCCGGAACAGCGCCCGCTTCCGCAGCCACAGCCTCAGGTGTCGCAACCACTTCTTCTTTCACCGAAGTGATGTGAGCGATCATCTGGTTCTCGTCCGTCAGGAACTTCAGCTTGTCGCTGTGCGGGAGGTCTGCCACGCGCACTTCCACGCCAAACGTCAGGTGGCTGATATCCACTTCAATCGACTTCGGAATATCCACCGGCAGGCATTCGATCTCCATCTCGCGCAGCAACTGTTCGAGGATGCCGCCTTCCTGCTTCACGCCCGCCGCTTCGCCCTTCAGGACGATCGGCACTGTAACGGTGAGCTTCTTATCCATGGCGATGCGCTGCAGGTCCACGTGCAGCAACTTCCCCTTGATCGGCTCAAACTGCCAATCGACGATCATCGCCTTCACGCGATCGCTGTCGAGCGCCAGATCGAAAATCGTGTTGTGCCCGCTCTCCGAGCGCAAAATCCGCAGAACCTGCCGCGGATCGACCGCGACCGCTGCCGCAGTTTTGCCCGCGCCGTAAACCACTGCTGGAATTTTCCCGCCCACGCGCACGCGCCGAGCCGAGTTCTTGTTGCCCGGCTCGCGCTTTTCCGCTTCCAGAATGCTGATATCCGTTGCTGTCGCCATAATTCTGTTTCCGTCCTTAGTTAAATCAAAATCGTCTTTGGTCGTTCGTCGTTAGCAGGCTCTGTCAGTTCAACGGCAAATCGCGAACGACCAAAGACCAGCTACCAACGACCGTTCTCAGATAAAAAGTCTGCTGACCGAAGTCTCTTCGTGAATCGATTGAATCGCCCGGCCAATCAGCCCGGCAATCGAAAGCACTTTAATCTTCGGCAAATTCCGCGCCGCTTCACCGAGCGGAATCGTGTTCGTCACAACCACTTCGCTGATCGGCGAGTTCATCAGGTTGTCCGCCGCCGGCCCCGAAAGCACCGGGTGCGAGCAGCACGCATAAATCGTACCCGCGCCATTCGCCCTCAAGGCCTGCGCCACCTTCACCAGCGTCCCCGCCGTATCGATCAGGTCGTCAATGATCAGACAAGTACGTCCATCGACATCGCCGATCACGTGCATCACTTCCGCAACGTTCATCTCGACGCGCCGCTTATCGACGATCGCCAGCGCCGCATCCATCTTCTTCGCGAAAAATCTCGCACGCTCCACACCACCCGCATCCGGCGAAACCACCGTCAGGTCAGGCAGGCTCAGCTTCCTGAAATAATCCACCAGTACCGGAGACGCGAATAGATGGTCCACCGGAATATTGAAAAATCCCTGCAACTGCGGTGCGTGCAAATCCACGACCAGCGCCCGGTCCGCACCCGCCGTCGTCAATAGATCGGCGACCAGCTTCGACGAAATCGGCACGCGCGGTTTGTCCTTGCGGTCCTGGCGCGCGTACCCAAAATACGGAATTACCGCCGTGATCCGCCGCGCCGACGCCCGCTTCAGCGCGTCCATCATCAAAAGCAATTCCATCAGATGCATGTCCACTGGCTGGCAGGTGGGCTGCATCACGAAAACGTCGGCACCGCGTACATTCTCCTGAATCTGTACGTACGCTTCGCCATCCTTGAAGCGCGTCACCAGCGCCTGGCCGCGCGTCAACCCAAGAAACGCGCAAACCTCATCGCAGAGCGCCTCGTTGGCTGTACCGCAAAAGATCTTGAACCGGTCGTCAACGCGCGCCCGCTGAGGCTTGCGTTCTGTCTTCTCGTCCGGAGTGGGCTTTTTTTCCATCTTCTCCGCAGTCGTTGTCGCAGTAGCCATTTTGGGTTCTCAGTTGTTCGTTCTCAGCTCTCGGTTTTGGCTCCGGTTCTCGCTGAGAACTGAGAACGGGGAACTGAGAACTGGATTTCTGGCTGGGCCGCTAGGATTCGAACCTAGACAAAGTGCTCCAAAGGCACTTGACCTACCATTAGTCGACGGCCCAAAAACCTGTGGATATTGGTCGGTGACTAGTATGCCCAAATCCAACCTGCCCGCAAACAACAAACTTGAACTCTCTTTCTCCCAACCAACAACTAGCGACGGCCGACCAACAACTGGCTCCCATACCCCCGGCGCGTCAACGTCCGCGTCGCTACGGCTTTGAGGCCTTGCTTTCGCAGACGCCCTGCCGCCGCCACGGCTTCAGCCGCCGACCGGAACAACCCATACAGGGTTGAGCCTGATCCGGAGAGCGAAGCGTAACCGGCCCCGGCGCGCTCCAGCGCACGTTTTATGTCTCGCAGTTCGGGAGATTGCGGAAAGACGACTCTTTCGAAATCGTTTTCAATCCCGGTACGGACAAGGTCGGAAAGCAGGCTCCCGGCCCGGCTCCCGACTTTTGCAGGAGCACCGGTGTTGCGTGAACTCTCAGCCAGCCACGCCGACAGCGCGCAGCCAACCTCAAACAGTCTATCGGACGAGCTGGAGTGCGTCAATTCGTCCTTTTGCACCAGCGCATCCCAATCCGCAAAGGCGCGAGGCGTCGAGACGCCGATCTCGGGCGTTACGATAACCATCGGAATCGAAGGTAAGTCCGGCAGCGGATAAACTTCCTCGCCTCGGCCGACGCCGAGCACGGTTCCGCCAATCACAAACAGCGGCAAATCCGATCCCACCTGCGCGGCAATCCGCAGCCGCTGTGCGTCGGTGTAGAGACGCAGCTGGCTGCGTCGTCCCGCGCCAGCGCTGCGACTGTGCAGGCCCAGCGCGCGTTCCAGGGCGGACATCGTGGCGACCGCATTCGACGACGCCGCGCCCATTCCTCCCTGGACCGGCAGGCGCTTCTCGATCTCGATGGTGACTTTGCCCGAAGCGCCCAGCTCCTTCATCACGAGGGCCGCGATGCGATAACAGGTATTGGAAGAATCAAGCGGAACCCTCGGATCGTCACACTTGCAAACAATCTCAATCCCCTTCCCGCGCGAGACGCCGACACGAATTACATCGTGCAGGGCAATCGTCTGATAGACCGTGCGCAGGTCATGGAACCCGTCCGCGCGCGGCGCGCCGATGTAGAGCCCGAGATTGATCTTGGCAAAAGAACGAACCGCGATGGTCATAGGTTCCAAAATCTGGAGTTCGAAATCCGGGAAGGGGAATTGTAAGCGATATGCTCGTGTGACGCGGAAACTCCCTTCGACTTCGCTCAGGGCAGGCTTGTTCGCTGTTCGTCGCTCGCTGTTTGCGACCGCGTGATGGAAGAATTGGGTGTTTACTGGGCAGTAATAGAAACCCCTGCGTTCGATCTTTTAGAATCAAAGACTTAGCGTGAGTTTTTTGCCAGGTCTTTGAGGAATAAGGACTTAGGGATGGTTGCTCTCCGCGAAGTTCGCGATCGTGAAAATCTCTCTATATCATTGAATCATAATGGCTTAGTTCTCTGCTCGCTGATTTTCAATTGCTGGGATTGGAGGGGTCGGGAGATGACTCCTTCCAGATCTTTGAGAAATAAGGACTTAATTGTAAGATATTTGTTTTTCAACGACTTAGGGAGAGCACACGAAAGGCATTGGGGGCGCTCAATCCTCTGCGTTCAGGTTGGCCGTCAGGTGGGAGACACGGCTGAACCATCATGGAGACTAACGCGTCCCTGAAGGGCCGCTCTTTCAGCGGGGCGTATTAAGGTCCTGCGCGGTTTCACCGCACTGGACAGACGAGGGCGGCTGTCCCAGCGTGAACCTGGTTGCTCCTGCGTGAATCTGCTCCTCTGCTACACTCGCGCTCATGCCGACTGTTACTTACCTGGAGGCCATCCGCCAGGGAATCTGGGAGGAGATGGAGCGCGACCCGTCCGTCTTCTGTCTGGGGGAGGACATTGGCGTGTATGGCGGGGCGTTCAAGGTCACTGAGGGGTTCATTGACCGGTTCGGGGCGGAGCGCGTGATTGACACTCCGATTGCCGAGATGGCGATTGTGGGCGCGGCGTTCGGGGCGTCGCTCACGGGGATGCGTCCGGTGGCCGAGTTTCAGTTTATGGATTTCATCGGCTGCGCCTTTAATCAGATCGTCAACATGGCGGCCAAGGCGCACTACCGCTGGGGAGCTCCGGCGCCCATGGTGATTCGCGGGCCGAGCGGCGGGAACGTGCATGGCGGGCCGTTTCATTCGCAGAATCCGGAGATGTGGTTTGTGCACGCTCCGGGGCTGAAGGTCGTCTGTCCGGCAACGGCGTACGACGCGAAAGGGCTGATCAAGGCGGCGATTCGCGATAACAATCCGGTAATTTTTTTCGAGCACAAGTATCTCTATCGACGGATCAAGGAAGAAATTCCGGAAGACGATTACATCGTGCCGCTGGGCAAGGCGCGGGTGGCGCGCGAAGGACGGCATCTGAGCGTGATCACGTATGCGGCGATGCTTTATGTGGCGCTCGAGGCGGCGGAGATTTTAAGTAGAGAAGGAATCGAAATCGAAGTCGTGGATTTGCGCACGGTTTCGCCGCTCGATCGCGAGGCAATTGCCGCGACCGTGAAGAAGACGAATAAAGTCATCATTCTGCACGAGCACGCTCGCACGGGAGGATTGGCGGGAGAGATTTCCGCGATCATCAACGAAGAAGCGTTCGACTCGCTCGATGGACCGATCGTGCGGCTGACGTCGCTCGACACGCCGGTGCCGTTTTCTCCGCCGCAGGAGGAATTCTTCTTGCCCAAGGTAAGCGACTTGGTGCGCGAGGCGCGGCGTTTGCACGCTTACTGAAACGCCGTGAGCAACCGCAACCGCACTTACACCGGATCGCAAACCGCATACAATTGAATCGAATCTCTGAACCTGACTGCATGGGGCGTGCTGCCGGGGAATGCGAGCCCACAAACCTGACGGCGAATTTCGCATCAGATAGGACTGATCGAGAAAAGTTGTCAGGGAAGATTGTCAGGAACTGAAAGGATCGATCGGAGATCACAATGCGCAACTTCATTCTTGGGATTGTCTTCGCCATCGTGGTTTTGCTGCTGGCCGGAATCGGACTTGCCCTGCTCGGATTCTTGCCCACGCGCGCCAATACTCCGCCGTCGCAGACCGAAAGCCATTTCGCGATGAGCGCGCTGGATAGCTCGGTCGACCGTCACGCTCCGCATATGAACAATCCGCAGCCGCCGACCGACGAGAACCTGATCAGCGGCATGAAGATCTTTGTGATGAATTGCGCCGGTTGCCATGGAGGGCTCGACCGGAAGCCAGTTGAGTTTGGACGGGCGTTTTATCCGCCTGCTCCCAATTTGATTATGGAGCCGGATGACGATCCGGAATGGCACATCTTCTACGTGATTCACAATGGCGTGCGCTACGCGGGAATGCCCGCATGGGACAAAACGCTTTCCGACGCGGACACTTGGAAAGTCACGGCGTTTCTCTCGCATATAGAAAAGCTTCCGCCCGCGGTGCAGGATTACTGGAAGAAATCGACGGGCACGGAGGCTCCCCCGGCAAGCGAAGAGCCCGAACACCACGATCACCACTGATAAAAGCAGGTTGGTGCGGGCAGGTTGGCCGGGAACTCAGCTTTGCGGGACGGTGAAATTCACCGTGATCGAGGTGATCGTCCGGGCCGCGTGGCCGCTGACGGAATAGGGCTGGAATCGCCATTGCCGAACTGCGGCAATCGCCGCTTTTGCGAGCAGGAAGTTTCCGCGAACAATCTTCAAGTCCTCGACGTTGCCTTCGCGGCCGATGATTGCCTGGAGAATCACGGAGCCGCCCAGCTTTTGCACGAGCGCCTCGGGTGGATATGTAGCGTCCACGCTCTGAACCAGCAACGCACGCTCAGCCTGTTCGCTCAGAGCGACCGGTTCGCTGACCGATTGCATGGGCGGGGACGGAGGCATGGGCACCGACACCGGCATCATCTGCGCCGGGTTTACGGTTACAACCACGGGCTGCGTGATAGGAGCCGAGCTGCGAATGCTCTCCGGGATCGTGTTTTGCGCTCGAACGGGCTGCCGTGCGGGATGATCGTATACGGGCTCAGGGAGTGGAAAATCTGCGGGCTTGCGCAATTGGACATGCGAATCATCCAGCGTCAGCTCGTCTTCCACGACCGAAATCTGCGGCACGGGCGCGGCTGCATTGGCGGCAGCAGTCTGCGAACTATCCTCGTGCCCGGCTTCGGTCTTTACGGAATGGACGGGCGTTGTGTCCGATGGGTTGAAGTAGAAAAGCGCCGCCACCGATTCTCGCAGGACATTGCCTCTGCCCTCGGGAGTTCGGGCGAGGTAGGCGATGACGTCGCGGGCATTCCACAGCGAAAATGCGGCCGTGAGTACCAGCGCGGCGGCGAACGCATGACGCAGAGTAAAACGGCTGGCGGGCGCATAAGACTCCGCTTCAGGCGGTTCGGCTTCGGCATCGGGAGCGGCGTCAGAACGGATGTCCGCCGGAACGGACGCGTCGTGCGCCGCACTGTCGTCTGCTTCCGGTGATCCATGATTTGAAGCGGCGTTCGTTTGCGGCTCGTGATCCTCAGGGGACGCTGACGCGTCTTCTGCGCTCGCCGGGTTCATCTTCTGCATCGCTTCGGTGAGCACATCCGCAGCTTCCTCGGCGACGACGGGGCGATGAATGAGAAAGTCGAGGCGGTGGTCGCGCATCTCCGCCGGTGAAGGATCCCGATCCACAAGGGCGAGGGCGAGCACGCTCTTGTTCGGTCCCGATTCGCGAGCGCGCTTAATAAGGAAACCTGCCTCGGGCTGATCGGACCAATCGACGATGACGCAGGAAAAACCTTGCTGCGTACCCTTCTTGATGGCGGAAAAGATGTCCGGGGAAACATCGAGGCGAAGGCCCGCACGCTCGCAGGCGGTCGCGAGCGCGGCATTTGTCTCCTCGCTTCTCGAGAACAGCAGGGCGCGGAAAGCCATCGCATCCCTAGATTAACGAGACTTACGAGCAGGCGACAGGTAACCAGTGGCTCATGCACCAGTGTGGAATCCGGCCAACCACTTTTCGGCTATAGGAGCGACGCTCGCCGGCGGAAAAATGCTCGGAAAATGCAGCGAAAACGCGCGACTGAAGCTGGCAAATCTCTCAAACGAAAAACCTCCTGCGCGCGGCGGGATCTGCTGGATTCTGTGACTTTGGTAACCAGGGCGGGGACGGCTTCAGATTTCGGCCCAGCCGCCTCCGAGCAGTGTATGCCGCAGTTCGTCGCCGCGCTGCTGCATCCTCTTCTGCTCATTCTCCAGGCGTTTCTGCAGCTCTTGCCCACGGTGTTGCCAGAGCTGTTGCGCGCGCTGAGCTTCTTCGGAGGCTCGCTTGGTCTGTTGCTGAATCTTCTCCATGAACTCAGGCGCCATGCGAGCGAGTTCGTTGGCATGGCGGATGGCGAGTTCGGTTTCAGCCGAGATGTAGGGAATTTCCAGAGTATCTTCGTGAAGCAGTCCGGAATCTTTTTTGGGCGGCAGCGTGAGAGTCAGAGTCTGCTCTTTTCTATCGCGGATGATGGTCACCGGCACCGACCCGTTGAAGGACGCATGCAGGGCATGGG
>JBELAC010000162.1:0-11136 GCA_049509215.1 Terriglobales bacterium
TGTGTCGTGCCATAGAGGTTATCCAGCGAATCCATGACCAGAGGCGCCGTGGAATCAGACCCGTCGCTGGGGGCTCCGCGGAAGCTGTAGAGCGTGGTGAACGTCTGCGACGAGGCCGACTGGGCGATGACGCAGGCCAAGGCCAGAATGGGGGCGATGAAGACAAGGCTGGTCGCGAAGTGTTTCATGGCGAACCGGGAGCTGCGCGAAGCGGTCGAAGTACCGAGCGAAGAGACATAGGGAAGAGACTTCATAAAGCCTCCGGCAAACAAGAACCGACGAGAGGAGTCCCACGGAAAAGCGATCATCGGTCTCAGCTCGCGGGAATGTAGGGGGAGAAAACCGACTGCGAACGCGACCAAATTATGCGCTCGAAGGGCATGGGGGTCAAGACGAATGAGAACGGGGTAGTGGGCAATCACGCGGCTGCGACTGCGCTAAACTACTTCGCGTACAACTTCATCAAGATTCACCGCACGCTGAGGATGAGTCCGGCGATGGCTGCGGGCGTCGCGGATCAGCTGTGGAGCGTAGAGGATTTGGTAGCCCTCTGGCATGCCAATGAACAGCGGAGGGCGGAAAGAGCGGCGTAAATGGACAGGGTGATCCCAATTGCGCTCGGAATTGGTGCTGCGATAGTCTTCGCTGCGCTGTGTGCATTCTGCGCCATACGTCCGGATAAAGTGGCCGTCTATGCTCGCAACAGATATTTGCACAGCCCCAAATGGAGCCAGAAATGGCCATTTGCAAACATGGTGATGAAGAGTTGGTACCCTACCTATCTCCGCTGGATGGGGGTTTGGGGTTTCGTTTTTCTTTGCGTCTGGGTCGTTATCGCTATTCGCGAAATTTCAAAGTAGCCAATACCGAGAACGGGGGTTAGCGGGGATGGCCGCAGGCTGACATCAACGATTTCCCGCCGGTTGACAAGAGGGAGAGCGGATGGCCACGTCCCCAGAATACGACCCCCCCACCCTTCGCAAGATGCAAAGGGTGAAGCAGGGGCCAAGTCCTCGAGAATTCGAGCTAATACTTCACGATCGCGCTGAATGACTTGGGGTCGAGCGACGCTCCGCCTACCAGCGCGCCGTCAATTCCTTCTGTGGTCATCAGCGCATGCGCGTTGTCTGGTTTGACGGATCCGCCGTAGAGGATGCGGAGTTGACTGGCGAACTCCTCCCCGAACGATTGCGCGGTTTCGCTGCGAATGATGGCATGGGCATCGGCGGCGATTTCGGGCGTTGCGGTCTTACCGGTACCGATGGCCCATACAGGCTCGTAGGCGACCACCAGCTTATGCGCTTTCTTGGCGGAAATCTTGTGAAAGGCGCGCAGGCACTGGCGGCGGAGAACGTCGTCCGTGAGTTTGGCTTCGCGTTCTTCGAGAACTTCGCCGACGCAGACGATGGGCACGAGATCCGCCTCGATGGCGGCCTTGAGTTTTAAATTGACGGTGTCGTCGGTCTCGCCGAAATATTGCCGGCGCTCGGAGTGTCCGATGATGACGTGGGTGACGCCGGCGGCGACGATCATGCTGGTGCAGATTTCTCCAGTGTAAGCGCCTTCTTTTTCCCAGTGCAGATTCTGGGCGCCGATGGCAACGTCGGTGCCCTTGGCGGCGTGGACGGCGGCGTCGATGCAGAGGTAGTTGGGACAGACGACGATTTCGTCACGGCCATGATCTTTGACGAGAGGGATGAAGTCGTGGAAGAAGGCGCGGGCTTGGTCGGGGGTCTTGTACATCTTCCAGTTGGCGGCGATCAGCTTCTTTCTCATGAATGACCTTTCTTATGATCTCTTTTCGAAGATAGCGGAATTTGCGGGTAGTTCGCGGAAAATATTTTCGGCGGCACGAATGTAAGCCGCGCACGTGGCGAGATCGAAAAGGACGAAGCGCACGTGGTGAAGCTGAACGCACGGCGGCAGGTGCTGGAGTACGGTGCGCACGGCAATTTCGGCGGCTTCGTGAACCGGATAGCCATAGGCCCCGGTCGAGATGGAAGGGAAGGCGAGCGTGCGGATGGCGTGATCATCGGCCAGGCGGATGGACTCGCGATAGCAGCTGGCAAGCGTTTCGGGCTCGGTTCGTGCGGCACCCGGGCTAACGCCCATAGAACGGGCGCGAACCTGAGGCACCGAGCGATAGATGGGGCCGACGGTATGGATCACGAATTTCGCAGGCATACGGCCCCCAGTGGTGATCACGGCTTTGCCGGCGGGAAGCGTACCGATTTTCTCTACGATGCGGCGGCACTCGGCCAGGATGGATGGACCTCCAGCATCATGAATGGCGCCGTCGACGCCGCCTCCGCCGAGCAGGGAAGAGTTGGCGGCGTTGACGATGGCCTCGGTGGTTTCTTTCGTGATGTCGGCAGGGCCGTGGAATTCGACGGTCTTTTGATTCGCGAAGGTCAGGCGGGCTGCGAAGTCAGACATGGCGGCTAGAAAGTGGTCTGTTGCTTGGTGACAAGTGGCGGACCAAGCACCCGCCACGACTCCGGCTGCGTCTACCTCAGCGGCTTAAGCCGCAATTCTGCTTCAGGCCTGAACGGCACGGCTGAACCTGTGCCCATTCAAGGCGCAATGATTATTTCAAGCTTGATGACTACTTCTTATCTGTCAGGGCTTCTACTCCCGGCAACACCTGGCCTTCCAGAAATTCCAGCGACGCTCCGCCTCCAGTGGAGATATGAGTGATTTTGTCGGCCACCCCGGCGGCTTTGACCGCGGCCACCGAATCGCCTCCGCCGACGATGGTGATAGCTCCGGGATTCTCCGCCACGGCATGGGCGATTTTGTTTGTTCCCTTGGCGAAAGGCGGCATTTCGAATACGCCCATGGGGCCGTTCCAGACAATGGTGCGGGCTTTGGCGATTTCTTCCGAGAAGGCCTCGATGGTTTCGGGGCCGATGTCGAGGGCCATCATGTTGTCGGGGATCGGCTGGCCGGCGCCGACGATTTTGGTTGCGGCTGCGGGATCGACGCGATCGGCGATGACGTGGTCGGTAGGCAGCAGGAATTTTACTTTGTGCGTTTTCGCCTGCTGCAACAGATCCTTGGCCAAGTCGATCTTGTCCGCTTCGACGAGCGACTTGCCGACGGATCGGCCTTGCGCCTTGAGGAACGTGTAGGCCATGCCGCCACCGACGATGAGAACGTCGACCTTGGTCAGCAGATTCTGGATGACGCCAATTTTGTCGCTGACTTTGGCGCCGCCCAGGATGGCGACGAAAGGGCGCTCGGGATCCTGCAACGCGCGACCCAGGTACTGGAGCTCTTTTTCCATGAGCAGGCCGGCGGCGGACTTCTGAACAAATTTCGTGATGCCGACGGTCGAAGCATGGGCGCGGTGCGCGGTGCCGAAGGCGTCGTTGACGTAGAAGTCGGCCAGCTTCGCGAGCTGCTTGGAGAAATTCTCGTCGTTGGCTTCTTCCTCCGGGTGGAAGCGAAGATTCTCCAGCAGAAGCGCCTGCCCTTTTTCAAGCTTGAGCGCGACTTCTTCGGCCTCGGGGCCGACACACTCGGGACAGAACCCGACATTTTCTCCGCGAGAGAGTTCGCGGTCGAGCAGCATGCGCAGGCGTTCGGCTACCGGCTTGAGGCTCATCTTCGGATTCGGCTTGCCCTTGGGACGGCCAAGATGCGAAGCCAGGATGAGACGCGCGCCGTGGCGGAGAGCGTACTCGATAGTGGGTAATGTTTCGCGAATGCGAGTGTCATCCATGACGCGGCCGTCGTCGAGTGGAACATTGAAGTCGACGCGCATGAAGATGCGGTGATCGTTAAGGGGAAGATCGCGAATGGAAAGTTTGGTCATTAGGGCACCTTATCTATGAGTGTTCGTTTGCATAGTGCTGGTGGCGGGCGAGGCGCCCGCCACAACTGCCGGCTCGGCGCCGGCGCCACACCACAAATTCCGGGTACGCCACACATTTACGCTAAGGCATAGAGATTGGGCGGACAAGAATGTCCGCCCCACACGAGCTTACAGTCCCTTGGCTGCCATGTAATTGATCAGGTCGCGGACGCGGCAAGAGTATCCCCATTCGTTGTCATACCAGGAGATCACCTTGACCAGGTTTCCACCGACGACCAGGGTCATCTTGGCGTCAACGATCGAGGAACGCGCGTCGCCTTTGAAATCGCAGGAGACGAGTTCCTGTTCCTCGTATCCCAGATAGCCCTTAAGCGGGCCAGTCTCGGAGGCCTGCTTGAGGGCTGCGTTAACCTCTTCCTTGGTCGTTTTCTTCTCGACCAGCACGACCAGGTCGACCACCGAGACGTTCGGCGTGGGGACTCGCATGGCGAAGCCGTCGAGCTTCCCGGCGAGTTCGGGGATCACGAGTTTGACGGCCTTGGCTGCACCGGTCGTGGTGGGAATCATGTTAAGCGCGGCGGCGCGGGCGCGGCGGAGATCCTTGTGCGGGAAGTCGAGGATGACCTGATCGTTGGTGTAGGAGTGAATCGTGGTCATGGTCCCGCTGATGATTTTGAAGTGATCCTGAATGACCTTAGCGACAGGCGCGAGGCAGTTCGTGGTGCAGGAAGCGTTCGAAAGAATATGGTGCTTGGCAGGATCGTATTTGTCTTCGTTAACGCCGAGCACGATGGTGACATCTTCATTCTTCGCCGGCGCGGAGATGATGACCTTTTTCACGCTGCCGCGCAGATGCTTTTTCGCCTCGTTGGCATCTGTGAACTTTCCCGTGGACTCGATGACAACCTGCACGCCGACGGATTCCCAGGGAAGCGCCGCTGGATCTTTTTCCTTAAACACCTTGATCGTCTTGCCGTCGACGGAAATGCTGTCGGCTCCGGCGGTGATGGCGTTGGGCAGGTTGCCGAGGATGGAATCGTATTTCAAAAGATGAGCGAGGGTTTTGGGATCGGTGAGATCGTTGACGGCGACGATGTCGATATTTTTGTCGTGAAGAGCGGTACGAAGAACGTTGCGGCCAATGCGTCCGAAACCATTAATGCCAACTTTCACAGCCATGGTGCCTCCGAAGGAGAAAAATTTGAGTGCAACATCAGAATGAACATAGCTCTACTAGCTCTAATAGATAACCTTTGATGGTAACAAAGCGGGCGAGGGAGGTAAATGAGAGTTCGTCCTTCGCTAGTCGTCGTTTGCAGAGCTTCGTTTCCACGGATTTCGCGGATATTGCGCGGATCAGGCATAAAATCGAAACCTCGAGTCGAGGCTCAACATGGAACAGAAGCTGTCAGAAACAACTTCATTGCTTAGTCGTACTCCGAAGGCTCTGGATGCGCTTCTGCGCGATTTACCGGAAATATGGACGTTGCGAAATGAGGGCGGAGACAGCTGGAGTGCGCGCGAAGTGGTCGCGCACCTGGTGAGTGGGGAGCGCACGGACTGGGTGCCACGAATCCGGATGGTACTGGAGTCGGGCGAAAGCCGGACGTTTGAGCCGTTCGATCGCTGGGGCTACAAGGCTGAGAGCGAGGGTAAATCGCTGGAACAGTTGTTGGATGAGTTTGCCCGCCTGCGCTCGGATAACCTGCGCGACCTGGCTGGGCTGAACCTGCAGCGAGAGGATCTCGATCGGCGTGGACGGCATCCGGCGCTTGGGACCGTCACGCTGTCACAGTTGCTGGCTACATGGGCGGCTCATGATTTGACGCACCTGCACCAGATATCACGCGTGATGGCCCATCAATACCGGGAAGCGGCCGGTCCGTGGAGTGCTTATCTGGGCGTGCTGAAATGCGAAGGGCACAGCTCTTAGAGCATGAATGCCGTCAGGCAGCAGTGGGAGTGACTTCGATACAAGTGCTGCTGTTGCGCCAGAGCAATGGGATGCGAGCGAGCCAATATTTTTCTTTGATCAGGTTAAGCGCTCGGGCGTTGTCTTCGGGCGGAAGGATGCGGGCGGTGGCAGGGAATTCGGGGCCAGTGATCTTCCCCCGGATGGTGCAGGGAGCAATTTTGGCTTGAGCGTTGTTGCGGATGCGCTTCACCTTCGCGAGCTTGGGGTTGGTCATGACGTAAAGCCTGCCCGAGTCTTCGGCAAACCAGACGGGCGTGCAAACAGCGACTCCCGTTTTGCGGAAGGTCGCGAGCGAAATGTAGCGCTGATTATGGATCTCGGCGGGGATGGGCATGGGCCTATCTTACATAGGTCTGCCTTATATAGTCTGACGAGGCTACCTTGCTCCATCCCAAACGTCTTCGCCGGAATACTGTCTCATATAGTTAATGCCGTACTCGTGGGCGTTCTCGGCGGCTCGCGACCAGGTGATGCGACCGATCACGAAGATGTTCGATCCGCCCGCCGTGTAGGGCGCAGCGACGCGAACTAATGTGTTCGCGGCAAACTCTCGCGCGCTTCGAAAGCACAAACCCTCGCGCGAAACGTTGACAACGTCGACCAGGGTCTCGCTGCCGGGCTGCATGATGCAGGCGGTCATCTTCATTTTCGCGCGCGCACGCCGGGGTTCCTGCGGCGGGGCTTGCAGAATCTCACTATTTCCATCCGCGGATTGTGCGGTCCCGATTGCGCTCAACTCATTTTCGTCGAGCAAAGCGGTGGAATGATAGATTCCCCACGGATCGCGCTGCTCGATGGATCGAAGGCCAACCCAGTGGTCGGTGTGAGGTTTCAGGGTCTTAGTCCAGACAACCTTGTACTCGACCTTTCGATGACGATATTGGACCACGACGGGTTCGCCCACTTCGAAGGGACGGCGGATCGAGCCAAGCCGGGCGCCGGTGCGGCCGATATCCAAAGTATGGGCGATATCGCAGAAGGTGCCGTCTGCGTTGTAGCCCGATATTCTTATTGGGAGAACCGCTTTCATCCGTTCGGATCGACGTTTATTCATAGGAGTTCGGACCTGCTGACCAGATTTTTCTTGAATATTTCGGTGGGGAGGGCGGGAGCCAAGGCTCCCGAAAATTGATTCTGGCACAACCACGGGCCATCCCCTATGGCACGTAAGTGGGAGAGGAAAATCAACGAGTTACTCGCGATTCGAGAGTTACTGGCATAACGTCCGGTATGAGCGAAATGAGCAGTGCCAGCCGCGGTGATTGACGAGGTTTCGCCGATTTTCGCGCGATTTCGAGGGATGGCTTCCGTTATTATTGTTTGCGCTATGGCTTTTCCGATCAAAGTTTGCACCGTGTGCGGAGAAGAATTTGAGCTGAAGCCGGACAAACCCGGCTTCGCGAACCGCTGCCCGGACTGCACTGTCGAAGAGTCGGCCGAGCCTGACGCCAACCATCCCAGGGATGCAGTCCAACGCAAGACCGATAGCGAAGCGAATGCCGCGCGCCGGGAGGCGATGCGAAACCTGCTATATCGCAAGGACAGCTAGAGGGTTCTCGGTTGTCTGGAGCCCGTCGCCATGGTCATGTGCGACTCATCGGCCAGCTTTATTCGGCCGCATCTGTCTGATCGCATTGCGGACGGTCTATGGCTGTTGACAACGAAAATTCCCGTTGCATTTTTCTTGCGTCCACAGCGATAGCACGCTTAAATTGGCGCATGGCCAAGAAGACAGGAATGAGCGATTCGTCGCTGTGGGTCACAGTAGTGATTCTAGTTGTGCTTGCCGTGTGGATGTACTTTAGGAAGTAGCGACGGTCCTGAATCGCCAAGCTGGGCTCAGCATCGGCTCGGAGACAATCGATCCTTTCATTTTTGCTCGGCCGTCCGCACTCTGCGATGGCGGCGATGAAGTGTTGATTTTACGGGCGTTTGCCAGGAACCCCGCGCTCTTCTCAATCAAGACCTGTCACGACGTCCTCCAGATTCCTGACTGCGGTCGCATCGCGGGCTTCGGAGTCGTAGACCGCGGGGTTCGTTACTTACTGTCTGGAGTTCATCCGGCGGCGGGCTTCTTCGCAAGCTTCGACTGGATCGCGGCCGGTGACCTCTTTGTACCAGGCGGGATGGAATGTCCACGCCCACGCTTCGCTGACCGCGCCGCGGATCATCGCCTGGAAGGTGCCGGGCTCGCCAAAGGTGCTCAGGTAGATGTGAATGAAGATTCCACCCAGCATGATGAGCGCCGAGATATCGTGGAGAACGTAGCTGATGGCGACGGGAACTCGTCCGAAGTATCTGGCGCCGCCCCACATCAGAATTCCGGTAATGACGAAGACGATGCAGCCGCCGACGATCTCCCAGAACTGCATCTTTTGGCCGGCGTTGAAGAAGCCAGTTTCGGGTGGATCCGTTTTTTCTTCGTTGCTGACGATCTTCTTTACGTTCCGCATCCACTTCGTGTCGGCTGGGGTCCAGATCATGGGCCGGAGCCAGTTGAGAGTCTGCAATCCGAAGAAAAAGACGAAGGCAACGCCGAAATAGGGATGCAGGATGCGGCTGAGCGGGCCTCCTCCGAAGATTGGCGTGAACCAGCGGAACAGCCACGGGAGATAAATGCCGAAGCCGGTGAACAGGGCGAGGAAGAAAAACAGCGCGACCGACCAGTGAATGATGCGCGTGTAGACGGGATGACGGAGGAGTTCTCCCACATAGACCGTAGTGCGGCCCATGGACTCAAATTTATTTCGAGCCTCGTTGTCGAAGCGGTCGATGGCGTTAGAGGACATGACTTGGCCCCTTTTCGGACGGCTCGGGTTGGGCGACCCTTGGGCCAGAGGTTATGTAGTGCGCGATCACGCCGAGGAATCCGAACAATGCGAAGGTTCCGAGAACGGGTTTGAAGAGCCACTTCCAGACCGTGTAACTCCAGGGGATGGTCGGATTTTTCGGCAAGCCGCCGTAACGCTCGGGATCGGTGGCGTCGTGCAGCACATAGATCACATGCGTTCCGCCTACAGAACGACCGGCTGTTCCGTCGGTTGCATCTGGCGCTCCAGGGTCGTAAACGCCCGCGTTCTGAAACCCGAAATTATCCCGCAGTTGCTTGGCGCGCTCTTTGGCGATGAACTTCATGTCGTCTTTGGAGCCGAATTTCAGACAGCCAGTGGGACAAGCCTTGATGCAGGCGGGTTCGAGCCCTTGACCGACGCGATCCGAGCAAAGCGTGCACTTGTAAACCTTCTTCGTCATCGGATTGAAGCGCGGAATGTCGAACGGGCAGCCCGAGACGCAGTATTCACAGCCAATGCAATTTTCCTGGTTGAAGTCGACGATGCCGTTGGAGTATTTGACGATGGCGCCGTCGGCGGGGCACGCGGCCAGGCAGCCGGGATCTGCGCAGTGCATGCACTGATCCTTGCGCATGAGCCACTGGATGGTGCCGTCAGGATTCTGGTGCTCAGTGAACTTGATGAGGTTCCAGAAATGGGCGCTGGTCTGCGGCATCGTCTGGTAAGTGTTATCGAAGGTGGTCGGAGTGAACGGCAGGTCATTCCACTCGACGCACGCCACTTCGCAGGCTTTGCAACCGATGCAGATGGTGGTGTCGATCAGCTTGCAGACTTCGAGGTCACGCTGCATGGCGAGGCCCTGCGACGGGCCCGTGTGGCCCGAGATCTGGTCGGCTTGGAAGTTCTTGCGATCGGTCATTTGAGTTGCCAGTGACTGGTTGCTAGTGTCGAGCCACAAGTTGCTGATTTCCGCGAACCAGCAACCAGCAACTAACAACTAGCAACTTTTGTCACACTTTTTCGATCTTCACCAAAAACCCTTTGAACTCTGGCGTGTATGCGTTTGGATCAATGACGGTTGGCGTCAGCTGATTGGCTAGCGTCTTTGCAGTTTTTCCTTCATCCTCGGCGATGCCGCGGAATCCCCAGTGAATCGGCATGCCGATCTGGAACATTTCCTTGCCGTCAATCTCCATCGGATGAATGCGGCGCGTGACCATGGCTTTGGCAATGTAGTAGCCGCGAATGCTGGAGACCTTTACTTGGTCTCCGCCGCGAATGCCCATGCGGTCGGCAAGCTGGGCCGGCACTTCGACGAACGGCTCTGGAACGAGTTGGACGTTCATGGGATTATTTTTCGTCCAATAGTGATAGTGCTCGGTCAGCCGGTATGTCGTGCAGATGACGTCGTAGCCTTGACCTGGCTTGGCGTACTTGTCCATGTCGGTCTTGTAGCTCTTCGCGATCGGATTATTCGACTGGTTGGGATGGAGCGGGTTCGCGATCGGGCTTTCAAAGGGCTCGTAGTGCTCAGGGAACGGGCCGTCGTTGAGGCCGAGCGGGATGAATATACGCCCGACGCCCTCCGGGTTCATGATGAACGGGCCGAGGTGGTCTTGGGGCGGCGAATCGGGCTTGAAATCCGGGACATCGTTGCCGGCCCAGAGTTGCTTGGCATCATCCCACCAGACTTGGCGCCGGGTCGGATCCCATGGCTTGCCATCCAGATCGCACGAAGCGCGGTTGTAGAGCACGCGGCGATTGGCGGGCCACGACCACGCCCAGTTTTGATAGATGCCAAGGCCAGAGGGATCCTCGGTGCCACGGCGCTGAAGCATGGCGCCTGCCTCGGTCCAGGAACCGGAGTAGATCCAGTTGCCGCAAGAAGTCGTGCCGTCGTCTTTCAGCCAGGCAAAACCGGGGAGCTGCTGTCCGGCTTTGATGGTCGTGTTGGTTTTCGGGTCGGTGAGATCGGCGAGCGCTTTTCCGTTAATTTCTTTCGCGACCTCGGCGAGCGATGGAGATGCGAGATTGGTGTAGGCCCAGGTCGCGTGCAGGACAGGATCGGGGAACTTGCCGCCCTCTTTCTTGTAAAGTTCGCGAACTCCGAGGAAGATTTTCGCGAGAATGTCCTGATCGAGCTGCGCCTGTCCGGGAGGCGGGACAGCGATGTTCTTCCATTGCAGCCAGCGCGCGGAGTTGGTGAAGGAACCATCTTTCTCGGCGAAGCCCGCGCCGGGCAGACGATAGACTGTGGTATTGATCTGCTTCTGCTCTTCGGCGGTAATGCCGGGGGCGTGCCAGAATTCACTGGTCTCGTCGGGATAGATTTCACAAACCACCAGCCAGTCGGCTTTCTTGAGCGCGTTAATGTTCTTGTTGGAGTCAGGGCCAATCATGACTCCATTCATGCCGAAGGCGAAGATACCTTTGATCTTGCCTTCGTACATGTCGTTCCAGATGTTTACCCAGGAATAATTGCGATCGATCTTGGGCAGGTAGTTGAACGCGAAGTCGTTTTCCTTGGTTGCCGCAGGGCCATACATAGCCTT